>NZ_CP128361.1:3678120-3984630 GCF_030345075.1 Solwaraspora sp. WMMA2065
CGTGCCTGTCCACCGGTCGACGGACACGCGGGGAGGACGCCACCGGTCACTCACCTGACGGTCTGCTCCGCCGGGTGTCGACCGGTCGTCGGCGTCGGCCGTCCCGCGCGGCCTTCGACCACCGCACGCGACGCGTGCGGCACGCTGGCAGGTCTTCGGACTCGTGGGCGTCGTGCTCGTGCCTATTGGCCGTCGCTTCCCGGACCCGCCACGGGCCCAGTGCTCGGTGACGGCGGTCGTTCCCACTCACCGCTGCGGGGCAGTCCCGGACTCACACCGGGTTCCCTCTTGCCTCGACCACCGCCGAGGGGCGGCCGAACCAGCTGCGGGGTACACCATATATGGGAGCAAGCTAGAAGACGCAACACCAGATACTGTGTTCGGCGTGTCGCGGCGTCGGGTCGCACCGGGTACGCGGAGGAGGAACCGTCGGGTGAGAAGCGTGCTATGGGGCCTGTCCGGGGCGGTGCTCGGCACCCTCCTCGTCGGGGTACTAGCGACGGCTGCGGGAGGTGAACCGGTCAGCGATCCGCTGTCGCCAGACCTCGTAACTCGGCAGCGCACCGTCCGGTGACAGATCGGTCTCCGATCGTTCAGCGATGTCGGCCGCCTGTTCGACGCTGGTGCCGCACAGCACGGCCACCGCCGTCCGCGTGTGCGCGTTGACCAGCCCTGCCCGGTCGCGAGCCAGCGCGGCGAAAGCCGCGCCCTGAGCCAGGAAGGAGCGATGCTCGCCGCTGAGTTGCCACAGCCGACGCAGCGCCGGCTCACTCACCCCGCCGGTGTAGGTCGCCGCGTAACCGACGCCGCTGACCAGATCGTCGTGACGGTCGGCCGGGAACCGCCCGACGGTCGCGATCACCCGATCGACGTCGGCACCCTCCACGAACCACATCGCCCGGCCGGTGCCTTGGTCAAGCGCGCGATCCAGGTAGTGCCGGAAGTCTCCGTGCGGCCATCCCGCCACGTCGGCCCGGTACTGCTGGCGAACATGCCTGATCGGGTCGAGGGTCGCCCGGTGAAAGCCGAGGCCATCGACTGCCAGCCAGTGCAGCACCGGGTCGGCGGGCAGCACCGACCGCCACCGGAACCGGGGCAGCCGGCCTATCGCCCGCCCGACCCCGAAGTAGATCAGGAAGCGATGTGCCGCGCCGCGTCCAGTCAGCAGTCGGCCCACCCGACGGGTCCGGGTCGGGGCCACCGCGTCGAGCATCGCGTACGCCGCCGCGGCCCCCTCGTACGCGAAGCTTCTGAAGTCCCGCGCGGTGCGGTCCAACCGGGCCTCCAGCTCGCCGACGCTGGTCGAGTCCAGGGCCGCGTCGAAGCCGGCCTGTACCGTGCGGTCCACCATCTCGAAGACGCTTCGGGTAGTGGTGTCAGCCAGGCCAGTTCCACGACGGACGGCCACCGTCCCGTCCGGGGTGAGGGTCAGCAGTCGGCGGCGCAGTGATCGCCATGAGCACGGCATGTTACGACTCCAGGATGTTCGATCTGGTAGCGATGTACCCATCGTCTGGAACCGGGTGCCGCCGATCTTCTCCGACTTTGCGAACGCCGCGGTTCGCTGGCTATCGGGTCGGCGACGGCCGCCAGCCCGGCAGCGAGACGGTGTCAGCCAGCGCCCGCAGCACGTAGGGCATGGCCACCCGCTGAAAATCGACGTCCGGCGCGTGCTGGCGCACCCGACCTTCCAAAACGAGAAGCGCCAAGATCGGATAGACGAACTGGACATCTGCGTAGAGGCCGCGCGTGCGTTGGGCGGCGAACATCCGGTATGCGAAATCCGCAAGGTTGAATTCACCTGCGGGCCGGCCAGCCGCCGCGACCACCAGCGCCGCGATGTCGCAGCGGAACCCGACGAGGTCTGCCGGGGGCTCGACCCGGTCGGCCGTGGCCAGGAGAATTTCGGCGCACCGGTCACCCGCGCCGGACGCCATCGCCTGGAAGAACTCCGCGAAGGCCCGCCGGGCGATCGGGGTGAGCTCGTGAACGAAGCCGGCGTCGAGCACGGTCACCCGGTGCGCTGCCAGATGTAGGTTGCCGGGGTGCAGGTCACAGTGCACGAATCCGTCAACGAAGACCATCTGGAAGGCTGCCCGCATGGCTGTCACCAGGGCCGTCTGCGGAGGCGCGGCGGGGAGGCTGAGGCGGATGTCCGACAGGTATTCGGTCACCAGCACCGTCCGGTCCGACAGTTCGCGGTACACGCTGGGCACCCGTACCCCATCGAGATGCGCCAGGTTTCGGCGGAGCCGGCGCAACGCATCAGCCTCGGCGCACAGGTCGAGCTGCCGACGTATCGCGGCACCGAGCTGGTCGACGAGTTCCACCAGTGGTGCGCGCCGAAACCTGGGCAGCGTGCTGACGCCGCGGGCGGCCACGCGTAACAGCGCGAGATCCGTGTCGATCACGGCATCGATCCCGGGCCTGATCACCTTCACCGCGACCTGTTCTCCGGTTCGGAGCCGGCCCCGGTAGACCACCGCGACGCTACCTGCGGCTACTCGCCGCAGACCACCGACACCGCCATCGAGTGCGGCACCGACGCTCCCGGTGATCGGCGGCCGGATCGACGGCGGTGTGACCTTGTCGAACAGCCGACCAAGCCGCGCGGCCACCGCGGGTGGGACGACGTCGACCCGGGTGGCGAGGATCTGACCGAATTTGATGTACGTCGGACCGAGTCGCTCGGCCGCGTCGGCGAGCAGGTCACCGGCCAACCGCTGCCAGGCGTACCGGTCGGCTAGACGTCCCCGCAAACCGGCCCCGCTGAGTGCGACCGCAGCCCGAAGGACGATGCGCGTCAGGTGACCGCAGATCGTGAGCACCCGGACCGCCGGATGATGGCGGATCGGCCGACGCGGTCGACGGTGCGCGCCCTGGCTGATGAAGGCAAGCGAGAACGGCATTGTTCCTCCTCCTGGTCGTGACGACCGTTCTCGAGGTCGTCGCGGATCAGGCTAGGGTTGCGTCGCCGATCTCCCATACGGCCACGACAGAGATGGGCAAATTCTCGGCTGATCCACCGCCAGACAGCTATCCCGGCGCCTCGAACCGCCGCTGTTTCTGCGTTCTTGCTAGCTCACCGTCCAGTACTGGACGGCCAGCACGGCGATGGCGAAATCTGGTGTCAGCGCGCAACCGGTGCACCGGTCGGCGAAGCAGCGACCGGCGAGACCTCCCCGCATCGGAGTGCCTCGACTCCACCGGCGCGCACAAGTCACGTCAACCACTTAGTCGGAACCGCTCACGCAGCTCGACGCGGTTCTCGAGGGCGGTAAGCGAACGATCAGTTTCTGCTTCCGAAACGCGCCGCCATCTGAATAGGTCCGGCACCACGACAGCCACACCAGAGAAAGGGTGATGTGAGAATGACGCTTCAATCGGTCAGCGCCACCACCGGCGGCGCTGGAAGCGCTCCGGAGTGGGAGCACTACCTCGAGGGCGATCCCGCGCTACTCAACAGCGAGTTCGGCGACATGCTGGAGCGCGGCGCGGTCCGGCTCGACGCTCGCACTGACGAGCAGGTCGAGTACGAGGCCCTGCACCACCGGGACCCGATGATCCGGGAGCAGTCGCTGTACCAGGCGATGGACCGGCGGCTCAGCGGTGCCGTCGACCTGCTCGCCGAGGCGGTCGCCAACGACTCCGACCGGCAGGTCCGGTGGAACGCGCTCTGGGCCCTGGAGAAGATCGGCGGCACCGATGCGCTGCGCGTGCTGGACCGGCACGCCAACGACGACGACCCGGATGTCGGCGAGTGGGCCCGGCTGTTCGGTTCGGAACTGCGCACCGGCCTGCCGTCGTTCGACAACCGGTCGTTCACCTACGACTCGAGTCGGACGTTCGACGAAACCATCCTGCTGAACATCCACTGCGACGTCTACGTCGCGTTGGACGAAAGCGGCCGCAACTGGGGCAAGATCACTCTCTCGCCGCAGGGCCTGGCACGCAGCTACGGGCAGGCGCACGCATGCCCGAACGTCGACACCCGGAACCAGAAGCTGATCATCAGCAAGACCCTCGACGGCCTGCATGAGGACGGTTCGCCGCACACCGAGAACTTCGTGTTCCGCGGCCTGACCAACCACGCCAACGCCGGTCGTGGCAGCTTCTACTTCGAATCGCGAGGGCTGCGTCCGGTCTTCCTCTCCGGACGGGCCGACGACGACTCGCTGGGTCACCGCAACGAGATGGTCGCGGCCAAGCGCTCCGGTGAATGGACGCTGGACCCGAACATGCTGATCAAGGGCGAGCCGGCGATCCGCTACGTCCGCGGGCGAGTGCACACCTGGGGCTACCTCAACTTCGACACGATGCGGGGCAGCTCGCTGGAGGATGTCCTGTTCCCCGGCAACAGCATCCTGGGAACGTTGGACACCCCGAGCGGGCCGCTGGCCAATGCCTTCATCGTCGGAACCTTCAAGGGCAAGCTGGTCGACTGGAACGGCGACGGCGCCATCGACGCGAACTCGCTCGACATCTACTCGACCCGTGACGGTGACGTGGACTCCGACCAGGACGGTGTCGCCGACATCGAAGGCGTGCAGTTCTGCCCGCGTACCAACTGGATGAACTGACCAGGATTTCCCCACGACCGGGGCGGGCGACGTCGCCCGCCCCGGTTCCTGTCGTCGGGCACCACGCGGTTGCACCCAAGCCGATACCCGAATAAACCACCTCGGGGGAACTATCAGCATGTTGGTCCTTATCGCCAGTATTGACACGGACTGCCACCGGTCGAAAGCGGGCCCACTCCTCGGGAGTTACCCGACTTTCAACCGACAGGAGCGGCGTGACCTGCGAATATCAACTGTCGACGGGAACTCGATGAAGCTTGCGCGCAGGCACCCGGCCCAGCCGAACATCCCCACCCCGCGGGTTCACGACCACCACGGGAGTCGATGCCTCGACACCTTCTGATTCGCTTGCACAGCAGTAGCCATTAGCAAGATTCCATCTATTACGAGGGCTAGGCGCGGTGTTGACTGACATCCAACTCAGCCCACCCGGTCAGGCGACGACCGATCCGTATGGCTTGCTCCGGCCAGGCAAGCCTCGAGACCCTCGCCCCGACCTCAACCATGAGGCGACCGGTGGCCAGGTCCGGACGCAGAGCAGGCGATGAAACGAGCAACCACGCCATCGCCCAGGCCCTGCCCGGAAAAAGAGGAGGCACATTCATGACAATCGCCACGGTCTCGTCGGTAAAACAGGGAGCAAATTGCATGGGCTGCACTCAAATCGCCGCATGCACCGCCGTGACAGCTTGCCTCGGCAGCCCAACCGACAGCGCCCGGATCGATTCGGTCGCACGCGCCGTCGCGTACATGACCGAGAACCTCTCCGAGCCGCAGCGCCTATCCGACATCGCCCAGGCCGCGCTACTGAGCCCATTTCATTTCCACCGCGTTTTTCGTTACCTGACGTCCACTACTCCGGCCCGTTTCCTGGCCGCACTCAGAATGGCCGAGGCTCGGCGGCTGCTGTTGACAACGGACCTGAGCGTAACCGAGATCTGCATCGAGGTGGGATATTCCAGCCTTGGCACCTTCATCGGTCAATTCAGCAAACTCACTGGTATGTCGCCGCGCCGCTTCCGGGTGGCCCTCGCCTCGTTCGGCAGAGTCCGGCTCATCGATCTCGTCACCCACCTCGACAACGGGCTCACCGCCCCTGGCCCGGTCGGCACGGTGACCGGCGGCCCGGCAGAGGGCGGTTGCGCGGTGCTGGCCATGTTCCGATCCGACGCCGAAACTGACGCTGACACACCCGTCGGATACAGCGTGCTGCGGACGAACCGCCTCACCCGGATCGCGCCGATGCCCGACGGCACCTATCAGGCGGTGGCGCTGGGCTTCCACCCTGGCGCGCGGCTGACCGACGTGCTAGCCCGGCCGGCGGTACCCGCAGACTTCATCGGGCTGTCCGGGAGTCCGATTGTGATTAGAGACGGCGGCTCGGTTCGGGCCTTTCAGATCGCCCTGAGACGGCCGCGGCCGATCGATCCGCCCGTGGAGTTGACCCCCGCGCTGCTCCGGCTCGTCCTGGACCGGGCGGCACCGGGCAGCGTAGACGCCGGCGGGTGCTCGACCGGCTGTGCGAGCGCCGGCACCCCGGCCTGAGCCGCGTACGACGATCCGAGGACACGGGGCAGGGCCGGCTCGGTGCGAGCCTGCCCTGCCCCGATGACGCTGGCAGCTACCATCCCCGATGGTCGGTCGAGACCTAGGGGCGGACCACCGGCACCCGTCGTCGCAGGCCCAAGCCGGCCAACAACGCCCCCCGCATCACACACACGATGGTCAGCGCCAGGAACAGCCCGTACGACACGTGTGACAGAACGAGCAAGCCGTAGACCATCGCGGTCGTCACTCCGAACAGGACCTGGTTGACGGGCCGGTGCGGTGTCGTGCCCGGATCGGTGATCATGTAGTTGGTGAACAGAATGAACGCCAGGCCGGACATCGGCATCAAGGCCGCCGGCAACGCGTGATCGGCGAGGAGCCATCGCGCCACGGCCTGCCCGGCGAACCCGGCGAGCCAACCGACGATCAGCGGCATCCGACCGGTCAACTTTGCGTTGATCACCGTGCCCGCCATTAGCACAGCCGCCGGCACCAGCCAGTCGAGCGCCCCTCCGATGTCCGCGGTGAACTGGTACGGCGGCGCGATACTCACCCAGGAGAACAGCAGCAGGGTCAGTGTGATGCCGGCGTTCGACGGGTTCAGCACGTGCCGGTGCCGTCCGTCGATTCGAATCCGGATCAGGTAGCGGCTGGACACCGCCGCGGTGATCGCGAACAGGTACGGCCATGGCGACGAGTTCGCGTACAGCAACATCGCGCAGGCGAGCGCGCTGATGTGGGTGGGCAGCAGATGGTCGACCAGACGACGCCAGCCTCCCGCGAATCCCGGACGCCGACGCTGCGCCCACGAGGTCGACCACTCGAACGCGAGGTCCAACAGGTACGCGTAGCCGACCACGACGAGCGGAACGATCGGTGCCTGTTCGAATCCCAGGAACCAGTGCCCCGCCACGGTGAGGACCGTGATGGAGACCGCGAACCGGCGCAGCGCCGGAGTGCGTCGGTCGGCGACGGTCGACGTCACGGCCGGAGTCGGTGCGGGCTCGACTCCGACAGGTGGATAGGTCGGCATGGCGCTTCTCCTCGGAGGTCGATCAGATGTCTCGCGGACAGGGGGGTGTCCCGCCGGTGGCTGTGGTCAGCCCGCCGGCGGGACACCCGCGGCAATCCGGTCAGATGGTCACGGACTGCCCGTTGAATCGAGTCAGGGTCAGCGAATAGTTCTCCTCGAACCACCCCCGCTGACTACGCAACATGTCGATGGCGACCTGTTCGCCGAGTTCGAGCGAGGCGGCGTAGTCGCTGCGGTAGTGCACACCGGCAATGTTGCGACCGATCGCGATATTCGCCGCGAGCTTGTCGAGCTCCCCGCCGACGGTCATCCGTGCGGCATCCGAGCCCAGGTAGGGAATCAGGGTGGTGCCGTCCGGGCTCACCTCGACCGGATTCGGAATCACCGCGGTCTCGTCGAACCACGCCTTCAGCAGCGTCGCGCCGGCACCGGCCACCGCCGCGTGTCCGGCACCGTACGACGGATGGGTGGGCGAACCCTCCGGATATGCCTGCGGTAGCAGGTAGCTTCCGTTGCGAGCGAAGCTGCGCCGGGCCGCCTCCGATTCGAGCACCTCATGGTGGAGGAAGTCGTATCGGCGACGCCCGGAGAGGTGCTTGTGTACCAACCCGGCAGACGCTTCGGGACGCAGCCGCCGGTGGACCCACCACTTCTGGAACCATACGGTCCGCAACGCGCGGGCGGTCGATCCGGTCACCAGGTCGTACAGATGCGGCCAACCGAAGGTCCCGAACCCGAGCTGGTTGATCGACCACTGGTACGGCAGGTTGGCGTCCAGCGGCATGTCCAGGTCCTGCAGGATCAGCGCCGCGTGAAGGTATGGCTGAAATGGGCTCTGGGTGGCGTCGAAGTGCACGTAGTGGGCCAGGTCGCGGGGGGTTGCGAGATACCGCGTGCGGTTGCGATCCCGGTCCTGCGGCCCGAGGCCTCGGCTGAATCCGCGTTGGATCTTCAACCAGGTGTTCCAGGTTGTCATGTAGTCCTGGCCGGGACGCACCGTGTCCTGACGCTGCTGCGTACGGAACGTGCCGAACTGCAGATCACGCAGCAGGAACTGAGACAGGTACGGCCCGGCCAGGTCGCCCGGGGTGTCGCCACGGAAGACGGTGGCCGCGGTGACCGATCCGTCCGAGCGGGGAGCCCGGTAGTCGCTGAGCGCGCCGAGCTCAGCCGCAGCCTCAGCCACCGTCGGGTCCGAGCCGAACTCGGCGAAAGGCACGTCGCGACAAAGCGCCATCCAGTACAGTTCCACCATTTCCGCAGAATGCTCGGCACCGTCCAACCGGGGTGCCGGTCGGAGCCTGAACCGATCGCTGGGCGTGCCGGAGGCGTGCCGGGCCAGCCCGGCGAGGGGGTTTGTCAGCCGTACGCCATCCACGGTGCCCATCGGGACGCGCTCGAAGCTCTCCGGCGACCGACTGGCTAGCGCCCGCAGCAGTTGGCGGTACGCGTTCGGGTCGACCTCGCCATCGTCGTCGTGCGGCAGGCCCTTATGGAAGCACGCCACATAGTTCGGGTAGGTGTTCTCCTCACCGTTGTTGTTGTGTTCGACCGTCGGGGCCTGCTGCCCGACGACGTTCTGGTCCATGGTGAATGTCCTCCTGGACGGACAGCCGGCGATGGCCGGGGAGCTGGGCTCAGTCAGTCGGTCCGGGCAACGGAGCTCCGGTGGCCAGGTCGACACGGACGCCGTTGGCGTTCACCCGGAACCGGGACCCCGCCTCGGACATGTGCCAGTGCAGCCACTTCCAGCCATCGGCGGTACGCACCGCCACCGCGGTCGCGTTGAGTGGCTGGTGCTCGAAGGTCCCGTCGGCGCGGGCGATCACGACGTCTCCACCCTCCAGGGTGAAACCCATGTTCGCGGTGGCCACCACCCGGGTGGCGCTGATCGACTTGTTCTGGGTCTCGCCCGCACTGGGGAAGAGCGTGGTCAGGTACTCACGCATCACGCCCGGGTCGGTGATCTCCAACGGAGAGCCGTCGGTGGCACCCAGTTCGTAGGTGGTGAAGTCGTCGGCGAGGCTGGCCAGGATCGTCTCGATGTCCCCTTCGGCGAACGCCTTCTGCAGGTCGGCGAGGAGCTTGCGCACCTCGATCTCGGCCTGCGGGTCCGGCTGGAAGATCGAACCGGCGCCACCTGCCGCGTTACCGAAGACACCCCCGAGGAATCCCCCGAGCTGCCGTCCGAAATCCTGGATCTCTGTCATGTGCGGGTTGTCCTTTCTTGGTGTGCACGGTCGTCTACCGGCACAGCGTTCACTGCGTCCACCGGTCGCGGGTCGTTGTTTCGGATCCGCATCACCCGGCTGCCTCTATTTTCATTGCCAGGGACCGGGCCGTTCTTCTCTACTCTTGCGATTGCGGCCCACCTCAGTCGTGCGTCGTCCGGCCGTAGCGTCTCGCGTATTCGGCGTTGAGCTGATCACGCAGTGCGCGATTCTGTACGCGCAGATCCGCGATGACCGCCTGGGCGCTCTCCCGGTACCCGGCCAGCTCGTCGCGGTGTTCCTGCCGTAGTCGCGCGGTCTCAACACGATGCTCCTCGACGAGCCGGCGGCGTTCCTCTCGCGCCTCGTCCAACGTCACCCGCCACCTCGCCAGCAGCTCGTTGCGCTCGGCCAGCACCGCACCCCGGGCCCGTTCATCGGCCTGGGCTGCGGCCTGCTCGGCGGCGGCGGTGTCGTTGCGGACAAGTCGGGCGAGCCGCGCGACCTCACGTCGATGCGCCAGATGAGCCATCTGGCGCCCGCCCAGGTAGCTGAGCAACGCGGTGATGACAGCTGCGGCCGAGGCGACCAGGCTCGTCACGTCCATGGCCAGCCACATCGACCGGGCTGCGACCAGGGCCGCCGTTCGACCCGATCGGCCAATGAAGTTCGTTGCATTTGATGTCCTCCTCAGGCGGCGAACCTGAGATCATTTCTATGCAACGAAAAAGCGTGCGCCCTCTCTACGGTTGCGTACGATAGCGGAGGTGGACGGGAATCGAACCCGCCTGACCGGGATACCCGGTCACATCGGTTTTGAAGACCGCGGAGCGTCACCAGGCGCCCGTACACCTCCCCGGGACGGATCCCGTGACTGGTGAGATTGGTGTGGGGTCAGCGGATCTTTACCAAGGTGCCTCCCGATGGCACCAGTTCGCCGATCACCGGTGCGCCCGGGACCTCACCGGCGACAAGCAGACCACCGGAAGTCTGCGCGTCGGCCAGCAGCAACGCGGTCTCCTCGTCAACCCCGGCGAAATCGACCCACGGACGTACCCATTCCAGGTTGCGTCGGGTGCCGCCGGACACATAGCCGTCCCGCACCGCCTGCCGGGCGCCCGCCAGGTAGGGCACCGCTGACGCGTCGATGACGGCGCCCACTCTGCTCGCCCGAGCCAGCTTGACCAGATGGCCGAGCAGTCCGAAACCGGTGACGTCGGTGGCGCACCGCACGCCCGCCCGGACCGCTGATTCGGCTGCGTCCCGGTTGAGCCGCACCATCTCGGCGATCGCGTGTGGAAAGCGCTCACCGGTCGCCTTGTGCCGGGCGTTGAGCACCCCGACGCCGAGCGGTTTGGTCAGACTCAGTGGCAGGCCGGCCGAGCCCTGATCGTTACGCAGCAGCCGGCCGGGGTCAGCCAGTCCGGTCACCGCCATGCCGTAGCGGGGCTCCGGGTCGTCGATGCTGTGCCCGCCGGCCACAGCGCATCCGGCCTGAGCCGCGACATCGGCACCGCCCTGGAGTACCGCCCGGGCCAACTCCATCGGCAGCCGCTCGCGAGGCCAGCCGAGCAGGTTGATCGCGAGAACCGGCCGCCCACCCATCGCGTATACATCGGACAACGCGTTCGCCGCCGCGATCCGCCCCCAGTCGTAGGCGTCGTCGACAACCGGACCGAAGAAGTCGGCCGTGCTGATCAACGCGGTACCTCCGGGGCCCTCGATCACGGCGGCGTCGTCGCCGGTGTCCAGACCGACGAGCAACCGGCCGGCGGGTACGAGCGGCTGCCCGGAGGGCGTCAATGTGAGGTCTGCGACCAGCCGTTCCAGCTCGCCGGCCGGGATCTTGCAGGCGCAGCCGCCACCACGTGAATACTGGGTGAGCCGGATCGGCCCGATCGGCGGGTCGGCTTGCGGGGTGGACCCGGGCATCATTCGACTCCTGTCTTCGCTCTCGGACTCAGCCGTCGGGCGCCCCCGTCCGCGCATCGGACCGTCCAACCGCGATGATCCAGATGTTCCAGTAGCGGCACGGCCACTCTACGCGTGGTACCCAGGGCGACGCGGGCCTGCGCGACCGTGAATGGCTGCGCGAGTCGGGCAAGGACCTCGACGGCGGCCCGTTCCGCCTCGACCGGCAGCACCACGGCGGGCCCCAGCACCAGCACCTGACCGGTACGGCGGGCCGCCGCCAGCACCGATGGGTCGAATCCGAGCCGCCGAAGCCCGTCGGCGTCGGGAGCTTCGAAGCCGGATCCTTTGCTCAGTGCGGCACGCAGCCGGTCCAGCGCGGTCGCCACCCGTGGGGACATCCGCCGCTGCTGGTCTGCTGGGACGACCAGATCTCCGGCGAGGGCCAACCCGGGTGCCAGCAGCAGTCCGAGCAGCCGGGAATCGGGCAGCCCGAGCACTGATCTGGCCTGGCCGGCCGGCACACCGGGCACCGGCATCGAGCCATCCCGGTCGGCCGGGTGGTGGACGCGCCCGGTAGGAACCGGTTGTTCGGCGGGTCCGTCCCGGCCGGCACCGCTTACCAGCTGTACCAGCCTGGCGTGCAGGCGGTCCCGGTGCGCCCGATCGAGCAGCCAGCCACCGACGCTCAGGGCGTCGGTCGGCGGCGCTGCCCCCGTCATGGCCCGTGACTGCGCCACGGTGATCAGTTTCCGCAGCCGTAGCGGCCAGGTGTCGCGGGGCACCGTCGTCACGTCCCGCAGCGCCGAGGCGCGAGCGGCGGCGGCACCCCGCCTACCCAACGGCGGTGGATCGACGTCGACGACGGTCAGCTGTCCGACGATCCGTTCACCGGCCGCCCCCGGGTCGACCAGGACCGCCTGGTCACCAACCAGCAACGGCATTCGCTGATCGAGGTCGAGTCGGACGGCCAGCGACTCGCCGTCAGAGTCGAGCACCCGGACCCGGGCGATCGTGACAGCGCTACCCAGGTGCAGCCGCAGCGACGCCGGCAGGTGTCGCCGGCGCGGCCGACCACCGAGCGGGCGGTCCACCTGCTCAGGCGCCGGGCCGTCCACGCCGCCGGGCCGGTCGAGCCACCCGTCCACACAGGTGGACATCCAACAGTGCCCTGGACTTACCAGCGCCCAGCCTCGGGTGGCGACGCCGGCCGGCAGCCCGCGCAGCGCCAGACCCACGCGGCTGACGCCGTGTGCCGCCTGCACCGCGCTGCCGCACCGTTGTACCTCCCGGATCACCACCGGTCGACGGTCAGGCCCCAGCTTCATCCGGTCCCCGACCCGCACCGTCCCGGCCGGCAAGGTGCCAGTCACCACAGTGCCGGTGCCCGCCGCCGTGAACGTCCGATCCAGCCACAGCCGGACCGGAGCTGCCCGGTCCGGCTGCGGCACCTGCCGCAGCACCTTGGTCAGCACCTCCCGCAGGGCGGCCAAGCCGGCACCGGTGCGAGCGCTCACCGCCACCGCCGGCCAGTTCGGCAGGCCTGCGGCGGCCAACCGCCGACCCGCGTCCGCCTGCGCCCACTGCGGTGTCGCGCGATCGCACTTGGTCGTGACCAAAACGCCGTACCGCACGTTCAACGCGGCAAGCACCGCCAGGTGCTCGGACGACTGTGGCTGCCAGCCCTCGTCGGCGGCCACCACAAACATGACGACCGGACTGGTACCCACCCCGGCCAAGGTGTTCGCGAGGAATCGCCGGTGTCCCGGCACGTCGACGAAGCTGACCTCCCGACCGTCGTCGAGGTGGGTCCAGACGTGCCCCAGGTCCACGGTCCGACCCGTATCGCGCTCGACCGGTCGGCGGTCGGTCGACATTGTGGTCAGTGCCCGGAGCAGGCTGGACTTGCCGTGGTTGACGTGACCGGCAGTGGCGACGACGTGGCTCATCGCCGCTCGACCGCCATGGGTGTGGGCCGGCCTGGTTCGTCCGGCGACTGGCCAGCGGGTGACGTGGCCGCCCGCAGTACCGCCGCCGTCACGACTTCGTCCAGCTCCGCTGGCACAGAACGCATGTCGAGCAGCAGTCGGCCGTCGCGTACCCGGCCGACGACCGCGATCGGCTGTCGCCGCAGCGGCCGGGACAGGTGCTGTGGCACGCTGATCGCGCAGCTCGGCAGCCGTACCCCCGGCGCTCCACCACCCCCGATGGCGGCTGTCGTGTCCGTCACGGCCGCCGGCACATCGGCTGCGGTGAGTCGGCCGACGATCGTCTCGGCCCGGGCCCGCAGCTCGTCGACAGTCGTGCGCAGTGCCTGCTGGGTCGGGGTGGGTGGACAGCGGACGGTGGCCTCCAAGGCGGCGAGGGTCAGCTTGTCGACCCGTACCGCCCGGGCCATCGGATGGCGCCGCAGCTCGGCGATCACCTCGCGATGGCCCAGCAACAGGCCGGCCTGCGGGCCACCGAGCAACTTGTCGCCGCTCGCCGTCACCAGGGCCGCGCCGGCGCGCAGCGCGGTGTCCGCATCCGGCTCGTCCGGCAGCACCTGCTCCGGCCCCAGCAACCCGGAGCCGATGTCGACCACCACCGGTGCGCCGAGCCCGGCCAACGCGCCCACATCGACCTGGGAGGTGAAGCCGTCGATCCGGTAGTTGGACGGGTGAACCTTGAGGATGAATCCGGTCCCCGACCACACCGCGGCCGCGTAGTCGGCCAGCGAGGTGCGGTTGGTGGTGCCGACCTCGACAAGCCGGGCACCGGCGGCGGCGACCAGATCGGTCAGCCGGAAGCCCGCACCGATCTCCACCATCTCGCCACGGCTGATGACGACCTCGCGACCGCTGGCCAGGGCTGCCGAGGCCAGGATCAGTGCGGCCGCGTTGTTGTTCACGACGTGTACCGCACCGGCAGCCGGTACGGCCGCGGCCAACGCCTCCAGCGCGGCCCTACCGCGTCGGTCCCGCCGGCCGCTCTCGAGGTCGTACTCGATGTCGATGCAGCCCGCGGCCCGTTCAAGCGCCCGGCGGGCCGGCGCGGACAACACAGCACGGCCGAGATTGGTGTGCAACAGCACCCCGGTCGCGTTGATCACCGAACGGACGCCTTCGGCGCGCCGATCGACGAGATCGGCGGTGTGTCGGACGACCTGGTCCGGGGAGATCGCGCCGCGCCGCGCCTCCTGTTGCGCGTCGCGCAGCGCCTGGCGTACCGCCGGGCGGCCGTGCCGACGGACGGCCGCAGCCAGCCTCGGGTCGGTGAGGGCCCGATCGGTACGGATGATCCGGCGGCGGGCCGCCGCCGGGTCAGCGTCGGCGCTGGCGGCGGCCTCGTCGGCGTCGGCGAACGGTTCGATGGTGGTCGTCGCGATGCCGGTCGTCTTGATCATGTTCATCGTCCCTTGTCGTCGTCTATCGACCGGACCGTGCCGTCGTCATCGAGGAGCAGGGTGTGAATGCCCGGTGACAACCGGATCTCTGCGGCCCGGCGAACACCGCCGGACGTACGCCACTTCAGGGCGAAGGCCGTGTCAGCTCCGCTGCCCGTGCCGAAGAACAACTCCGGTGCGGACGATCCCGCGTGCCCGTTGCTCGGCTGCAACTCGGCATACAACTGCGCGCCACCGGGTGTGACGGCTCGCACCTGTGCTCCGATCGCCGGTGTCGCCCCGGTGCGCGGACCGGGCCGCAGCAGGCGAATGGTGGTGTGCGGCCATGCCGTACGGCTCCGGTTGAGCAGCACGACGGAGTCCTGCCACTGGTTGGCGATCACCGCGTCCGGCCGGCCGTCACCATCGATGTCGCCGATCGCGATGCCTCTGCTCACCCACGGTGAGCCCAGCCCGAGCCGTGGCGCGAGGTCGACGTAGCGGGGCGGCGAAAGGTCGGCGGCGTAGGTCCACAGCGGGTTGTGCTGATGGCCGGACAGGTCGTCGCCGGGCTGGAAGTTAGGCCATGCCCAGGGGTGGGCGAGCACCTGGTCGTTGGCCATCGCAAGTTCCTGTAACTCGGGCCAGCGCCACCGGTCGCCCTGCAGGTAGCCAGTCGCCTGCAGGATTTCGTCCGCACCGTCCGCATCGAAATCAACGGCCTTGATGTCCCAGGCCCAACCGCTGCGAGAAAGCCCGAGTTGCTCGCTTCGATCACGGTACGGGACCCGCCCCTGTAGCAGATCCTCGCCGGATCCCTCCGGCACGAACGCGAAGTTGCTCTCCTGCAGCCCCCAGGCAGTGGTGATGTTGCTGACCAGAACGGTCGGCAGCGGTTGCCCGCCGCGATAGGTGAACGCCACGCCCATGCCTTTGAACGAGTCGTGGCCGAGCACCTTCGACTTCGGCGTGGTGGCATCCCTGCGCCCCTCGACCCGTTCGAACACCGGACGTCCCGGAGTAGACCGATTGACCAGCAGATCGTCGGGGCCGAAGTCGTTGGCCACGTAGATCTCAGGTAGCAGGTCCCCGGTAAGGTCCTGCAGCCCGAACGCGAGCGTCCAGGATCGTGCCGACCGGTCCGGCAACGCCGTGCTGGCGTCGACAAACACAGGCGGGCGGCCAGGTCCGCCGGGGCGGGACAGCAGCAACCGGTTGATTCCGGCGTTGCCGGCCCGGGCCATCCCGGCCTGCATCTGGATCCGCTGGTCGTCGTCGGCTCGCCTGTCCAGGATCCGCGCACCGTCTGGAAAGTAGTTGCCGACCAGGACGTCCAGGTTGCCGTCGCCGTCGATGTCGGCGATCACGGTCGCGGTGGTGTTCCAGTGCTGGGCCGGCTCGACGAGGTCCCTGCCCTGGTAGCCCTCTCCCGCCCGGACAAACAGCACTGGGGAACGCCCCCAGTAGTAGACAAGGAAGTCCGTCATTCCGTCCCCGGTGAGGTCGGTCGGGACGCAGCCCATCGGCGCGACCGCCGGGTCGGGTTTTCCGGGAGGAGTGAGCCGCACGGCGGCGAAACGATCTCCGGTGCCGCGCACCGGGGCGACCCGTACCGAATTGTCGCGCGGATCGACCAGGCAGGTGTCGTCGGCACGGCCGTTGCCGTCGGCGTCGGTCAGCCCGACGGCGGCGCCGACGGCGGATATCCAGGACCGCAGATGTGCCAGCTCCGGAGCGACCGTCCGGTCACCGTGGGCCATCGGGGGCGCCGAGTTCAGCGGGGTCACCACGAAGTCGAAGGGGGCGGCGAGCGCCGCGAGTTCCGCGGCGGAGGCGACCGGACGGGCGCTCAGCCCGCCGAGTACGGCGAGCAGGGTTGCAGCCATCGCCGGTGCTGTCAGACGGCGTGGATTCATGCCACGGTCCGTTCGCCGTCACCCGGGCCCGCCGGACGCCGGCTGAGCGGCCGGCCGGCGGCGTCACGTGGGTCGTGCAGCGGGGTCACCAACTGGCGGGTAATCACCCCGAGGACGGCCGCGATCGCCGCGTTGACCGCCGTGATCTGAGTGCACGACCAGCTCACGAGGCCGAACGCGCCGAGGAGGTTGAACACGGCCAGCAGTCCGGCCTGAATGATCACTGGCTCCCGTTTGAAGACCATCGTTACTTACCCTCCGTAGGTCGTTCGGGCGCGGCGCCGCGACGCGGACACGGTGCCGCGGTGGTCGTTGTGCCGGGCCACGCCACGCCAGTAGGTGAGCTGGCGGCTTCGATACGCGGCCAGATAGAACTCGCTGGAGTCCCGCCAGTGCCGCAGCTCATCAGCCGATACGAGGGCGGAGATCTCGTCCTCACGCCGCACCAGAGCTGTGCCGATCCGCTCGAAGCACTCGACCGCCATCGCCGTGCAGTCGGTCAGTTCGACGTCGTCGAACCCGGCTGACCGCAGCATCCGCACCGTGGCGGTGGGTCCCGGCAGCGGCCGCATGCCGTCCAGATCCCAGGCCCGTCCCCGGGTCTCGTCGGACATGCTGCTACCGGCGACGGTATCGGCCATCGCGAACACCCCACGCGGGTACGACGCCCGATGGGCGGTCCGCATCACCGCCTGCGGATCGGCGAGCAGACTCAGCGAGTCGATCGCCAGCACGAGGTCGTAGGCACCGTCCGGCTGCCATCGCTCGACGTCGCCCAGCACGTACCGCAGGTCCGGGTTTCCGGTCGCGAGCCGGCGGGCGTGATCGAGTTGTTTCTCGTTGATCTCCACGCCGGTGACCGCACAACCGCGACGCACATTCAGGTAGCGACTGACCGCTCCCGTTCCAGAGCAGCATTCGAGAACCCGATGGCGGGCGCCGAGTCGGAGCGGTTCGGTGATCTGGTCGAGCAACGCCGCCCCACCGACGTTGGTGAACTCCCAGCCGGCATGCACCGGCTGGTAGACGGCCAACTGCCAGATCGGCGCGGTAACACTGTCATAGATGTGGTTCTTGTCCGCGCCGTCCGACGGCGCCGTCGCGGCGGGCGGGCCGGGTCGCAGTAGTTGCGGCTCCACAGGCACTCCTCAGATTGGTTGGCGGTTCGTCCGGAGCTCACCCGACCGGATGAGCGATTCACATCCGTCATCTGCGTCGCGTGTCGACCGGGCTTCGGACCGGCCCCAGCGGTGCCTGCTCACTGATCGGCGTACCTCCCGCAGCCCGCGCGACCAGCGGACGCGCCAAGTCCGCGACCGGTGAATCCGCCGCCCAGACGTTTTCGGCGAGCCAGTACTCCACCGTGCGATGGGTGCGGGCGAACAGCACCATCCGGCCGTCGGCCGACGGCACCGGATAGCGGACACCTTGACCCGCCTCCGCGACGACCCGCCCCGTACCGTCGGGACACTGCTCGTACAGTTCCTCGCTGGTGCCGGCCACCAGCGTCGACAACAGGACGCCGTCGCGGGTGAGCCGTGGATTGTTCCGTTCCACGTAGTCCGGCCCCGCCAGCGTCTCGATTTCGCCGGTCGCCAGATCTTTGCGGTAAAAGCCCCAGGTCCAGTCGCCGCCGCGGGTCGACATGAAGACCACCGCGGCGCCGTCCGGCGTGTATGCCGCAGACTCGTCCCACCATGAGTCGTCGGTAACCGCACTGACCCCGCCGGTACGCAGGTCGAGTTCGTAGATGTTCGCGGCGAACGGTTCGGTTTCACTCTTGAACAGCAGCCGGTCGCCATCGGGTGACCAGCTCAGCGGACCATGCAGGCGGCGTAGCCCGACCACCCCCGATGTCCAGTCGTGGACCTCACCGGTCGCCACGTCCACCGTGCTGATCTGCCAGCGGTGCGCCAATCCGCGGCGCGAGCAGAACGCGATCCGCTCGCCGGCGGGCGACCAGGCGGGAAAGGACGCCTCTCCCACCGGCAGAGCCGTCACCACATGGTCGGACAGGTCCAAAATCTTGATGTTGGATCGTCCGGTACGTTCGCTGGCGTAGACGATCCGGCGCGCCGCTGGGTCGAACGACGCGTACCGCGGCCGTTCGTCCGCCCCGACGAGCTCCTGCACCTCGCCCGTGGCACGGTTCCACATGCCGATCGCGCGACCATCGTCGATGAGCCGGTGGAAGAACAGGCTCTGGCCATCGGCGGTCCACGTCGGCCACCGGTCGTCCGCTCCGGTGGTGACCAGGGGACGGCCGGATCCGTCGCCGAGGCGCTGCACCCAAATGACCGAGCGGCCCTCGTTGCTGCGGGAGAACGCGACGACCTGCCGGGTGGGACAGACGGTGGGCTTGTAGTCCCAAGCTGTCCCGTCGGTCACCGGGATCTCTTCGGCGCCTGCTGAGTCCTGCAGAAAGATCGCTCCGGCCCCCGCGTCGTAGGAATGGCACACCAGCCAACGGCCGTCCGGCGCCCAGGAACCAGCACCTGCCCTACCCGGTGGCCGGTCCACGACACGCGGAGCACCGCCACCGGCGGGCACGATGTAGAAATACCGGCGCCCCCAGGGGCCACCGACGTACAAGATGCGCTGGCCGTCCGGCGCGAAGGAAGGATACTCTTCCTCATGATCGCCGAACGTCAGTTGCTCAATGCGACCGGTGGCGACTTCGTACCACCAAATCTGTTTGTGTCCGCCCCTGGTAGAAGTGAAGACAATGCGCCGACCGTCGGGGGACCACTGCCCCTCGATGTCATCACCTGCTCCTCGGGTGGCCTGATGCCACCGGCCGCTATGTAGGTCGAATATCCAGAGGTTGACGGTTCCGGTCCGCTTCGATGAGGCCACGAAGAAGGCACCATCGGGCGAGATGGCACCGTCTCCGGAACCAGCCGGATCTGACGCTACCCGACGGAGCCGGAAGCCCTCGCCGCGTGGTTCGATAGCGGCCTGCCAGTCTGGTTGATGAGCACCCGAGGGTGGCGGCACGGCTGATCTCCTTGCCTCTCGGTTGATGGGCACGAGCATGACTGACGCTCGGTCAATTTCTAGCCCTTTGGCCCAGGGACAACCTTCTTCTAACTTGCGCTAAGGCAGCGCTCATCGATTAGCAAGATTTCGGAGGAGATCACTGCCTGCCGCTGTTGCGATAAACCAGTAAGCGATAGATCAAAGCACCGGTGGAGGCCTTGCTCATGCCACCCACGAGTCCACCTGATCAGACAGGGCTACACCCGCTCCTCGCGCCAGCCGACTCCGCACAGCGATTCACCACGGGGACGCTGAACACCGCGCAACTCGCAAGGCTGATCGAGGCCGCGCGCTGGACCCCGTCGAGTGGGAACCGGCAACCGTGGCGGTTCATGCTGGGCTGTCGTGGCGACACGACGTTCTCGCTGCTGCGCACCGCGTTGAACCCGGCCCACCAGAGCCACACGCGAGGGGCCGCCGCGTTGTTGCTAGCGCTGGCGCAGACCGCTGATCAGCAGGGCGTGCCGATGCTGGGCGCCGAATACGAGCTGGGAATGGCGGTGAGCCGAATCTGCGTACAAGCGCGGGCGCAGGACTGGCAGTGCCGCCAACTCGGGGACTTCGACCACCAGCGGCTGCGCCAGGAGTTGGGCGTGCCGGCTGGCTTCGAGCCGATCGTCGTCCTGGTGGTCGGTGGCAACGGGCCGGCCGGACCGGACGACCAGGCTGAGTACGGGACCAGACTGGCCCCGGAGGCAATCGCCTTCGCCCGCCGGTGGGGACGACCGGCGTGGACGTCGCTATGACGCGGTGGTCGATCTGGCGGCGGGAGCCGGTGCTGATTCAGTCGGCGGTGCTGGCGCTGCTCAACCTTCTCGCGACGTTTGACGTCGTGCCACTCACGGTGACGCAGATCGGTGCGGCGAACGCCGCAGTAGCAGCGCTGCTCGGGCTGGTCACGCGGCAGGTGGTGACACCGGTGACACCGCCGACGGCCGGATCCGATGACGAATCCGGCCGTCGACGGGCACCTGGTCTCGGCTGACTACGCGTTGACTGTTTCCACCGGGGCCAGCACCGAGGCCACCCCGATCGGATGTTCGCCGACCTCCACGGTCGCCACTGACTCGCCTCGCTCCAAGTCGACCACGGAGATCGAGTTGCCGCTCTGGCTGGTCACGAACGCCTGACGGCCGTCCGGCGACAGCGCCAACCCGTACGGACGGATGCCGACCTCGATCGTTGTGGTGACCGCGCCCCTGGCGACGTCGACGACGCTGACCGCGTCGGAACTGTAGGTCACCACGTAGGCGTTTTGGCCGTCCGGACTGAAGGCAACCTTCAGCGGCCAGTCACCTACGTCGATGTTTGCGACGCGTTTGTTGGTAGCGGTGTCGACTACCGTCACCTGGTCGTCGGCGATGCTCGTGACGTAGACCAGGCGACCGTCCGGGCTGACCGCCACCCCACCAGGACGTGCGCCGACGCGGGTACGGGCGACGACGGATGCCCGCGCCACGTCCACGGTGGCGACTTCGAAGGATATATTCGTCGGCACGTAGGCATACCGACCGTCCGGGGTGAAGGCGACGTCGACTGGGCGCTCCCCCACCTGGATGGTGGCGGTCACCGCGTTCGTGACCGAGTCGATCAGCGAGACCGTGTCGGAGAACTCGTTGGCGACCAGTATCCGGGTGCCGTCGGGCGACACCGCGATCCCATTGGGCTGGCGGCCGACGGCGATCGTGGTCAGCAACCGACGGCTGGGAAGGTCGATCACCGACACATTGTCGGAACCGAGGTTCGCGACGTACGCCCGTCGGCCATCCGGGGTCAGCGCCACCCCGCCTGGGCGGTCACCGCCGATGTCAATGGTCTTCAGCAGAGTCGAGGACCGGGCGTCGATTAGTGAAACGGTGGCCGAGTTCTCGTTGGTGACCAGCGCGACCGGCGCGAGGTCGGCACCCGCTGCGGTCTGGGTGCCGTTGAGCATCACGGTGATGCTGCCGGAGAGTGAGTTGCTGACCGCCAGGTCGACGAGGTTGTCCCCGTCGAAGTCCGCGGCAATGATCGCTGCGGGTGCCTCGCCTGCGGAGAAGGACTGGGCGGTGCTGAAGACTCCGTCACTGCGGCTGTTCGACAGCACGATGACGTCGGCCGCCTCAGGAGCGACGGCGGCGAGGTCGGTGGCGCGGTCGCCGTTGAAGTCGGCGGCGACGACGTCGCCCGGGCCACGCGCCGCGACGAACTCCTGCTTCCGTTCGAAAGACCCCTTGCCGTCACCGGCGAGCAGGGTCACCGTCTCACCGCCGTAGTTGCCCGTGGCCAGATCGAGGTTGCCGTCACCGGTGAAGTCACCGACGGCGACGCCGGACGGGGTGTCGCCAGCCGGCATCGCCTTGGCCGTGCCGAAGGTGCCCTCGCCCGTGCCGGTGAGCAGCGAGATGGTCTTGTCGCCGATGTCCGAGGTAAGGATGTCGAGCACCCCGTCACCGGTGACGTCGAGGACGGTGAGTCGGTTCGGGTCCTTGCCCACCGGATACTTGGCCGGCTCGGCGAACCCACCGGTGCCGTCGCCGAGCAGGATCGACACGGCGTTGTCCTGATAGTTGGCCACGGCCAGGTCGACGGAACCGTCCCGGTCGAGATCGGCGGCGCTCACCCGGATCGCGCCGCCGCCGGCTGGCAGTGACTTGGCCCCAGCGAATGCGCCCTTCCCATCGCCGAAGTACAGAGTCAGGTCGTTGGAGTTGAAGTTGGAGGTCACCATGTCGAGGCGGCCGTCGCCGTCGAGGTCGGCCAACGCCACGCCGTTGGGGTTGTCGCCGGTCCGGTAGGTCACCGGCGACGCGAATCTGCCCTTGCCCTCGCCGAGCAGCACAGCGGCGGTGTTCGAGTTGAAGTTGACGACGACGAGGTCCTGCTTGCCGTCGTCGTTGAGGTCGGCGGCCTCCAGGCCGGCCGGAGCGTCACCGACCGAAATCTCCGCCATCGCCGACATGGTGACTCTGTCTGCGTTGGCCCCCGCCGACTCCTGCGGCTCGTCGGGTGTCGTCTCCGTCACTCCGAGACACCCGGTAAGCAGGCAGAGGGCAAGTAGGGCACTGCCCCCTGCCGTCCACCGCGGCGGCTGGCGCCGAGCATCTCGGGTGGGCTCCTGACTCTGGTCAGTCATCGCATCTCCCCTTGGTCTCAGTTCAGCTGGTACCCGGCCGGGCCCGGCCGATTCGGTCAGGAAACGGTCGTCACGACCGGGACGGCGCGTACACCGAACACGCCACGGCCGTAGAACCGCAGCGGGATACTGGGGTTGAGGTGTAGATCAGCGAACCGTTCGACGAGCGCGGACAGCGCGACGCGGGCTTCGATACGGGCCAGTGGCGCGCCCAGACAGAAGTGTCCGCCGAAGCCGAAGGCGATGTGGTCGTTAGGAGTACGGTCGATGTCGAACCGGTCCGGGTCGGCAAAGACCCTCGGGTCCCGGTTCGCCGACACCAACCATGGCATCACGTACGAGTCGGCCGGTATCTGCACTCCGGCGAGCTCGGTATCGGTGGTGGTGACCCGGACGACCTGCGCGAAAGGCGACCGGTGCCGCAACACCTCCTCGACGGTCGAGGGGATCAGCGCCGAATCGTCGCGCAGCCGCTGCCACGTCGAGGGTTGCTCGGCAAGACTCAGCACTGCGTTGCCGAGCAGCAGCGTCGAGGTGATGTGACCGGCGGAAAGCAGTAGCGTGCAGAAGTTGACGGCCTCCTGATCGGTCAACCGTCGCGCGTCCACTTCGGCGGTGACCAGCGCGGTGATCAGATCATCGGCAGGCTTCCGCCGACGTTGCTGGCAGTGCTCCAGCAGGTACCCGGACAGGTCCCCCATGGCTGCGGTGAAGCGTTCCATCAGCGCCGGATCGTTCGGATCATCGGTGTGGATGCTCAACAGCCGGTCGGCGCAGGCCGCGAAGAACGCCCGGTCACCGACGGGCAGCCCGAGCAGTTCCGCGATCACGGTGACCGGCATAGGGTGGGCCAGCCGCTCTGCGAGGTCGAACTCACCGTCGAGATCTGAAATCATCTCACGGGTCACTGCGGCGATCCGTGGCTCGAGCTCGGCAACCGTACGCGGGGTGAACGCGGCGCTGACCAGCCGCCGTAATGACCGGTGCTCCGGCGGGTCAAGCATCGTGAGGTTACCTTGAGCGAGTTCGGCGGCTGCCGGATTCACCCGGCTCTGATCCGAGGAGTACGTCTCATGGTCGGCGCTCAGCCGCCGCACGTCCGCGTACCGGAAGACATGCCAGACTCCGTATCCGTCCTGCCAGACGGGCTTGTCCTCGAGCATCCGTCGCAACCATGGCAGCAGGACGGCCTCCCCCTGCTCGGGTGACGGCGCCATCAGATCCTGGCTGGGGGTATGGGTCATGGCGTACTCCAAGGGGTGCCGGCGATCAGGGGTCCGGGAGGCGTCGCCACGCCCGCCAACGATCTAGCGGGCGTGGCGACAGTGGAAGCGTCAGTGACGCCGATGAGTCGGCCAACCTCTGTTGGGCGGCAGCCGGACGGCAGTCAGCCGTCCTGTGGACGATCGGGCTCGCGAAGTGCCAGCACGGCGCCGGCAGGATCGCGGATCACCACGAATCGCGCTTCCGGCGCGGTGCCCTTGGGCCCGGCGACGACTTCGCCGCCCAACTCAACCACACGTTTGATGCTGGCATCGAGGTCGTCGACGCAGACATAGGACAACCACTGCGGTGGCAGGTCCGCGTTGCCCCCACGCGCGTGACACACTCCGGCGACGGGCGTCCCTGCCGGGCTCATCATGAAGTAGTCACTGTAACCACCCATGTCTAG
Source organism: Solwaraspora sp. WMMA2065 (assembly GCF_030345075.1). Lineage (NCBI taxonomy): Bacteria > Bacillati > Actinomycetota > Actinomycetes > Micromonosporales > Micromonosporaceae > Solwaraspora > Solwaraspora sp. WMMA2065. Next base: position 3,702,509 of record NZ_CP128361.1, read on the forward strand.
CGGCATCGGGCTCCAGCCGATCACCTCGGCGTAGAAGTCCCGTACCCGGTCAGCGTCCTGCACCGTCAGGTCGAAGCCGACAACGGTGCCGAACGGTGGCTTGGTTGGGTCTGACACTGCGCTCCTCTCGATTGCACTGGTCAAACACGCCGAAGACGGGCGTGCATCTGGCTAAGACCTAGGCCGGCTCCCACAGCTCGAAGCGATTGCCCTCCGGGTCGAGCGCCCACGCGAAGCGGCCGATCGGCTCCGTGTGCACGTCGCCCACGATCGTCGTGCCGCTCGCCCGGAGCTGATCGAGCATCCTGTCAAGATCTTCGACCCTGAAGTTCACCATCGACGCCTGGTCACGGGCGCCGAAGTAGTCGGTGTCCTCAGGAAACGGAGCCCAGACCGTCGGCCCCGCAGCCTGAGTCCACACCTGGTCGCCACCGGGGCACGGATCGATTCCAAGGTTGTCCGAGTACCAACGGGCGAGAGCCTGTGGATCCCGGGACCGGAAGAAGTAGCCGCCGATCCCGGTCACGCGAGGGGACATGTCGACGCTCCTGGCTGATGTTGGACGGGCGATGACCGGAATCGCGTACTAACAATTCCTTGAAAGATCTTGACGCCGCATTGAGCGACCGAGCTGGATACTCACGGAGTGTACGACAGGCTTACCGCGCTGTCATGCAGCCACGGGCCGGAGATGCCGGTCGATGCACAATAGCCAAGAAGGCCCGTTGAAGTAGGGCGGACTACACAGGACCGCTCATTCGGCCCACGTGGAGGGGGCGACATGATCCTCGAAATACTCATGTTTCCGGCGAGGGTCCGCCTGACGCAGGGGCAGGCGCCGACGTCGAACGCCCGGCGCCTACCCCCGCCGTCGCTGGTCAACCCTGGTTGATGATCACCGATACACTGTCGGACAGCGAATTCGCGGTCGCAATGTCCGGCAGACCGTCACCGTTGAAATCGGCGACGAGCAACGCCGGTGGGCCGTCCTCCACCGTCACCGAGGCAGGTGCGGCGAATCCGCCCCGGCCGTCCCCAGCGAGCACCGTGATGTCGTCGGAGTCGAAGTTGACCGTCACCAGGTCGAGCTGACCGTCACCGTTGACGTCCACCGCGACGATGTCCGACGGCGCGTCACCGGCCTGGTACAGGGCAGGTACGGCGAACCTGCCGCCGCCCTGCCCGAACAGCACCGCGACAGTGTCGGCGTCGTAGTTCGCCGTGGCGATGTCGAGTATCCCGTCGCCGTTGAGGTCGCGCACCACGATCCCGGCTGCGGTGTCGTCGGCGGCGTACGCCACCGGCGCCGAGTAGCTACGCCGACCGTCACCGCGCATCACGGTGACATCGTCGGAGTTGTAGTTCGCGCTCGCCAGGTCCAGCAGTCCGTCTCCGTCCAGGTCGGCCACGGCGATCCGCAGCGGTCCGTCACCAGCCGGTACCGACACCGGAGCCTCGAAGGTCGCGTCGCCCGTTCCGTACAGGACGGTGACGTCATCGCCGTTGAGGTTGGGGGTGACGAGATCCAGCGCACCGTCCCGGTCGAGATCGATCGCGACGATCCGGGCGGGACCGTCGCCGGCCGGATGATGCACCGGTTCGGCGAACCGGCCGCCGCCCAGTCCTCGGTAGACGCTGACGTCGTCCGACCCGAGGTTTGCTGTGGCCAGATCGAGGTGGCCGTCCCCGTCGAGATCCCGAGCGAGTATCCCGTTCGGCGTGCGACCCGCGGCCATCGTCACCGGTGGCTCATAGCCGCCGCGGCCGTCGCCGATCAGGTAGACCAGATCGTGGCTGTTGTAGTTCGGTGTGGCGAGGTCGAGGACACCGTCGCCGTCGATGTCGGCCGCGACGATGTCGGCAGACGCGTCCCCGGCGGGGAAGGACCGTGCTTCCGCGAGCGTCACCGGGCTGGTCGGCGGCGGGATCGGCATTGGCCGTTGGGGCTGCGTCGGCGCAGGATTCAGCGGCGGCACCGACTCCGGCGGTGGCGACTGGTCCGTCGTGCATCCGGCGGCCAGCAGTACGGCGGCCACCGCGAATCCGGCCAGCATGCGGCTCGGGCCGCCAGGGCCGTGGCCCGTGGCCCGCCCGGCGGTTCTCATCATCGTCATTGACGCTTCCTCTTCGGCTGGATGGGCCGGCCAGCCTGTGCGTGTCCGACCGGCGGCGACGCGACGTGCGCTGCTAGTTCCTGGATACGGCCGGGCGGTTCTGGGGACCTCTCCCCGATTGCGATCGGCGTCAGCGACGGCGAACCAGGCAGGGCGATCCGGGCGGTCCACCCGATGGCCGGTACGGCCGGCGCGGATCAGCAAACGTTGAGAAGTTCGGCCGCCGTGTCCGATTCCACGATGGCGCTACCGGCTGCCCGGCACCCGCCCGCAGCCACCGCCAACCGGTACCTCAGGAGGTACACCATGACCAGCACCAGAACACTCGGCGCCGAAACGCGAGGGTTTCTGATCGGCCTGCTCGGCCAGTCGGACACCGATCCGGAGCGCGAGGCGCGCAACGAGGCGACTCTGCGTGAGCTGTACGCGCGGTTCAACCGCGACGACATCACCGCGATGGCCGAACTCCTGACCGAGGACTTCGCAGCGCATGACGTTGCGGCCGGAGAGGTCACCACCGGTCCGGAGCCATACCTAGCCCGGCAGCGAACCAACCGCCGGGCGATGCCGGACGCCCGGACGGAGATCACCGCGCTCATCGTGCGCGGCGACACCGCAGTCGCCGAAGTGATCAACCGGGGTACGCAGACCGGCCCGTTCGAGCTGCCCAACGGCGACGCGCTGCCACCGAGCGGACGGCCGGTGGAGGGTCTGAGCTGCGAGATCTACCAGTTCCGGGGCGGCCGGATCGCGAGCGGTCGGATCTACTACGACTTCCTCACCGTCGCACGGCAAATCGGTCTGCCGCTGTGACCCTGGCAGGCGGTGCGGTAATGACCCGTGGCTGCCAGCGGCGGTGATCATTGATCATGTAGACGTGCCGGGCGCGCGGGTCCGGTAACGGACCCGTGCCGACGCGACCGATCCGTCGTCCGCAATCATCGTCGCCTACCCACCGCATGCCATCGGGAGGCGCACCGCCTGCGGTCACCGCGACCGGCCGGCCGGAATGGCCACGGACTCTCAAACCGCTCGACGAACTACCGGCGACCATGAAATCACAAGAAAAAGCCATCGACGACTGAAGTCAGTCAACGTGCATAAACACGGGTGGAGCCGAGGGGACTCGAACCCCTGACCCCCACACTGCCAGTGTGGTGCGCTACCAGCTGCGCCACGGCCCCCGGGTGCCCGGATCTCCCGGGCACCCGGCAATACTACACACGCCGCCCCGCGCGGTCATCTCGCGGGGTCGGCCGCCCGGGTCGCGGGGTCAGTTCATCGACGCGCGAGGGTCAGTTCATCGAGACGTCGGCCGGGAAGTGGGCCACGGCGGCCATCATGCCGCGCTGGCGGCGCAGCACCATCGGCCACAGGTCGTCCGGGCGGGCCATGAACGGATCGTCCGGCAGACCCTCCAGCACGAACCAGGAGCCGGCGTTGATCTCCTCCTCCAGCTGCCCGGCCGACCAGCCCGAGTAGCCGGCGAAGACCCGGATCCCGGAGATCGACTCGGCGAGCGGCCCCGGGTCGGTCGACAGGTCGACGGTGCCGAGCGGGCCGGCGATGCGGTGGAAACCCTTCACCCGGCCGGTCTGGGTGCGGGTACGGGCCAGGCAGATCGCCGACTCAGGCTGCACCGGGCCGCCCTCGAACAGCACCGACGGCTCCCGGGCGAGACTGCTCCAGCCACCCAGCACCTCGGCGACCGGCACCTCGGTGGCCCGGTTCAGCACCACCCCGAGCGCTCCTCCGGCCTCGTGGGCGACCAGCAGCACGACCGTACGGTCGAAGTTGGGATCTTTGAGCGTGGGCGTCGCGACCAGCAGCTGGCCGGTCATCGACGCCATCGACCGTCCCCCGATCCGCTGACCTTCACCGTGCACCTCGACCTCCCGTACCTGCCCGCGTGGCGCAGTCACGACCCGCACGGTCCGCGCGGACGGCGCGGCGACGATCCGCCACGGGTGCCGTGAAAGCCATGCCTGGCACCATAGCTTGCTCGGCAGCGCCCGGTTAAGGTCTAACCGCGGGGGCGTGGCATCGGTGTTTCCGGCCACCCTGCCCGAAACGGGAGGGATCTGATGCAGGCGCAGGCAGAGCTCGCGGTGATCGGCGGATCCGGGCTGTACGCGTTGCTGGACAACGCGACGGAGCACCGGGTGCCGACGCCGTACGGTGAACCGTCCGATCCGATCACCGTCGCCGATGTCGGCGGGCGGCGGGTCGCGTTCCTGCCCCGACACGGCCGCGATCACCGGCATCCGCCACACCGGATCCCGTACCGGGCCAACCTGTGGGCACTGCGCTCGCTCGGCGTACGCCAGGTGCTGGCGCCGTGCGCGGTCGGCGGGCTGCGCCCGGAGCTCGGCCCGGGCACGTTCGTGGTGCCCGACCAGTTGATCGACCGGACCAGTGCGCGGGTGCAGACCTTCTACGACCAGGGTGCGGTGCACGTCAGCTTCGCTGACCCGTACTGCCCGACCGGGCGGTCGGTGCTGCTGCGGGTCGGCGCCGAGCAGTGCCTGCAGCCACGTGACGGCGGTGCGGTGGTGGTGGTCGAGGGGCCACGGTTCTCCACTAGGGCGGAGTCCCGGTGGTTCACCGCGATCGGCGGCGCGGTGGTCAACATGACCGGCCACCCGGAGGCGATCCTCGCCCGGGAGCTGGCGCTGTGCTACACGTCGATCGCCCTGGTGACCGATTTGGACGCGGGCGTCGAGGGTGGGCACGCGGTCACCCAGGAAGAGGTGTTCCGGGTGTTCGGCGAGAACACCGCTCGGCTACGCGCGCTGCTGCTGGCCGCGCTGGAGACCTGGCCGATGGATCGGGACTGCCCGTGCCCGCGGTCACTCGACGGCATCACCCTGCCACTCGAGCTGCCCTGACGGTGCCAGCACCACAACCGCAGCGCTGATCCCGGCGACGTCGAGGCACATCCGGATCCGGTTGCCGGTCGCCGCGTCACCGGCCAGGATCACCGCCTCCCCGGCGGGCAGGTTCCAGGCTCCAGCCGGTTGGAGCTGCCCGGGCAGCCCTCGGTCGAGCAGTTGGGACATGGTCACGGCGGTGTCATCCGGTTCCTGACCCGGGCCGTACGGCTGCGGCATGGCTCAGCCGCCCGCAGCGACGTGCAGTGGGCGACCGGTGAGCGCGTCGAGCACCGTACGGGCCCCGAGCGCCTTGTCGAGGGTCACGGTGACCGGATGGAACAGCAGTTGGTCGGTGCACTCCTGCGCAGTGCGGGTCACACCGCCGGCGACCACCACTGCGTCCGCGTACTCCTGTACGAACGGGGTGATGTCGCTGTCGCAGGCTCCGACGCCGAGTCGGTACGCCAACTCGGTGCCGTCGACACCGGTGAGGTCCTGTGCGGTGACGAACGTGGTGAGGCCGGTCGCGTCCGGCACCTGCGGGTCGGGTGCCGGTACGGCGACCGATTCGGCGACGGCGACCCGGGCGACCGGCCCGTCGAGTTCGGCGACGTCGAACAGCCAGGCGGGCACCTGCGCCGTGCCCCGGCTGGTCAGCAGCTCGACGGTGCCGAGCGTGGCGGCCGTGACGGTCAGCGCCTGGCAGCCGAGCTCACCGGAGTCAGTGACACCGTCGTCCGGGCCAGGTGTGCCGCCCAGGTCGGTGGCGCTGCTGGTCGGGTCGGGGCCAGGTCGGGCCGCGTCGCACTGGGGCGGGTCGCCCTGGCGTAGTTCCGCGTACGCGTCGGCGGCGCTGACCAGCGGTACGCTCAGCGTCCCGTCGGGGAAGTCGACCGTGCCGTCGGCGGGTGTCTCGGTCGACACGGTCAGCTCGGCCCGGTACCACCCGGCGTGGAACGCCTGCTCGGTCTCCGGGGTGAACCCGGGCTCGGCGGGGAGCACGGTACGGCTCTGCAGGGGTGCGTAGCCGGCCAGCCACTCCTGCCGCCCGCTCGCGGTGCGCCACGCCTCGGCGACCTCGTCGGCACGCTGCTGGAAGGTCTCCCAGCGTTCGTCGGCGGACCCGCCTGGCCCGCCGGGTCCGGTCCCGTCGGTCCGCGCGCAACCTGCGATCAGGATCAGTGTTATGCCCAACAGGGCGGTGAAACGGCGCATGTCGGGTCAGACGCACCAGGTTGGCAGCGGGTTCCCGGACCAACTGGGCGGTGGGCTACACATGGTGAGTTCGGCCCGACAATGCAGCCGGCCCACCGCCTGGCGGCGGTGGGCCGGCTGTCGTCCGTGGAGGTGCCGGGAATCGAACCCGGGTCCTTCGGCGTCTTGCCAGGGCTTCTCCGAGCGCAGCTCGCTGTGCCTCTACTCGGCCCCATCGATCACGCGAGCGAGTCGATGTGACGGGCCCAGTCGCGTTTGATCTCGCCGCACGAACCCCGCGACCGGGTTCGCTAGGCCAGCCCTCTCACTGATGCCGGTTACTGGGCCGAAGGCAGTCCCAGACCGACAGACTTGCTACTCGCCTCAGGCGGCGAGAGCGAAGTCAGCGCGCTTGGAGTTGGCGCTTATTGGTTTCCGACGACCGATTCACGAGACGACGTCGGCTTCCTCGGCTCGCTTCCCCTGCCGCAACGTACGAAGTCGAAACCAGTCACCCCCTGGTGTGCGGCGCGGCCCGGAGGTGGTCCGCGTCCTAACCGATCCTAACGCCTCCGGCCCCCGGCTTCATCCCGATTACGGCCGGAAGACTTGAGCCGGCTACGGACAGAAGGTGCTGCTCGGTCAGCCCATCCCCTTGCCACGCCGGCCGACCGCCCGCTGGATCTCCCGGTCGGCGTCCCGCTTGGCCAGGTCCTGCCGCTTGTCGTAGGACTTCTTGCCCCGGGCGAGTGCCAGCTCGACCTTGGCCCAGCCGTCGGAGAAGTAGACCGAGAGCGGGACCAGGGTCAGCCCGCCCTCCCGCAGCTTGCCGAGCAGCCGGTCGATCTCGGTGCGGTGCAGCAGCAGCTTGCGGGTCCGGCGGGGCTCATGGTTGGTCCAGGTGCCCTGGTCGTACTCCGGGATGTGCATGCCGTACAGGAAGATCTCGCCCTGCCGTTCCTGGGCGAAGGCGTCCACCAGTGAGGCCCGGCCGGAGCGCAGCGACTTGACCTCGGTGCCGGTCAGCGCCATGCCGGCCTCGTACACGTCGGTGATGGCGTAGTCGTGCCGAGCCTTGCGGTTCGAGGCGACGACCTTGCGCCCTTTCTCCCGCGGCATGGCTGCCTCCTCTCCGGACCCGGGCGCCGCTGCGCAGACGCGGCGCCGACGGACAACCGCGCCATGTTACCCCGCGACGACGCGCCGGCCGGTACCAGCTTTCCGGTGACCAACCGGCGCGCGGCGGCAGGTGGAATCGGATCGGGTCGAGGTCGAACCCGCAGGTAGGGGCGTCAGACCCGCAGGTAGAAGCGCAGCGTCACCCAGGCGGTGATCGCGCTGACCAGGCCGCCGACGCCGGCCATCACCGGGAACATCAGCAGTACGCTGCTCCACTCGATGGGGGTCAGCAGCTCGGTGAGGTCGCGCAGCGAGCCGTCGAGCAGGAACATCTTACCCAGCACCAGGGCACCGAAGCCGAGCAGCGAGCCGAACAGGCCGGCGACGACGGCTTCGAGTACGAACGGGGCCTGGATGAACCAGTTGGAGGCGCCGACCAGTCGCATCACGGCGACCTCGCGCCGCTTGCTGTACGCCGCGACCTGGATCGTGTTGCCGACCAGCAGCAACGCCGCCACGGCCATGATCGACGCGGCGATCAGCGCCATGCTCTGCACCGAGCCGAGGATGTTGAAGATCTTGTCGAGCAGTCTGCGCTGGTCGACGATCTCGTCGATGCCCTCGGTGCCGTTGTACTTGTCGAAGATCGCCTGGTACTCCTCCGGATCGATCAACTTGATCCGGAACGACTCGGGCAGTTGGTCCGGCTCGACCGCGTTGACCAGATCCGGAGCGTCGGCGTAGAGCGTCTGGAAGCGGTTGTACGCCTCTTCCTTGGACTCGTACGTCACGTTGGAGATCAACGGGTCGGCGTCGAGCGAGCTCTGCAGACTGTCGCGTTGCTCCTCGGAGACGTCGGACACCAGGAAGATCGAGACCTCGATCTGGTCGTAGTAGAAGTCCTTCATCGAGTTGACCTGCAGGTACATCAGACCACTCGCGCCCAGCATGGTGAGCGACACCGCCATGGTGATGATCATGGCGACGGTCATCGTCACGTTGCGCCACAGCCCGACCATCACCTCGGACAGGACGTATTTCGCGCGCATCGGGTTCCTCTTCCGGATCTGCCGCTGGATGGTGGTACCAGGCCGCCACGTGCCGGTGCCGGCCGACACAGGCCCCGGTGGAGCCGTGGTGGCTGGTTAGCCGTAGACGCCGCGAGCCTGGTCGCGGACGATCCGGCCGGCCTCGATCTCGATGACCCGACGCCGCATCTGGTTGACGATGTTCGAGTCGTGGGTGACCATCACGACCGTGGTACCGGTGCGGTTGATCCGGTCCAGCAGCCGCATGATCTCGATCGAGGTGTCCGGGTCGAGGTTTCCGGTCGGCTCGTCGGCGAGCAGCACCAGCGGCCGGTTGACGAACGCCCGGGCCACCGCGACGCGCTGCTGCTCACCACCGGAAAGTTCGTGCGGGTAGCGGTGCTCCTTGCCGCCCAGGCCGACCAGCTCCAGCACCTCAGGGACGACCCGCCGGGCGACCGCCTTGGTCTTGCCGATCACCTCGAGGGCGAAGGCGACGTTCTCGTACGCGGTGCGGTTGGGCAGCAGCCGGAAGTCCTGGAACACGCAACCGATGGAGCGCCGGAAGTTGGGGATCTTCCAGGAGCGCATGGTCGTGACGTCCTTGCTGTTGACGATGACCTTGCCCTGGTTGGGGGTCACCTCGTGCAGCAGCAGCTTGATGATCGTGGACTTGCCGGAGCCGGACGGACCGATGAAGAAGACGAACTCGCCCTTCTCGATCGCGACCGACACGTTGTCCAGCGAGGGCCGGGACGCCTTCGGGTACGTCTTCGTCACTTGCTCGAGCGCAATCACGGGTGGTGAGTCTACGCGGTGTAACGGCTACGCCAAGTCCAGCCTGATGGCGGATGTCTCCTATGTCGGTAATGCGCGAGGTTTCGTACCAGCAAATCCCCGCGAAACCCAGGAAATCAGCCGTCCGGACCGGACCGACACCACCCGAAATGATGGGCTCAGTCACAGGCCGTACATGAGACTTGAGTACGAATAGTAGTTAGACGACTGCTACCGGTATCAGTCCTCGGCAAGTTCCTGTTGCTTGCGCCAGCGGATGCCAGCCTCGATGAAGGCGTCCAGGTCACCGTCGAGCACCGCGGTCGGGTTGCCGGTCTCCTGCTCGGTCCGTAGATCCTTCACCATCTGGTACGGGTGCAGCACGTACGACCGCATCTGGTCGCCCCACGAGCCGGCGGCGTCGGTCTTGAGCCCGGCCATCTTGGCCTGCTCCTCCTGTCGCTTGCGCTCCAGCAGCCGGGCCTGCAGCACGCGCAGCGCGGCGGCCTTGTTCTGCAGCTGGGACTTCTCGTTCTGACAGGTGACCACGATGCCGGTGGGGGTGTGGGTGAGCCGTACGGCCGAGTCGGTGGTGTTCACGCTCTGCCCGCCCGGCCCCGACGACCGGTAGACGTCCACCCGGATCTCGTTCTCCGGGATGTCGATGTGATCGGTCTGCTCGACCACCGGCAGCACCTCGACGCCGGCGAAGCTGGTCTGCCGCCGGCCCTGGTTGTCGAATGGGCTGATCCGCACCAAACGGTGCGTTCCGGACTCAACACTCAGAGTGCCGAACGCATACGGCGCCTTGACCGTGAAGGTGGCCGACTTGAGACCGGCCTCCTCCGCGTACGACGTCTCGTAAACCTCGGTGGGGTAGCCGTGCCGCTCCGCCCACCGCAGGTACATGCGCAGCAGCATCTCGGCGAAGTCGGCGGCGTCGACACCGCCGGCCCCGGCCCGGATCGCCACCAGCGCCTCCCGGGAGTCGTACTCCCCGGAGAGCAGCGTGCGCACCTCCAACTCCTCGATCGCCTTGTGCAACCCGGCCAGCTCGGTGCCGACTTCAGCGACCGTGCCGGCGTCCTCCTCCGCCTGCGCCATCTCCAGCAGCAAGGCCGCGTCGTCCAGCCGGGTGCGCAACGACTCCAGCTTGGCGATCTCCGCGTTCGCGTACGACAGCCGAGAGGTGACCTGCTGTGCCCTCGCCTGGTCGTTCCAGAGGTCGGGGGCAGAGGCAGCCTCCTCCAGCTCCGCCCGGTCGCGGCGCAGTCGATCGATGTCGATGACCGCCTCGATCCGGCGAAGCGTGGCGTCAAGATCTTTGAGCTGGTCGGCATAGTCGGCAGTGGTCACAACCGACAACAATACGTCGTGACCACCGACGACCGGCGCCGGTGGTCAGCCCACCGGTGCGGTCTTCAGCCAGGAGAGTGCGGCCTTGTGGTAGGCGACGGCGAACTCGAGCGCGGCGGCCCCGAAGGTGTCGCCGTTCTTCTTCGCCTCGCGTGCCTGCTCGCGGGCCGCGGCCAACGCCTCGGTGTGATGCTCGCTCGCGTCCGCGTAGACCGTCTTGAGCTGGTCGGCCGTGTGGTGTTCGCCGAACGCCACCCGCAACGCGATCGGGTTACGCACCGAGTCGCGACCCGGGGCGTCGGCCAACCACTTGAGGAACGCGCGCTTGCCGGCCGCGGTGATCGCGTACGGCTGGCTGGACCGCGGCCCGGGCTTGCCGAGCCGGACCAGGCCCTGCTCGGCGAGCACCGGTAGCTCCCGGTACACCTGACTTCTGGTCATCGACCAGTAAGCGCCGAGTCGACGGTCAGCTTCAGCCATCAGCTGCCCGCCTGTCATGGGTCCTTCATGGAGCAGGCCGAGAAGGGCTGCCGCCGTGGGATTGATTCGTACATCCGCCATGCCCTCTACGCTGCCACTTTGTCGCCTCTACGTCCAGGATTTGGCGCGATCCGCGACCAACCGTGTTCTATAGTGCACTGTCTGTGGACGACGGTCCGGTAAGGAAGATCAATATTTACCATCAAGCAGCAAAACGGACAAAGAATATGTTACCCGCAGCAACATGCCCGCGTGTAGGAATCATTAGCGAAGTTTGAAGCATGAAGTCTACTTCGTCTGACTAGTTCGGAGTGTCCGGTCCGGCCACCCCGGACATCGGCCACTGTGGCACCGGGTCCCCGATCCGGAGCCCCAGCTCACCGGGCATATCCTCCGTAAAGCCTGGTGGCTGTCCCGAGTCGGACGGGTGCGGCGTCCCGATGGCCACACCAGACCCAGCCATCCCGCTCGAACCTACCTGGCCGGTGGGACCAACCGAGCTTCCCGACGACGCCCCACCCTCCGGTTCCCCCGGGGACACCGACACCGGCGATGACTTCGCAGCCGGCGGAACCGACGCGCCGACCGGGCCGATCGGCCCGCTGAGCCGACCCGGCTGCGGACCGGTCCCCTGCCCGGCCGCCAGGGTGAGACCCGCCACCACCGCCGACAACGCGAGCCCCGCACCGGCCAACACGCCGAACTGCAGTGCCCGGCGTCGGGGCCGCGCTCCCACCGCAGCCCCAGCGGTGGCCGGAACGTCGCGGGGCCACCAGGTGACCGTATCCGCCGGCAACGCCGGCAACGCCGGCCAGCCGTCGAGCGCCGGCTCCAGACCACGTAACCGGGCGACGAGCGACCGGGCGGTCGGCCGGTCCGCCGGTCGCGCTGCCAGGCACTGCTCGATCACCGGCCACACCGCCGGTGGCAGCCCCGCCGGTGGTACGGGCGCACACCGCCGGTGCCGGGCGAGGACCTCGTCGGCGCTCCCGCCCCGGTACGGCGTACGGCCGCACAGCAACTCGAACAGCACGATGCCGAGCGCATAGACGTCCGACGACCAGGTCGGCGGACCGCCACAGGCGATCTCCGGCGCGGCGTACTCAGGGGTGGCCAGGGTGGCCTGATCCGGAGCCGCCGCATGCCCGGCCCGGGCGGCGCCGAAGTCGATCAGCCGCACCCGGCCCCCGTCCGCCGGTGCCAGCAGGTTCGCCGGTTTGACGTCGCCGTGCGCGATGTCACGTTCGTGCAGGTACGACAGAGCAGTGGCGACCTGCGCGGCGACGGCGACCGCGACAGCCGGTGGCAGCGGACCGTCCCGGCGGACCCGGTGGCGCAGGTCGTCGCCGTCGACCAGGTCCAGAACCAGGGCGGGCAGGTCGCCCACGGCGGTCCGGGCCCGGAGCCGGATCACGTTCGGATGGTTCAGCCGGGACAGCAGAGCGGCCTCGGTGTGGAAGCCCTCCACCAAATCGGGATGCTCGGCGGCCTCCGACCGGAGCACCTTCACCGCCACCGGCACGTCGTCATGCAGATCGTGCCCGCGGTGCACCGCGCCGACCGCCCCACGGGAGAACTCTGCCCCCAGCCGGTACCGCCCATCGAGCGCCTGTCGCGTGCTGTCCTGCCCGTCCACTCGCTCGACGGTAGGTGTGCGGCCGAGGAGCGACGGTCGCCGAACTGACGCTTGGCACGAACCTGGGAGGGATCCGCGTCACTGTGACGGAAAGTTGTCCGACCAGGTACGTCAGCGGATGCCCGCCGAGCCCACCGCCGGCTCGGAATCCCCGGCCGGCTCGGAACCCGCAGCCGGCTCCGCAGCCGGCTGGCCGGGCAACGTCCGGCCGAGGCAGATCAACGCGGTGAACGCCGCGGTGAACAGGACGATCAACGCCGAGTTGATTCGGGCCCCGTCGGCCATGGTCTGGAAGGCCTGGTCGCTTTCGCTGAACGACCGGGCCAGATCGAGCAGTTGGGCACCGCCGACCCGGGTGACCACCTCGGCGATCACCAACAGCAGGCCGGGACCGGCCCCGGCGACCAGGTATCCAGGCCAGGGCAGCGACCGGCCGGACCGGCGTACCGCCCGGTGCAGGTAGCCGAAGATCACCAGCCCGGCGAGGGCACCGGCCAGCAGGGCGGTGACCCAGACCAGTCGGGACTGCGCGGCCAGCACGGATCCGGCGGTGTCGGCGGCTCCGAACAGCTCCAGCAGCGGCCCCTTGGCAAGTTCCCGGGCGGTCGTCGTGCCGGCGACCGCCAGCGCGCCGGCGGCGGCCGCCGCCGTCAGCAGGCCGGCACGACGGTGCAGACCCGTCAACGCACCACCGACCGTGGCGCCGGCGAACAGCGCCCAGCCGAGGATCTCGACGGCCGACCCGCCCCGGCCGTCGCCGAACACGACAGCGGCGGCGGCACCGACGCCGGTCGACGCTCCGCAGCCGAGGGCGACAAACAGTCTCGGCACCGCCGCCGCGCCCAGCCACCGGTGCGCCAGCCGGCGGACCGCCTGTCCGACACCCGCTCCGGCGATCAGCGCCGCGAAGATCACCGCCGGGAGCCCGTACGCGGTCTCGGTCACCGCGAGCACCCCGTCGGTGGACGACCCCAGGGTACTCAGCACGGAGACGATCAGCAGGGTCAACCAGGCGAGGCTGAGCCAACCGAGCAGGACCGCCGCGCCGACCGAGCCGTCCGGGCCGTCGTGCGGGACCATCGCGGCGTCCGAGCCGTCCGGGCCCACCTCGGCATCGGAGGCGGCTGCGGGTTGGCTGCTCATCGCTGGTGCCCTCCTGGTCGTCGGACGCGCTGTCGCCCGGTGCCGACCAGGGTACGCGGATCGGCGTGCGGGTCAGCTGGGCGTGCGACGATGGGACCCGGACCGCGTCGCCGTGGCCGCCCCACCGGGTGCCCCGACGGGTCCGTCTTTCGCCGACGTTGTCGAGATCACGCCAGGAGCCTGTGATGGACGCCGTTTCCGCCACCCCCGACCCCCGCAACGAACCGATCCGCGACTACGCGCCGGGCAGTGCCGAGCGGGCCGACCTGAGCCGCCGGCTCGCCGAGTTGTCAGCCGACCGGATCGAACTGCCGATGACGATCGGCGGCCGGCAGCGGATGGCGGCGGGCGCGCCGATCGAGGTGGTGATGCCGCACCGGCGCCGGCACGTCCTCGGGGTCACCGGCAACGCCGAGCCGGCCGACGCCGAGGCCGCGGTGGCAGCGGCCAAGCAGGCGGCGCCGGGCTGGCGCAACCTGCCGTACGCCGAACGGGCCGCGGTCTTCCTGCGCGCCGCCGACCTGCTGGCCGGCCCGTGGCGGGACACGGTGAACGCGGCCACGATGCTCGGTCAGTCCAAGACCGCCTACCAGGCGGAGATCGACTCGGCCTGCGAGCTGATCGACTTCCTACGGTTCAACGTGCACTTCGGTCATCAGGTGCTGGCCGAGCAGCCCTGGTCCGCGCCGGGGGTGTGGAACCGGTTCGACCACCGCCCGTTGGAGGGCTTCGTCTACGCGGTCACCCCGTTCAACTTCACCGCGATCGCCGGCAACCTGCCGTCCGCGCCGGCGTTGATGGGCAACACGGTGGTCTGGAAGCCGTCGCCGACGCAGCAGTTCGCCGCCCACTTCACCATGCGGCTGTTCGAGGCCGCCGGGCTGCCGCCGGGGGTGATCAATCTGGTCACCGGGGACGGGCTGGCGGTGTCCGAGGTGACGCTGGCCGACCGGGATCTGGCCGGAATCCACTTCACCGGCTCCACTCGGGTGTTCCAGCAGCTGTGGCGGACCGTCGGGGAGAACATCGGCCGGTACCGTTCGTACCCTCGGCTGGTCGGTGAGACCGGCGGCAAGGACTTCATCGTGGCGCATTCCAGCGCCGACCCGGCGGCGCTGCACACCGCCCTGGTCCGGGGCGCGTACGAGTACCAGGGGCAGAAGTGCTCGGCGGCGTCCCGGGCGTACCTGCCGAAGTCGCTGTGGACGGCCGGGCTGCGGGACCGACTGGTCGCGACGGTCGAGTCACTGCCCTACGGCGACGTGGCCGACTTCACCAACTTCGGCGGCGCGGTCATCGACGACCGGGCGTTCGCCCGGCACGCGGCCGTGCTGGACCGGGTCCGCAACGACCCGTCGTGTCAGGTGCTGGCCGGTGGCACGGTCGACGACAGCGTCGGCTGGTTCGTCCGGCCCACCCTGTTGACCTGCACCGATCCCGGGCACGAGGTGTTCAGCACCGAGTACTTCGGCCCGATCCTGGCGGTGTCGGTCTACGACGACGACCAGTTCTGGGACGTGGTGGCCCAGGCCGAGGAGATCGCTCCGTATGCGTTGACCGGGTCGGTGTTCGCGACCGACCGGCGGGTGATCGACCGAGCCGGCGCCATGCTGCGGTACGCGGCCGGCAACTTCTACGTCAACGACAAGCCGACCGGTGCGGTCGTCGGGCAGCAGCCGTTCGGCGGCGCCCGGGGCAGCGGCACCAACGACAAGGCCGGGTCGAAGCACAACCTGCTGCGCTGGACGTCGCCGCGCACGATCAAGGAGACGTTCGTGCCGCCGGTCGGCCACCGCTACCCGCACATGGGCTGAGCCGGGCGAGCCGGCCCGGTCACAGCAGCGTATCCAGCTCGGACACGTCGTACCACTCCAGTTCGTGGTCCTCGGCACCGTCCACGACGAACTGGGCGTCGGGGTCGCCGGCGGCGGCCTGCGACACGGCGTCCACCGCCGCCGACACGTCGTCGACCGCCTCGTCGCCGTCGACGTGCACCGCGGCGACCGAGGCGAAGGCGATCGGGCCGGCCAGCGTCACGGTGCTGGAGCCAAGCTCGGCGACGGACCGTTTCAACGCGTCCGCCGGCAGGTCGACGGCGATCACCACCCGCCGTCGCGGGGCGGCCGGATCGTCGCGCAGGTGGCGCAGTGACTCCTGGGCGGCGCGGGTGAACGCGACGTACTCCAACTCTTCTTCGTCACCCTCGACGTACCACTCCCGCAGCGCGGGGGTCACGGTGTGCGCGACGTCGGAAGCCAGTTGGCCGGTGCCGCGGAGCCCGGCGAGCGCCGGCAGGGTGGCCGGGACGTAGACCCGGAGCAGGTTGTTGGACACGCTCGCCCCCCACAGATGTCGTCGCTGATGCAATGTACGCCGCCGAGCGGGCCACCGGGGCCACGGTGGCACACTGAACCGACCGACGTAGACGAGCCGGGAGTCACCGTGGAGCCGAGGTTCCTGCAGTTGTCCGACGTCGCCGCCGAACTCAACGTATCCGACTCGCAGGTCTATCACATGGTTCGCAGTGGCGAGTTGCCCGCGATCAAGATCGGCGGCCGCGGACAGTGGCGGGTGGAACGCGCCCAGCTGGAGGAGTACATCCAGCGCAAGTACGCCGAGACGGCGCAGTGGGTGCAGAGCAACCCGCTGATCGAGCGCGAGCCGGAGTAGTCCGGCGACTACTGGTTGTCCGAACACCGTCATCGACAGACGTTGACGGACGGTGTCATGCTGGCTTCAAATCGGTCTACCGAAGGCAAACGAAGGCAAACGCAAGATCAACAGGAGCTCGGATGACTGTCGCGACCCGGATCCGACGTCCCCCCGTCCGACTGCGGCCCGCCCCGCCGCTGGACCCGCCGTTCACCGACGAGCCGGCTCAGTTCGACCTGCGTCCCGGCCCCCATCCCGGTGTACAGCTGGCGCTCGACCTGGCCCAGGCGACACCCGGCGCCGTGGTCACCGATCGGTCGGCGACCACCGCCGGCCCACCGGCCGACGGCCGGCGCGGGCTGGCGCCGGATGCGCTCGCCGGTGCGTCACCGGAGGCCCGGCGGGCCGCGCACCGGTTTCTGGCCGCGAGCCTGGAGATCATCAACGGGTTCCGCCCGGCCGGTCACATCCGCCGGCTCGCCGACCCGGCGCAGGCGCTCGCGGTCGGCGCGCAGCTGGCCGCCGCCGTCAACCGGGCCCGGAGACCGGACGACCCGGGCCGGGTCCGACGCGGGCCGGCATCGCCGCAGCCGACGCCGGTCACCCGGGGTAAGCGGCGCACGGCCGAGCTGCTCCGGGTCCGTCAACTGCGGGTCTGCGAGCCGGTCAGCGGCGTCGCGGAGGCCGTCGCGGTGCTCGGCACCACCGAGCGCAGCTGGGCGCTCGCCTTCCGGCTGGAGCGCCGGCCCACCGGCTGGTTGACCGTCACAGTCGACGTCGTGTGACCGGGCACACCCGCCGGGGATCAGGCCCCGGGAGCGCCGTGGCAGCGCTTGTACTTCTTGCCGGACCCGCACGGGCAGGGCGCGTTGCGCGACGGCCCGTTGCTGCTGACGGCCTGGCCGGGCGTGGCTCGACGGCCAGCCGCCGCCGGCACCGGCGGACCGGCCGCCGGTCGGCTGGCGGCGGGTGGACGGCCCTGGCCGCCCTGGCCCGGACGCCCGGCCGGCGGGCCACCGACGCCCAACGCCGGCGCCTGCTGCACCTGCACCCCGCCGTCGGCACCGGCCGCCCCGTCGATGGTGGGCGAGACGTACTGCAGACCCTGCGGGCGCGGTGCCGCGCCGAGGCCCTTGGCGCTCACCTGGACTCCGGCGCCACCGTCGGGCACCGGAATCCGCGGGCCGGGCCGCTCCCCCGCCGGTGCGCCGGCACCGTCAGCCGGAGCGCCCGGCTGCTGTACCTGCACCTCGACGTTGAACAGGAAGCCGACCGTCTCCTCCTTGATGCCGTCCATCATGGTGGCGAACATCGCGTAGCCCTCGCGCTGGTACTCGACCAGCGGGTCACGCTGGGCGTAGGCCCGCAGGCTGATGCCTTCCTTGAGGTAGTCCATCTCGTAGAGGTGCTCACGCCACTTGCGGTCGATCACCTGCAGCAGGACCATCCGCTCCAGCTGCCGCAACGCGTCGGTGCCGAGCTCCTCCTCGCGGCGCTGGTACGCCGCGTGGGCGTCGTCCAGCACCTGCACCCGGAGGAAGTCGGCGTCCACCGCGCTGCGTTCGCCGCCGGCCTCCTCGATCAGCTCGTCGACGGTGATCCCCACCGGGTAGAGCTGCTTGAGGCTGGACCAGAGCTGGTCGAAGTCCCAGTCCTCGGCATAGCCCTCGACCGTAGCCCCGTCGACGTACGCACCGACCACGTCGTCGATCATCTTGGTGACCTGGTCGTGCAGGTCTTCGCCGTTGAGCACCCGCAGCCGCTCGGCGTAGATCACCTGACGCTGCTTGTTGAGCACCTCGTCGTACTTGAGGACGTTCTTGCGGGTCTCGGCGTTCTGGCCCTCGATCTGCGCCTGGGCGTTCTTGATCTGCCGGGTCACCATCTTGGACTCGATCGGCACGTCCTCGGGGATGTTGAAGCGCTCCATCACCGCTTCGACCGCCCCGGCCCGGAACCGCCGCATCAGCTCGTCCTGCAGCGACAGGTAGAACCGGGACTCACCCGGGTCGCCCTGCCGGCCGGAGCGACCGCGCAGCTGGTTGTCGATCCGGCGGGACTCGTGCCGCTCGGTACCGAGCACGTAGAGACCGCCGACCGCGGAGACCTCCTCGGCCTCGGCGGCGCAGGCCTGCTTGACCTGCGGCATGATGTCTTCCAGCGCCTTGGCGTACTCCTCGGCGTGCTCGACCGGGTCGAGCCCACGCTGGCGCAGCTGGGCCGCGGCGAGGTAGTCCGGGTTGCCGCCGAGCAGGATGTCCGTGCCGCGGCCGGCCATGTTGGTCGCCACGGTGACCGCGCCCTTACGGCCGGCCTGCGCGATGATCTCGGCTTCCTTGGCGTGGAACTTCGCGTTGAGCACCGCGTGCGGGATGCCCCGGCGACGCAGCAGCTGGGAGAGGATCTCCGAATTCTCCACCGACACCGTGCCGACCAGCACCGGCTGGCCCACCGCGTGCCGCTCGGCGATGTCCTCGACGGCGGCGTTGAACTTGGCCTTCTCCGTCTTGTAGATGACGTCCGCCCGGTCCATCCGGACCATTTCCCGGTGGGTCGGGATGGTCACCACGCCGACGTCGTAGACCTTGTTGAACTCGCCGGCCTCGGTCTGCGCCGTACCGGTCATCCCGGCCAGCTTGCCGTAGAGCCGGAAGTAGTTCTGCAGGGTGATGGTGGCGAGGGTCTGGTTCTCCTGCTTGATCTCGACGCCTTCCTTGGCCTCGATCGCCTGGTGCATGCCCTCGTTGTAGCGGCGGCCGTGCAGGATTCGGCCGGTGAACTCGTCGACGATCAGGACCTCGCCGTCGTTGACGATGTAGTCCTTGTCCCGCTTGTAGAGCTCCTTCGCCTTGATGGCGTTGTTCAGATAGCCGACCAACGGGGTGTTCACCGACTCGTACAGGTTGTCGATGCCCAGCCGGTCCTCGACCTTGGCGACGCCCCGCTCGGTCACCGCGACGGTGCGCTTGGCGTAGTCGATCTCGTAGTCGCCCTCGCCGTCCTTGCCGGCCTGCATCCGCTTGACCACGGCGGCGAACTCGCCGTACCAGCGGGCGGAATGCTCGGCCGGGCCGGAGATGATCAGCGGTGTCCGCGCCTCGTCGATCAGGATCGAGTCGACCTCGTCGACGATGGCGAAGTTGTGCCCGCGCTGCACCAGGTCGTCCTTTGACCAGGCCATGTTGTCGCGCAGGTAGTCGAAGCCGAACTCGTTGTTGGTGCCGTAGGTGATGTCCGCCTGGTACGCGGCCCGGTGGTCGGCCGAGGGCCGGTTGGGCAGGATCACGCCGACGGTGAGCCCGAGGAACTCGTGCACCCGGCCCATCCAGGCGGCATCCCGCTCGGCCAGGTAGTCGTTGACGGTTACGATGTGCACACCTTTGCCGGACAACGCGTTGAGGTACGCCGGCAGTACCGAGGTGAGCGTCTTGCCCTCACCGGTCTTCATCTCGGCGATGTTGCCGAAGTGCAGCGCCGCGCCGCCCATGATCTGCACGTCGTAGTGCCGCTGGCCGAGCACCCGGGCAGCGGCTTCCCGGGCGGTGGCGAACGCCTCCGGAAGCAGGTCGTCGAGGGACTCGCCGTCGGCGTACCGCTGGCGGTACTGGTCGGTCAGCTCCCGCAGCTCCGCGTCGGTGAGGTCGACGTAGTCGTCCTCGATCGAGTTGACGGCCGTGGCGACCGCCTTGAGCCGACGCAACATGCGGCCCTCGCCGGCGCGGAGGACCTTCTCAAGAATCGACACGGATCAACGCTCCCCTAGACGGTGTGCCTCACCATCGTAGGCGCATCTATCGGTACGGCGGCAGTCGCAGCCCGCATCCAGCACCGGATATTCCGACATAACGGACCATGCCGGCGGGGTGCGTGCAGCATATGCGTTATGCCCTGCGCGAAAGCTGCGTCAGGATGGGCCGGTGGAACCCGTCGAACTCACCGAGGGCGGCGTCCGGCTTCGGATGTTTCTGCCCGACGACGCCCCTGCGGTCGCCGAGGCCTGCGGCGATCCGATCACCCAGCGGTTCATCCCCGACCTGCCCCGGCCATACACGGTCGTCGATGCACTGCGCTGGATCACCAAGGGGTCCACCGCCGCCTGGGCCGGCGGCGGCGCGGCCTGGGCGATCGCCGACCCGGGCAGCGACGAACTGCTCGGCTGCGTCGGGCTCAGCCGGGCCGTACCCGAGCGGGCCCAGATCGAGGTCGGCTACTGGATCACACCCCGGGCCCGGGGCAAGGGGGCAGCCACCGCCGCCACCATCGCCGCCACCGGCCATGCGGTGCGCTCCGGGTTCGGTCGGGTCGAACTGCTCACCGACGCCGCCAACGCGGTCAGCCAGCGGGTGGCGCTGGCCGCCGGGTTCAGCTTCGAGGGGGTACGCCGGGGCGCCGCCAGCCAGCCCGGCCGAGGGCCGACCGCCGACCGGGAGGACCTGGTGGTCTGGACCCGGCTGGCCGGCGACCCACCGGGCCCGACCCCACGCACCCTGCCGGACCTGCCCGGCGACGGGTTGACGGACGGGGTGGTCCGGCTGCGCCCGCTCGGCCCGGCCGACGTCGACTTCGCGTACCACCTGGAGTCGCTGCCCGACGTCGCCGCGACTTCGGTCCCACCGGTGGTGCCGACCCGCGCCCTGATCGAGGCGCAGTGCGCCAAGGCACCGGGCAGGTGGCTGGCCGGCCAGCGGATCGACGTGGTCGTCTGCGACGCGGCCAGCGGTACGCCGGCCGGGCGGATCGGGCTCGCCTATCTGAGTCCGGAACTCGGCGAGGCGATGATCGGCTATTCGCTGCTGCCCCAGTGGCGCGGGCGCGGCTACACCGCTCGGGCGGTACGGCTGCTCGCCCGGTGGATCTTCGCGAGTACGGCCGTCGCCCGGTTGGCCGCCGGTGCGCTGCCCAGCAACGTCGCGTCCCAGCGGGTGCTGGAGCGGGCCGGATTTCAGCGCGAAGGGCGGAACCGGGCCCAGTTGCCCGGCGCGGACGCCAGCCGCCACGACAGCGTCCAGTACTCGCTGCTACCGGCCGACCTCGACGAAGCGTGAGCCGCGCCGGCCGGTCGGATACCATCGACGACCGCCCGTTTGGCGGCGATGGGCAACGGTATCCGACCGGCCGACCACGAATTGCCGAAATGGTGGTCGATCAGGCGGTGACGGTCGGTTCAGCCAGCGCGATGACACCGTAGTCGTAGCCTTTGCGGCGGTAGACCACGCTCGGCCGGCCTGACTCCTTGTCCAGGAACAGATAGAAGTCGTGCCCGACCAGTTCCATCTGGAACAAGGCGTCGTCGACCGTCATCGGATCGCCCGGGTGTTCCTTCTCCCGGACGATATGCCAGGGCTGGTCGTCGTACTCGTCGACAACGTCGTCGTACCCATCGTCGGTGAAATCCTGCGCGGTGCGGTCGAGTACCGCGACCGATGCCGCCGGCTCCTCGGTCGGCTGGGACGGCGGTAACGGGGCGAAGCCGTTCAGTCCTGCGGTCGGCAGCCCGGAGGTCGCCTCGGCCACCGAAACCGGCGCGTGCCGGCCGCGGTGCACCCGGCGCCGGTCGGCGGCGCGGCGCAGCCGGGTGTCCAGCTTGCTGATGGCGGCGTCGAGGGCGCGGTAGAAATCCTTGGCGCACGCTTCCGCCCGGATCACCGGCCCGCGCGAGACACAGGTGAGTTCGACCCGCTGGCAGTGGTCCGACTGACGGGGATTGCGCTCGTGAAACAACTCGACGTCGACGCGCATCAGCTTGTGGTCGTACCGTTCGACCTTGGCCAACTTCTCGGCTACATGGGCTCGGTAGTGGTCGGGGACCTCTACGTTGCGGCCTTTCACCACGATGTCCACGCGTGACCTCCTGAAACGATCTGAACGATCGGTGTCGCTGCGAAATAATGCAGGACCGGTCAGCGGACCGAGAGCGGTCGGCGTCGACCGGCCGGGTAGCGGAATACACCTCCCTCCGGGACACCTCAGGCGGTTGTTCAACCACCGGCCATACCCCTGATGCGCCTACGCTAACCCGCCGACGGCGGCGCGTCATCAGTTCGGCGGGGACCGGTGCGCGAAGATTCCCAGATCATGAACAAACCCCGACAAAGGACACCACACCCTGGTTACCGCAGGTGACGGCGTCGCGTCGCTGCGAGCACCACTGCGGCATACGCCGGCAGCCCCTGCGCGACGAGCAGCCGGTGCACGGCGGCCAGCGTCGCACCGGTGGTGACGATGTCGTCCACCACGATCACCCGCAGTCGCGGATCCGCCCGCAGCGAGGTGTCAAGTCCGACCCGCCGGGGCCGAAACGCCGTCCGCGCGGACGCCAGCCGCGCCGCGCTGTCCATCCCGGCCGAGTCCGGGCGGGTCCGGGCCCGCAGCGGCCGCGCCACCGTGACCCGCCGGCCGTCGACCCGTAACCGGGCCGCCGCGTACCGGGTCAGCCGGGCGAGATGATCACCGTGCCGGGCCCGCGCCGCCGCAGCGGTGCTCGGCACCGGAACCAGCAGCACCGGCCGGTCCGCACCGGTGCCGACCGCGGCGGCAACCGCGTCGCCGAGCAGCCGGCCCAGCGGCCGGCCCAGCCCGTGCCGCCCCCGTTCCTTGTACGCCAGCAGCAACTCCCGCAGCACCCCCGCGTACTCACCCAACGCCACGCAGGGCGGCAGGTCCGGCGGGGCCGGCTCGGGGCGTACCGGCCGGGGACGCAGCCGCTGCACCTCGTCGGCGCACCGGCCGCACACACCGAACCGCAGCCGGCCGCCGGTGCGGCGGCAACCGGCGCACTCCGCCGGCAGCACCAGGTCGGCCAGCGCCGACCAGACGTCGCCCACCACCGCCGCAGGTCAGTACAGGAAGAACGGGGCGGTCGGATTGGCGGTCGAGTTCTCCGGCTCCTCGGTCCCGCTCGGCTCCACCCCTTCGATCTCCTCCGGCCGGATCTGCTCGCTCGGCTCGAACAGGTCGTACGGCACACCGTTGGCGACGTACATCCGGGCACCGACCGTGCCGCCGCCGACCGGGTTCGCTGGATAGCCGGCCAGGTGGGTCACGCTCGCCCCGCCGAGGTCCCGCAGCGAACTGGTCTCGATCGCGCCGTCCACCGTCACGTCGTACAGGCTGACCCGCCCGTCAGGGTTCGTGCCGGCCGCCACCAGCAGCGTCTCGGCCACCCAGTCGACCTGGGTGAGGTCGGACAGTGAGGTCGGCACCCGGCGGGGTGGCAGCACCTCGAGCTTGCCGCCCCGGCTCAGCGCGGCCACGTACAGCCGGCCGTCGACCACCAACGCGATCCGGTGACCGTCCGGGGCCGCCCCGACCGACTGCACCTCGCCCGTCACCCCGGGCAGCGTGACCTGTTCGACCGCACCGCTGCCGACCCTGAACGAGAACAGCCCGCCGTCCGCGACGACGAGACCCGCGTCACCTGGTGCCTTGAGCCAGACCGGCCGGCCGATGTCGTCGAAGGTCCGGGTGCTGGCGTCGAAGCTGGTACCGGCCCCGGTCGCCGCGCCGACGATCAGCCGCTGGGCACCGCCGTCGGCCACCGCGAGAGCCGCGTACGTGCCACCACCGGCCTGGGTGAAACCGGCGGTGACCACGTTCTGGTTGACCTCCTCGGTGAGCACCGGGATCGGCTCGCCGGAGCGCGCCGAGCTGCGCAGCCGGTGCACCCGGCCCTGGTAGACGGTGAACCGTTCGGGCGTCTCGGGCAGCGCCTGGGTGCCGTTCATCGCCAGCAGGTCGGCACCCGGGTAGACCTTCGGGGTCTGTCCCTGGATGGTCAGCTCCAGGTCGTTGTCGAACTCCGGCCACAGCGACCACATCAGCTGGCCGGCCAGTCGGTCGAGTTCGCGTTCGTCGGCGAACGGGGTCGCGTCGGCGATCAACGTGACCTTCAGCCGGTCCCCGGTGTCGGGCACGTTGCCGCCCGAGCGGATACCGCTCGGCAGCGCCTGCACCGCCGAGGCTAGCCAGCTCGACGGCCCGCCGATCAGCATGTCCAGCAGGACGGTGCGCTGGCGTTCCAACGGCACCGCCACCGGCAGGTAGCGCAGATCCGGCACCAGCGCCCGTTCGCTGGTGTCCCAGAAGTAGATGGTGCGCTGCAGGTAGAACGTGTTCAACGCATCCACGCTGAGCAGCAACGCCGCCGGCGGGTTGAGGACGAACTTGCCCGTCTCACCGGCGACCGACCCGACCTGGAAGGTGTACTCGGTGAACTCCGGCTCCTGGGCGGGCAGCGGCTCCAACGCCCCGTTCGGCCGCAGCAGGCCCAGCTGCTGGACGTCGAGCGCCACCTCCTCCACCCCGGCCTCGGCCCGGGTGATCTGCGGACGTTCCCGCAGTCGGACCACGGTCAGCGCGACCTCAGGGTTGGGATCGCGGATGTCCGCGCGGTCCTGTGGCGCGACGTACTCACGTACCTGTTCCACTGCCCGTTCCGCCTCCACGGCGGCGGCCTGCAGGAAGTTGACGACGAACGCCTCGGTGTTGTTGCGTTCGTCGAGCCGCGACGCCGGCGTCTGGGCCCCGCCGCCACCGGTCGGCAGGCCGGGTGCCGGACCCTGTCCGTCGACCCGAACGTCGGTGTTCTCCGGAATGCCGCACCCGGCGAGCAGCACCCCGGCGAGCACCGGCAGCAGCGCCAGTCGACGCCACCGGCGGGTCACGGTGCCGCTCCGGTCGCGGCCACGCCGCCACTGGCCCGGTCGTCGGAGCCGACGCTCTGCTCCGGGAGGACCACCATCGTGCCGACCGGTTCGGCGCCGGGCGGAGCGGGCTGCGTCGGCGCCCGCCACGGCTCGTCCGGATCGGCACCGTCCGACCCGCCGTCCGACGGCCGGCGGTCCTCCGGAACCAGCCGCAGCGGTGACGAGGCGAGCCGGTCACCGGCCCGGGCCGGCAGGGTGAGCCGGAACTGCGCACCCTCGCCAGGCGCGCCCCACGCTTCCAGCCAGCCGCCGTGCAGCCGGGCGTCCTCCACGCTGATCGACAGGCCGAGGCCGGTCCCACCGGTCTGCCGGGCACGGGACGGATCCGCCCGCCAGAAGCGGTTGAACACCAACTTGTCCTCCCCGGCGCGCAGGCCGACCCCATGATCGCGTACGGTCACCGCGACTGCCGCGTCATCGACGCCGAGAGTGACCACCACCGGCCGGCCCTCGCCGTGCTCGACGGCGTTGCCGACCAGGTTGCGCAGCACCCGCTCGACCCGACGGGGATCCACCTCGGCGATCACCGGCGTCGCGGGCAGTCGCAGCTCGATCCGCACGCCGAGCCGTGCGGCCAGCCCATCGAGCCGGTCGGCGACCCGGCGGACCACCGACACCAGATCGGTCGGCTCGGCGTCCAGCACGGCGAACCCGGCATCGAACCGGCTGATCTCCAGCAAATCGGTGAGCAGGCTCTCGAACCGGTCCAGCTCGGTCTGCAGCAGCTCGGCGCTGCGGGCCGCCGCCGGGTCGAAGCCGTCCCGCTCGGCGAAGAGCAGATCGGCGGCCATCCGTACGGTGGTCAGGGGGGTGCGCAGCTCGTGCGACACGTCGGAGGTGAACCGACGCTGCAGCCGGGACATCTCCTCCAGCCGGGTGATCTGCCGCTGCAGGTTGGTCGCCATCTGGTTGAACGAGGCGGCCAGCATGGCCAGGTCGTCCTCGCCGTCGACCACCATCCGTTGGTCCAGCAGCCCGGCGGAGAGTCGCTGCGCGGTGCGCGCGGCCACCCGTACCGGCGTGACGACCAGCCTGGTGACCAGCGCGGCCAGCAGGCCGAGCAGCATCACCAGGGCCAGTCCGGTGATGAGCACGGTCGCCCGGATCTGGTTGGCGGCCTGATCCTGGGTGGTCAGCGGCACCAGGTAGTAGAGCTCGACCTGACCGAACTTGGTCGGCACCGGGGAGCCGTAGACCAGGTACTTGAGCCGCCCCTCGCCGAGGTCACCGGTGCGGATCTGATGCGCCTGGGCACCGGAGCCGACGTGCCGGGCCAGTTCGTCGCTGATCATGCCGGACGCGTCCACCGCCGGCGAGGTCGCCGACTGGATCAGTGGGTAGCCGCTCGCCGCCATCACCACGACCACCCCACCCACCTGGTCGGGGTCGCCGCCGGCCAGGGTGCTGACGGTCAGCTCGAAGGTCACCCGGACCTGCGGGTCGAAGTACTGCGGATGCACGCTCATCTGCTCGGCGGCGTAGTCCCGCCCGTGGGTGAGCCGCCGCTGCACGTCCTCCCGGGCCCGGTCCAGCAGGATGTTGGTGCTCTGCGACGCCACCATGTACGCGAACCCGCCGACCAGCAGGCCGGACGCGACCAGGGTGATGGTCACCACCCGCAGCTGCAGGGACCTGCGCCACATCCGCTGGGCTCCGCTGGTCACCGGCCGGGTCCGGGCCAGCAGCAGATCCCGCGCCGGGCGCAGTGCGCCACTGACACGGGAGGACAGGTCGGACACGGTGCGGGATCGGCCAGCCACAGTACGGACCAGGCTAGCCGGTGCCCGCCTTGTAGCCCACGCCCCGAACGGTGAGGATGATTTCGGGTCGCTCCGGATCCGGCTCGATCTTGGCGCGCAGCCGCTGCACGTGCACGTTCACCAGCCGGGTGTCGGCCGCGTGCCGGTAACCCCAGACCTGCTCCAGAAGCACCTCACGGGTGAACACCTGGCGCGGTTTGCGGGCCAGCGCGACCAGCAGGTCGAACTCCAGTGGGGTCAGCTTCACCTCCGCACCGTCGCGGCTGACGGTGTGCGCCGGCACGTCGATGGTGATCTGGTTCCCCGGTGGCCCGATGGTGAGCAGTTCGGGCGCGACGTCCTCGCCCCGGCGCAGCCGGGCCCGCATCCGGGCGACCAGCTCCTTGGGCTTGAACGGCTTCACCACGTAGTCGTCGGCGCCGGACTCCAGGCCGAGCACGACGTCGACGGTGTCGCTCTTGGCGGTGAGCATGACGATCGGGATGCCCGATTCGGAGCGGATCGCCCGACAGACGTCGATCCCGCTCATCCCGGGCAGCATCAGGTCGAGCAGCACGATGTCCGGCCGGTTGTCCCGGAACGCGGCGAGCGCCCGCTCACCGTCGGCAACGAACGACGGCAGGAAGCCCTCGCTGCGCAGCACGATACCCATCATCTCCGCCAGGGCGGGATCGTCATCGACAACCAGCACGCGGGCTCTCATGTGACCAATATTCCATCCCGGTTCCAGCGGTGGGGGACCGCCACCCGGCCGGGCTGGTGGCAGCGCCACCGGCCCGGTCGTGACATCCCCCATAGTCGCGACATTCCGGACGCCGCGCCGCCCTACAGCGGCTGACGGCGATCCGCGTGCCACGATGGTAGGCCAGCGTCCCGTCCGAACCATCGACCACCTCGTCACCAGGAGTCCGCGTGGATCACGCCGGCCCGCCCGACGTGCTGCCGCTGCGCCCGCTCACCACGGGCGAACTGCTGGACGCAGCCGTGGGTCTGCTCCGCGGCCACGCGCCCGTCCTGTTGACCGTCGGCGCCGTACTCGCTCTCGGTGAGCAACTGCTGCTGCTCCCACTGCGCGAGGCGGCCGGAGCCACCGCCCCCGGGTACCTGCCGAGCTGGAACCGGCTCGGCCTCTACTGGCTGCTGCTCGCCGCCGGGGCAGCCCTCGAAGTGACGGCGATCGCCCTGCTCAGCGGCCTCACCTCGCGGGCTGCCGGAGCGGCGCTGTCCGGTCGGCGCAGCACCGGGGCCCGGCTGCTCGACCCGCGCGGCGGCCGGTTCGCCGCAGTCGTGCTGGCCGCCTGGGCGGCCGGCACCATCATGTTCACCGCCGCGCTCGCCGGACCGGTCTGGTTCATCGGATACGCGGTCCTCGGGCTGGCGGTCCCGGCCGTGGTGCTGGACCGGGTGCCGGTCTGGCAGTCGCTGGCCCGGTCCGCCGCGCTCGCCACCCGCGCCGGGCTGCGCGCCGGGCTGATCCGCGTCCTGGGCTACCTGATCTGGTTCGTCATCCGCGCCGGCCTGGCGATCGGCGCGGTGAACCTGGTCGACCGGGACGCGGCGTGGCTCGCCGTCGCGACCGTCGCCGGCTGGACCCTTCTCAACGCGGTCGGCTACCCGGCACTCGCCTGCCTGGACGCCGTCCTGCACGTGGAGACGCGGATGCGTACCGAAGGACTGGACATCCGCCTGCGGCGAGCGTCGACCCCGACGAGCACCTTCCGGGCCGCAGCGTCGGTGAGACCGGACGCCGGTTTGCCGGTTGCTGGCGGGTGATCGCGACCGTGAGCCGCTGGTGGACCGAGTTCGTCGCCGCCGTCGGCGACGTCGTCCCGCTGCCCCTTGCCACAGTGCTGCTGATGGCCGGCGCCGCGTTGGTCGCCCTCGGATGGTTCCACTGGCCCCGCTGGTGGCCACGGCGCCGGCCCGGTCCATGGGGCTGGCTGGGCCGGCCGGGCCTAACCGACCGGCTGCGCCGGCTGGGCCGCTGGCGGCCGGCACCGCCCGGCCTGCCCCGCTGGCTGGCCGCGTTCGATCCGCGCCGCTGGCTGGCCGCGTTCGATCCACGCCGCTGGCTGGCCGCGTTCGATCCACGCCGCTGGCGGCGCCGGACGGCGACCGCCGGCGGCGATCGCCCCGGTGGTTCGCCGGTGCCGCCGCCCCGGTCGACCGACGTTCCGGCCGCACTCGCCGACCGGTACGCCGACCAGGGCCGGTACGCCGAGGCGGTCCGGGAACGGTTGCGCGCGATGGTCGTGGAGGTCACCGACCACGGGGTGCTCACCGACCGCCCCAGCTGGACCGTCACCGAACTCGCCGACGTGGCCGGGCGGACCGAGCCGGCCGCCCACCCCGTGCTGACCGAGGCCGGCGACATCTTCAGCGACGTGTGGTACGGAGAGCAGCCGGCACTGCCCGGCCACGACCGGCGGATGCGCGAACTCGCCGGCCAGCTGCGTCAGGCACTCGACCAGGACCGTCGGCCCGCCGGCCAGCGACCGGGCCGGCGACGGTGACCCGGCCCGGTGTCCGCCGCCCACGGCTGCAACAGCGGCGGTGGCGGTGGCTGCGGATCGCGATCCCGTTCACGGTGGTCGGCGTACTGCTCGTCGGCACCGCCGTGGCGTACCAGCTGACCCACCCGGACCCGACCCGGCCCGGCTTCCTCTCCCCGACCAACCACGGCCCGGACGGCGGCAGCGACCTGGCCGCCGCGTTGCGCGACGACGGTATCGCCGTCCACTCCGCCGACGGGACCGTCGACGCGATCCGCGCCGCGCTGACCGGACCCACCACGCTGTTCGTTCCCGCGCCGACCCTGGTGCATCCGGACTACCTGCGGGCGCTCGGTCGGATGCCGGCCGGGACCCGGGTGCTGCTGGTCGATCCGCCGGCCCGGCTGCTGCGCGGCGAGCCGCTGCCGGTTGACAGCCGTACCCGGCGCTGGGCGGCCCGGGTCGACGGTCCGGACCATGACGGCCGGCCGTGCGCACTGCCCGAGGTGGCCGGCACCGGACCGGCGGCGGCCGTACGGCAGCGTTACGCTGCCCCGCCCGGAATCGACCCGGACCGGTTCGACCTGTGTTTCGATGCCGGCCTGGCCCGGCTCGACTGGGGGCAGGCCGAGCTGGTGGTGGTCGGGGCGAGCGACCCGTTCCGCAACGACCGGTTCGACGAGCACCGCAACGCGCGGTTCGCCGCCCAGCTGCTCGGCACCCGGGCGCAGGTGGTCTGGCTCGACCTCGCCCACCCGGACACCCCACCGGAGCCCGGGGAGCCGGTGCAGCAGCCGTCGATCCACCTCGGCGAGGACGATCCGAGCGCCGGCCCGCGGGTCAGCGCCCAGCCGACCGGGCAACCGCAGGGACCCGTGGCCAGCGAGGTCCGGCCGTCGCAGGACACCCTGCTGGA
Organism: Solwaraspora sp. WMMA2065; assembly: GCF_030345075.1. Taxonomy (NCBI): domain Bacteria; kingdom Bacillati; phylum Actinomycetota; class Actinomycetes; order Micromonosporales; family Micromonosporaceae; genus Solwaraspora; species Solwaraspora sp. WMMA2065. The sequence goes on from NZ_CP128361.1 coordinate 3,732,754, forward strand.
CGCCTTTCCGCCGTGGTTCTGGGCGTCGCTCGCCCAGCTGGCCGTCGCCGCCCTGGTACTGGTGCTGTGGCGGGCCCGCCGGTTCGGTCCACCGGTGTACGAGGCGCTGCCGGTGACAGTTCCGGTTGCCGAGACGATGCTGGGCCGAGGGCAGCTCTACCGGCGGTCCCGGGAACGGGCCCCCACCACGGGTATCCTGCGTACCGCCGCGCTGGCCCGACTCGTCCCGATGCTGGATCTGCCGGATCAACCCCAACCGGCGGACGTCGTGGCGGCGGTCGCCGACCGGACCGGGGCGTCCGCCGAGCAGATCGACGCGTTGCTGTACGGGCCGCCGCCCACCACCGACGGCGACCTGCTGCACCTGGCCCGGCGGCTGGCCGCCCTGCCCACCGAGGTCGCCGGTCCGGCCAACCGCATCGAACCGGCAGCCGGGCCGGTCCGGACACCGTCCGACGGGCCGGTGGCTCCGGCACCCCGGTCCCCATCCGCGATCGAAGGAGAACCCTGGTGACCCGACCCAGCGTGACCGGTCCGGCGGACGCCGCACCCGCCGACCACGACGCGGCCCGTGACGCGCTACGCCGGCTGCGTGCCGAGGTCGCCAAGGCCGTGGTCGGGCAGGACGCCGTGGTCACCGGTCTGGTCATCGCGCTGCTCTGCCGTGGGCACGTGCTGCTGGAAGGCGTACCCGGCGTCGCCAAGACGCTGCTGGTACGCGCGTTCGCCGCAGCGCTGGATCTGGACGCCAAGCGGGTGCAGTTCACCCCGGACCTGATGCCGGGCGACGTCACCGGGTCACTCATCTTCGATCCACGGAGTGCCGCGTTCACCTTCCGGGAAGGCCCGGTCTTCACCAACCTGCTGCTCGCCGACGAGATCAACCGGACACCACCGAAGACGCAGTCGGCCCTGCTCGAGGTGATGGAGGAGCACCAGGTCTCGGTGGAAGGGGTCCGCCGGCCGCTGCCGGCACCGTTCATCGTGGCCGCCACCCAGAACCCGATCGAGTACGAGGGCACCTACCCGTTGCCGGAGGCGCAGCTCGACCGGTTCCTGCTCAAGCTGTCCGTACCGCTGCCCAGCCGGAACGAGGAACTGGGCGTGCTGCGGGCCCACCACGCCGGCTTCGATCCGGCGGACCTGGCCGCCGCCGGGGTGCGCCCGGTCGCCGGGGCGGCCGACCTGGCCGCGGCCCGCCGGGCCATCGGGCAGGTACGGGTCAGCGAAGAGGTGTTCGGCTACATCGTGGACCTGTGCCGGGCCACCCGGACGGCTCCCGCGCTGGCGCTCGGTGCCTCACCGCGGGGCACCACCGCGCTGCTCAACACTGCCAAGGCGTGGGGGTGGCTGGCCGGCCGCGACTACGTCACACCGGACGACGTGAAGGCGGTCACCCGGGCCACCCTGCGGCACCGGATCCGGCTCCGGCCGGAGGCGGAACTGGAGGGGGTCATCGAGGACGCCGTACTCGAATCGGTGCTCGGCGCCGTCCCGACGCCACGGTGACCGGGCCGGAGGTGCCGCCGGCCGGGGCCGGACGGCCGCCGTGCTGACCTGGCGGGCGGCGGTGCTGCTCGGGGCCGGCGCGGTGACTCTGCCGTGGTGGCCGCGGCCATGGCTGGGTCTGGTGGTCGTCACCGGATCGGTGGCCCTGCTCTCGCTGATCGACCTGGCGTGGGCCGCCCCACTGAGCGCCCTGGAACTGCGCCGCGACGGCGACCGGACCAGCTGGTTCGGCACTGCGGCGACAGTGACGTTGCGGCTGCGCAACGGCTCCCGACGGCGACTGCGGGCCGAGGTCCGCGACGCCTGGACCCCGTCGGCCGGCGCCGCCCCCGCCGAGAGCATCGTCGCCGATCCCGCCGGCACCGATCCGGCCGATCGCGCCTCCACCGCCGCTTACCCCGCCGGCACCATCGGCGGTGGGCCCGTCTGGCGGGTACGGCTGGCACCGGGAGCCACCGCCGCAATGCCCGCCGTACTCAGCCCGACCCGTTGCGGCGACCGGCGCGCCGTCGAGGTGACCGTCCGGTCCACCGGCCCACTCGGGCTGGCGTTCCGGCAGCGACGCCGGCGGCCGTCCACCCCGCAATGGACGCTGCGGGTGCTGCCCCGCTTCAACTCCCGGCGGCTGTTGCCGGAGAAGCTGGCCCGGCTGCGGGTGATCGACGGCATGCGGGCGACCCGGGGACGGGGGCAGGGCACCGAGTTCGACAACCTGCGCGAGTACGTGGTCGGCGACGACGTACGGTCGATCGACTGGCGGGCCAGCGCCCGGCGCTCCGACGTACTGGTCCGGACCTGGCGCCCGGAGCGGGACCGGCGGGTGGTGTTCGTCCTGGACACCGGGCGCACGTCGGCGGTCCGCGTCGGCGACCAGCCCCGGCTGGACGTGGCGGTCGACGCCGCGCTGCTGCTGGCCACGCTGGCGCACCGGGCCGGTGACCGGTTCGACCTGCTGGCGGTGGACACGAAGGTCCGGGCGCGCATCTGGGGTGCGAACCGGCAGACGCTGCTGCCCCGGTTGGTCGCCGAACTGGCGGCGCTGCAACCGACGCTGGTGGAGACGGACCACGAGCTGATGGTCGGTGAGGTGCTCCGCCGGGAGACTCGCCGGTCCCTGGTGGTGCTCTGCACCGCGCTGGAGCCGGCGGCGCTCGGCGACGGTCTGCTGCCGGTACTGCCCCGGCTCGTCGCCCGACACCAGGTCGTGGTGGCCGCAGTCGGGGATCCGGCGGTGCCGGCCGTCGCAGACGGGCCGGTACGCGATGTCGCCGACGCGTACCTGGCCGCCTCCGCGGCACAGACCAGGGCCGAGCGGGACCGGGTCGGTGGTGCGCTGCGTCGGCACGGTGTTCCGGTGCTGGACGCGGCCGCGCCGAGCTTCGCCGACCGGCTCGCAGACCTCTACCTTCAGCTGAAACTGCTCGGCCGGCTCTGAACCGGGCCCCCGTCGACGGTCCGGGTCGGGGCTTGATCGGCGTGGTGCCGGGCCGGGTCGGCGGGGTGCCGGGAGCCGAGGATGAGGACGTAGCCGAGGAAGGCGAGCCAGGCGGCGAAACCGATCGCGACCCGCAGCCAGGTCGGCAGCGGTGCCGGGGTGACGAAGGCCTCGATCAGCCCGGCCACCGCGAACAGCAGCACCAGCCCGAGCGCCACCAGTACGCCGGAGAGCCCGGCCTCGGCGACCGCCCGGCCCCGGGTCAGGTGCGCCGGCGGCGCGATCCACGCCCCGCCGATCCGCAGCCCCACGCCGGCAGCGATGAAGACGCCGGTCAACTCCAGCAGACCGTGCGGCGTGACCAGTCCGAAGAAGACATCCGCCCGGTCGTACGAGATCATCACCCCACCGGTGACCCCGAGATTCAGCGCGTTCACCCAGAGTAGGTAGAGCACCGGGACCACCAGTACGCCCGCGGCCAGGCACTGCGCGGCGAGCCAGGCGTTGTGCGCCCACAACTGGGCGGCGAAGTTCGGTGCCGCGTACCGGGTGTAGTAGCCGGCGAAGCTCGACTCGGCGAGCTCAGCGGCGGCCTGGTCACCGATCAGCAGCCGGGCGCTGTCCGGATTGCCGGCCACCCACCACATCAGAAAACCGGTGAGCGTGCAGAAAGCGACCGCCACCGCCGCCCACCAGGGCGCCGCCTGGAACACCGCCCGGGGGAACCCGACGCTGAAGAACCGGCCGACCCGGGCCCAGGAGAATCCCCGGCCCCGGGTGAGCCGAGCGCGGGCCGCCAGCACCAGCCGGGACAGCCGGGCGACCAGCGCCGGGTCCGGCGAGCGGCTGCGGACCGCCGACAGGTGGGTGGCGGTCCGCTGGTAGAGCGCGACCAGCTCGTCCACCTCGGCGACGGTTAGTCGCCGGGCACGCACGAGCTGTTCCAGTCGTCGCCACTGGGGCCCGTGCTCCGCCACGTACGCGTCGAGGTCCACGGTCACCTCCCGTCCCATAGTGTTCACTGGCAGGGTGGCCATGCAGACAACCGGGGGCGGCAGGCTGGTCAGCGGCGAAGCTGTCGAGGTGGAGGTACGGCTGGCCCGGCTCGGCTCGCGGCTACTGGCCCTGCTCGTCGACCTCGCCGTGCAGGCGCTGATCGCGGTGGTGCTGGCGGTCCTGGCCGGGCTGCTGCTCGCGTCGATGCGCGCGTCCATCGAAGTCGACGAGGCGCTCGGGCAGGCGCTACTCACGGTCGGCGCCGTCCTGGTGCTGGTCGGCTACCCGGTGCTGTGCGAGACGCTGAACGCCGGCCGTACCGTCGGCAAACTGGCGGTCGGCATCCGGGTGGTACGCGACGACGGCAGCCCGCCACGTTTCCGACACTCGCTGGCCCGCGCTCTGGTCGGCGTGGCCGCGGAGTGGCCCGGACTGCTGCTGCCGCCGCTCACCTGGCTGGCCAGCCTGGTGACACTGGTGACCAACCGGGACGGCAAACGCATCGGGGACCTGGCCGCCGGCACGATCGTGGTGCACGACCGGGCACCGGCGGCCTGGGGGTGGGTGCCGGACATGCCGCCGGTGCTCGCCGGTTGGGCCCGTACCCTCGACCTGAGCCGCCTCGACGACGACCTCGCGCTGGACGTACGGCATCTGCTCGCCCGGGGCCACGGGTTCGCCGAACCGGCCCGCTCCGACCTGGTCCGGTTGGTGACCGAACAGGTCGCGGCAGTGGTCACTCCCCCGCCGCCGGCCGGTGTCCCGCACTGGGCCTACCTGGCGGCGGTTCTCGCCGAACGCCGTCGCCGGTCGGCGCAGCGGCTGGCCCGGACCAGGGCGGTGACCGCCGTGCTCTGGCCGGAACTCGCCGCGGTGAGTCCGGCGCGGACGAGCGCCCTGCGTCCGGCGGCGCCGGTCCGGACCGCTGCACCCGAGCCGGTCCGGACCGCTGCGCCCGGGCCGGTTGCGCCGGCGCAGCGGGACGGACCGGACTGGCCGCGCGGCAGCTGGCCGCGGCCGCCCTGGCTGGGCCCGACGGCGGAGCAGCCGGACTGGACCGGGGTACGCCGTCCACCGGTCGCCAGCACGCTGCGCGCCTCCGACGCGCCATCGGACCGAGAACGGCCGTCCGGATCCGCACTGTCGTGAACCGGTTTGCGGCTGGCCAAGTGTGGCAGCATCGGTGCCGTGAAGGCATTCCTCCCGTGGTTGGTCGTCCTTGCCCTGGTGATCCTGTTGAACGCGGTCGGGTTACGCCCGTTGGCCACCGCGCTGGCACTCGGTTGGCTGGCGTACTGCATCTGGACCTGGGTACGACCGGGCAGCCGCTCCCAGGGTTGACCTCCGCCGACACGCCACGAATCGGTAATTTCCGGATTAGCTTGACAGCCTGGCTACTCACTGCAAATCTATGACTACGTCGCGTCACGATGATCGTCACGCTGACGCGCGGGGGAACCAAACCGGGGGGATGCGCGGGGCGGCTGTCGGTGAGCGGAGCGGACGCTCACCCGGCCGCCCCGCGTGCTTGTCCGCCAGCAGCCGGCTCGGCCGGCTAGCCGGCTAGCCGGCTGAGGCGACCGAGGCGACGAAGGCCGTACCAGCGCCGGAGACCACCAACGGCGTCCCGCCCGCCGGCCCCACCGCCGCCTGCCCTGCCCGGACCGGCACCGCCGCCACACCGTCGTCGACGGCGACCTCACCCGCGACGCAGAGCACCACCCGGGGACCTTCGACCGGCACCGACACCTGCCGCGCCCCCGCGTCGAGCACAACCCGGTGCAGCGCGAACTCGGTGGCCGGCGCCGGCCAGGTGACCACCCCGGTGTCCACCGGCCGGGCGCGTACCACCGGGTCGTCGAGCACCTCGAAGCGCAACACCCGCAGCAACTCCGCGACGTCAACGTGCTTGGGGGTCAACCCACCGCGCAGCACATTGTCGCTGGCCGCCATGATCTCCACGCCGGCACCCCGCAGGTACGCGTGCAGGTTGCCGGCCGGCATCCAGATCGCCTCCCCCGGAGCCAGCGTGACCTGGTTGAGCAGCAGCGCCACCAGCACCCCGGGGTCGGCCGGATAGTGTCCGGCCAACCGGCGCAGCAGCGCCGCGTCGGCGGCGTACCGCGTCGGCAGTCGGTCGGCACCCGCCACCGCCGCCGCGACCAGAGCCGGTCGTTGCGGCCGCGGCCACCGCAGCAGCCGCTCCAACGCCTCCGGCAGCCCGTCCGGGCCGACCCGCAACGCCTTGGTCACCGGCTCCAACTCGTCGACACCCAACGCCGCCAGCACCTCGGCGGAGAGCTGCGGCACCCGGAAGCCGCAGAGCGCATCGAACTCGCTGAGCGCCACCAGCAGCTCCGGCTTGTGGTGCGGGTCGACGTAGTTACGCCCCGCCGAGGTGGCCGGCAGCTTCGACTGCGCGGCGTACCCGGCGCGGGCCTGCGCCGCGTCCGGATGCGCCTGCAACGACAGCGGCGTCTCGGCGGCCAGCACCTTCATCAGGTACGGCAGCCGCCCGTCGAACCGGGTCGCGGTCGGCTCGCCCAGCCAGCCCACCGGATCCTGGTCGATCAGCTCCGGCAGCCCGACCAGCGCCGCGCCCCGTCGCACCTGGGACGGCGCGCCGGGGTGGGCACCCAGCCAGAGCTCCGCCTCCGGCCCGGGTGCCGGAGCCGGGCGCCCCTGCAGCTGCGCGATGACGGTCCGCGACCCCCAGGCATAGTCCCGGATCCGGCCGGTCAACAGTTCCACGACGCCCGCCTCAGGTGGTGGAGAGTTCCTTCATCTCGCTCACCGCCGGCACCGCCATCGGGTCCAGATGGTGCGCCAACGCCAGGTAGACGGAGGCGAAGTCGGGGACCGAGATCAACGAGGCAAGCCGTTCCAGCGCCGAACCGCCCTCCGCCGTGATCACGTCGCACCGCACACCGCGCCGGTCCGCCAGGGTCTGCACCGCCTCGGCCCGGCGCTCCTCGACCACGAAGGGTTCGTCGGCGTCGTCCTCCGGGTTCAGCCCACCGTCGCGCAGCAACACCAGACGCAGCCGGGTCGGCGACTCGGACTGGTCATCGTCGTCGTCCGGGTCGGCGAAAATGTCCCGGGTCGACTCGCCCAGGCCGCCGAAGACCCCGTCGAGCAGCCCTACCCGACCCCGGCCGGCCTCGCCGAGCGCCCCGGTGACCACCGGGTAGCGGGCGTTCGTCGACAGCGTGTCGCCGAACCGGCGGGCGGCGACCGACGCCACCGGCGACGAGCCCCAGACGATCGGCACCGAACCGGCCAGCCCGAGAGCGAGGGCCTTCGCCGGGTTGACGAACGACTCGGCGGCCGGGCGACACCGTTCGGCGTCGGCGTCCAGCCGGGCCGCCGTCTCCGCCAGATCCGCCTCGTTGACCTTGACCAGGCCCAACGCCCGCGCTGCCAGCAGCACCGGCACGGTCAACGCCCAGAGGCTGGCCCGAGCCGGGGCCCGTCGCGGCACCGGGACGAACGGGGCGCGTACCCCTTCGGCGACCGACTGCAGCTGCGAGTCCGGCGGCCCGACGGCGACCAGCCGGGCACCGCGCCGGGCGGCGGCCTGAGCCGCACCCAGCGCCTCCGGGCTGCGCCCCGAAGCGCTGACCGCGATGACCACGTCGGCCGCGCCGACCCAGCCGGGCACGCCGGAGCTGCGGTGCGGAATCACCGGTACGGGACAGCGCGGTCCGGCCACAGTGGCCAGCACGTCACCGGTCCGCCCGGCGGTACCGATACCGGCGATGACGACCGCCCGGGGCCGCCCTTCGTCGCTGAGCATGCCGAGGTTGGCTTCGGCGGCCAGCGCCGCCGACTCGCGCACCTGGGCACCGGCCGACGCGGTGAACCGCAGCATGCCGCCGGGATCGGTCGAGTTGAGCCCGTCCACGTCGTCGAGCAGCGCCTCGTCGGCGACCCGCCGACCCACCACCCCGGACGTGCCGTCGATCGGAACCGCCATCAGCCGGCCTCGCCGGGCCGGCGGGCCTCGTCCAGCAACAGCACCGGAATCCCGTCCCGCACCTCGAAGATCCGCGAGCACTCCGGACAGGTGAGGGTCGCCGCGTCGGCGTCGTAGGTCAACGGCGTGTGGTGCGTGTCCGGGCAGGCGAGGATCTCCAGCAGCTGCTGATCCAGGGCCATCGGATGGCTCCTTCCACGTGTCTCGCCGGCGGACCCCGTCCCGGGGTGCGCCTTCCGGTGAAGATCCTAGCCGCGAACCAGCGCGAGCACCCCGTCGCGCAGTTCGGCCATCCGCTCGGTGGTCGGTGCCTCCACGTTGAGCCGCAGCAACGGCTCGGTGTTCGAGGCACGGATGTTGATCCAGGCACCGTCGTCGAAGCGGACGGTCAGCCCGTCCAGCTCGTCGGTGTCGGCGTCGGCGTACGCCGTCCTGATCTCGGCGAGCTTGGCCTGCTGGTCGGTGACCGTCGAGTTGATCTCACCGGAGGCGACGTACCGCTCGAACTCGTGGGCCAGCTCGGACAGCGGCTTGTCCTGCTCGCCGAGCGCGGCCAGCATGTGCATCGCGGCCAGCATCCCGGTGTCGGCGAACCAGAAGTCCCGGAAGTAGTAGTGCGCCGAGTGCTCACCGCCGAAGACCGCGTTGGTCCGGGCCATCTCGGCCTTGATGAACGAGTGACCGACCCGGGAGCGCACCGGCTCGCCGCCGTTCTCCCGGACGATCTCGGCCACCGCGTTGGAGGTGATCAGATTGTGGATGACCGTCTCACCGGGGTGTTTGGCCAGCTCCCGAGCGGCGACCAGGGCGGTGATCGCCGACGGCGAGACCGGCTCGCCACGCTCATCGACGACGAAGCAGCGGTCGGCGTCGCCATCGAACGCCAACCCCAGGTCGGCGTTGTGCTCCCGGACCGCCTTCTGCAGGTCGACGATGTTCTCCGGGTTGAGCGGGTTCGCCTCGTGGTTCGGGAACGAGCCGTCCAGCTCGAAGTACATCGGCACGATGGTCAGCGGCAGAGCCGGCAGCACCGTGTCACCGAGGACCGCCGGCACGGTGTAGCCGCCCATCCCGTTGCCGGCGTCGACGACCACCTTCAGCGGCCGGATCCCCGACAGGTCGACCAGGGTACGCAGATGCGCGGCGTAGTCGGCGAGCAGTTCGCGCCGCTCGACCCGGTCCCCGCCGGACGGCACCTCGCCGCTGTCGAGCAGCGCCTGGGCCCGGTCCCGGATGTCGGTCAGCCCGGAGTCCTGGCCGATCGGCGCCGCCCCGGCCCGGCACATCTTGATGCCGTTGTACTGGGCTGGATTGTGGCTGGCGGTGAACATCGCGCCGGGCAGCTCCAGCGCGCCGGAGGCGTAGTAGAGCAGGTCGGTGGAGGCCAGCCCGGCGTGCAGCACCTCGGCCCCGGCAGCGGTGGCCCCGGCGGCGAACGCGTCGGCCAGCGGTGGCGACGACTCACGCATGTCGTGGGCGATGACGATCCGGTCGGCTTTGTCGCCGCGCTCGGCCAGGACCTGTACGAACGCGGTACCGATGGCCCGGGCCACGGTCTCGTTCAACTGGTCGGGAGTGGTGCCACGGACGTCGTAGGCCTTGACGATTTTGGACAAGTCAGACAAGGTCTCGCTCCTCAGCCGTGCCGATGCCAACACGAGTGAGGGTAACGGAGCGGTGGGCAATGCCTTCGGCCAAGGCTGACGGTCCATCCTCCGGCAGCACGATGTTCATCCTCCGGCCGGATACGCCGCTGCAGGGAGCGCCCAGCCGCTGGTCAGCGCCGGATCCGGGGCAACAGCATGGTCGCCCCGCCGTCCCCACCGTCCCCACCGGGACCACCCGTACCGGGCGGGCCGTTGCGGCCGTCCAGGCCCGACCGGGCCGGGCGCAGCCTGCGGATCAGCAGCACCAGCAGGGCGATACCGACAGCGACCATGCCGATCCCGGCGGCCATCACCCCGGTGCCGATGCCGGGACCGTCGTCACCGGCCGGTCCGCCGGCCGAGCCGGCCGCAGCCAGCAGACTCTGGTCCGGCAGTACGGCCGGTGCGTCGCTCGGCTCCACGGCCGCGCTGTCGACCGTCGGTTCCGGGGTCGGTTCCAGGGTCGGCGACGGGGTCGGCGGACCCGGCTGGTACGTGCCGGCGAGCCGACCGCCGACCCGCTTCGCCCCGGCTTCCCGACCGAGCAGCACCCCACCGGCGGTGTACGCCTCACCGACGATGTGCGCGACTCCGGCCGGCGCACCGGCCCGGAACGCCATCCGGTAGCGGACCGAGCGGCTCTTGCCCTTGCACAGCTCGTCCTTTTCCGGCGCGGTGTGCTCGGTCAGCAGCAGCCCGTCGCCGTTGTCCCACAGCGGCACGGTTACCCAGTCGTCGTCGATCCGGGCCTGCACGCCGACCTGGTCGGGGGTGACACCGGGCAGCCGGATCGCCAGCGCGGTACGCACCGCCACGCACCCGTCGGTGCGTCTGGTCACCTTCACGGTCACCCCACCGGCCTTCTCGCCGGCGGTGAACTTGCTCGGCAGGCCGATCCGCACCCGCTCGTCCTGGCCGTACGCGGGGCCTGCGGCGAGTGCCGCTGTGCCGACGGTCAGCGCGAGCACCGTCGCCAGTCGAGCCGTGCCACGCCGTACCGACATCTCCGCCTCGCCTTCCGCGTCGCCGGCACCCGCGCTTCGGACGCCACCGCGCGACAGGCTACCGCGCGGTGGCTACGCGGCCGGACCGCGCAGCGCGCCGCCCCGGACATCGGCGACGAACCGCCCGAAGTCCGTCGCGGTGAAGGCGAGCACCGGGCTGGCCGGGTCCTTGGAGTCCCGTACGCCGACGGTCCCGCCGACGACGGCGACCTCGACGCAGCTGCCGTTGCCGCTGCTGTAGCTGCTCTTGCGCCAGCCCGCCCCGGTGAAATCTGCTGTGGACATGCGGTGCTCCTTGTCAGCGACGCGTCAGGTCAGCCCGTCGGCGACCTCGGCGATGAACGCCCGGGAGTCGTCGCAGCCGAGCGCATCCGCCCGCAGGTCGTCGAAGACAAGGTTATAGCGGGCGACGCCGGCCGGCTTCTCCACGTAGAGGTCGCCGGCCTCGTTCTCGACGTAGGCCACGTCGGCGTCGGCGGTCTCCGGGAAGGTCAGCACGGTGAACGGCCCGGTGTTGCAGGCATACGCGCCCTGAGCGAACGGCAGGACCTGCAGTCGTACAGTCGGCAAGGTGGACAGCTCGACCAGGTGACGCAGCTGCCGGTGCATCAGCTCCGGCCCACCGACCAACCGGCGCAGCACCGCCTCGTCGAGCACCGCCCACAGCCGCACCGGGTCGGTCTCGCGGGTCAGCACCCGCTGCCGGGCCATCCGGACGCCGACCTTCTCCTCGATGGTCTCGGCGCTGTGGCCGGGCAGGGTCTTGCGGATGACCGTCCGGGCGTACTCCTCGATCTGCACCAGACCGGGCAGCACGGACGGCTCGAACCAGCGCAGCTCGGCGGCGTCGTTCTCCAGCGCGATCAGCGTGGAGTATTCCCAGGTGAGACGTTCGCTGTACTCCTGCCACCAGCCGGTCTCCTGCGCCTGGCGGGCCAGGGCAACCAGCCGCTGCCGCTCGGGTCCCTCGATGCCGTAGACATCGAGCAGCTCGTGGACGGTGCCGGGCGAGATCCTGACCCGGGCCGTCTCGATCCGGCTGATCCGGGCGGTCGAGCAGCGCAGCTCGGTGGCGACCTGCTCGGCGAGCAGGCCGGATGTCTCCCGCAGGGCGCGCAACTCGCGACCGAGCTGCCGGCGTCGCACCGTCGGCGGCGATCCGACGACCATCAGGCACCTCCTTGACATTGATGCATGGACGCCAGTCTCGCTTACCGAAAGCGCGACGTCAGCTACCAGTAGTTCAGATGGTGCAATTCAATGCACTTGCATGGCTGGTGACCACAGAACACGATGACATCACCACACGTCACTGCGTACCGAATCGAGGACGACTGTGAGCGACCAGACCCGCACGGCAACCACCGCGATCCGTCTGGAGGCGGTCCTGCTCGACCGGGCACCGAAGGTGTTCGCCCTGTGCCGCTTCGACGACGACTACGACGAGTTGCCCGACGCGGACGAAACGGTCGACACCGGCGAAGCGGTCGACGACGTCGTCGGCTGGGCGTTCGCCATGCCGGACGGCAAGGTGCTGATCGTGCACAGCGACGGCAGCCGCGACGGAATGACCTGGTGCAACGACATCGAGTCGGCGAGTCGGTTCTGGGCACCGCTGATCGGCGCCGACCTGCTGGCCGTCGCCTAACCTGCGAGGTGCCAGGTCAGAGGTCGAGTCCGGTGAGGACCATCACCCGGGGATCGGTGTAGTCGTCCATCGCGCTGCGGACTCCTTCGCGGCCCACACCGCTGCCCTTGACCCCGCCGTACGGCATCTGGTCGGCCCGGTACGACGGCACGTCACCGACGATCACCCCGCCGACGGCGAGCGTGCGGTGCGCGGTGAACGCAGTCTGCAGGTTGTGGGTGAACACGCCGGCCTGCAGCCCGTACGCCGAGTCATTGACCGCCGCGAACCCGGCCTCGTCGTTCTCCACCCGGTCCACGACGAGCACCGGGCCGAAGACCTCCTCGGTCAGCACCTTCGCGCCGGCCGGCACCCCGGTCAGCACCGTCGGCGGGTACGTCGCGCCGTCGCGTCGGCCGCCGACCTCGATCGTCGCCCCGGCGGCCACCGCCTCCTCCACCCACGACTCGACGCGTATCGCGGCGTCCTCGCTGATCAGCGGCCCAACGTCGGTGGCATCGTCGGCCGGGTCACCGGCCCGCAGCGCCTGTACGGCGGCGACGAGCCGGGGCAGGAAGCCGTCGTAGAGCCATTCGTGCACGTACACCCGTTGCACCGCGATGCAGCTCTGCCCGGCCTGATAGTTCGAGAAGGTGGCGATTCGCTGTGCCGCCCGGGTCAGCTCCTCGTCGCCGGTCCAGTCCTCGCAGATCACCGCTGCGGCGTTACCGCCCAGCTCCAGGGTGACGTGCTTGTCCGGCACTGATCGGCGGATCAGCGCGCCGACCGGCCCGGAGCCGGTGAACGACACCACCGGCAGGCGCGGGTCGGCGACCAGGTCGCCGGCCCTGTCGTTCGGCACCGGCAGCACCGAGACCATGCCGGCCGGCAGGCCGGTGCCTGATCCGGCGGGCGCTCCGGTGTGTGGGCCGTGCGGCTCGGTGACCTCGGCGATCAAGTCGCCGAGCAGCAGCGCGGTCAACGGGGTCGCCGGCGCCGGCTTGACGATGATCGGCGCGCCGACCGCGATCGCCGGGGCGACCTTGTGCGCCACCAGGTTCAGCGGAAAGTTGAACGGCGAGATGCCCAGCACCGGCCCGCGCGGCACCCGCCGGACCACCGCCATCCGGCCGGCGGCGGCCGGGTCGGTGTCCAGGCGCTGCAGGTCACCGGAGAACCGCCGGGCCTCCTCGGCCGCCCAGCGGAATGTGGAGACGGCGCGCGCCACCTCGGCGCGCGCCCACTTGATCGGTTTGCCGTTCTCGGCGGTGATCAGCCGGGCGATCTCGTCGGCCCGCTGCGCGAGTCGGGCGCTGATGTGGTCCAGTGCGGCCGCCCTGCGGTACGCCGGCAGTGCGGCGGCCACCGGCGCGACCCGGTGCGCGGCGGCGACCGCCCGCTCGACCTGGTCGGGCGTGGCGTAGCTGGTTCGTCCGACGAGCCGACCGTCGTACGGGTGGTGCACGGCCAGTGGCGCGTCACCGTGCGCCGGTTCGCCAGCCAGCCAGAACGGCGTACGCGGGGTCGGGTCGGGGTGATCCATCCGGCCAGCCTAAAGCCAGTGACCGAGGCACTCGATGGCCTTGACAACGCACAACCGATCGGTTGTATATTGGCGTGGTGATCGAGGAGAGCGCGGACCGGGCGGACGCCATGTTCCACGCGCTCGCCGACCGCACCCGGCGCGACATCCTGCGCCGGGTGCTGGCCGGGGAGCACTCCGTCTCAGCGCTCGCCGCCAAGTACGACATGAGCTTCGCCGCCGTACAGAAACACGTCGCTGTGCTGGAGAAGGCCGGTTTACTGATCAAACGACGTAGTGGTCGCGAGCAGCTGGCCAGCGGCGACGTGCAGGCGGTGCGCTCGGCGGCAGCCATGCTCGCCGAGCTCGAACACATCTGGCGTGGCCGCATCGCACGCATCGACGCGCTGCTCGCAGCCGACCCCGATGGGTCGCAACCGATCCCGACGAAAGGACCGAACAGTGCCCGTGACCGACGTCCAGCAGGACCTTGACAACCGGACCCTGACCATCACCGCGGACTTCGCCGCGCCGGTGGAGCGGGTCTGGCAGGTCTACGCCGACCCTCGCCAACTGGAGAAGGTGTGGGGACCGCCGACGTACCCGGCGACCGTGGTCGACCACGACCTCACGCCCGGCGGACGCGTGACCTATTACATGACCGGCCCGGAGGGCGACAAGCACGCCGGGTACTGGCTGATCACCGCCGTGGACGAGCCGACGAGTTTTTCCTTCGAGGATGGCTTCGCGGACATGGACTTCAAGCCGCTGTCGGAGATGCCGACCTCCCGCAACACGTACACATTCGCCGAGCACAACGGCGGCACCCGGGCGACCTACGTGGGCAAGTACGAGTCCGCCGAGGCCCTGCAACAGGTGCTGGACATGGGCATGGTGGAGGGCTCCACCTCGGCGATCAACCAGATCGACGAGCTACTCGCCCCCGCTCCTTGATCAAAAAGCGCTGCTGCGAGAAGCGCTCCGATTTCAGCATCCACGGCAATTCACCCGGTGGTCTACTTCCACGCTGGACTATCAGTCGGTGTCGTTAGAAGATGAACCTCGTTAAACCCGCTGCCACTTCTGGGTATTCGAGGTGATAATCATGAGTGAACTCACGACAGAGCTTCGGCGACTCCGACTGACCCGGCGCATGAACCAGACGCAGCTGGCAAAGGCGCTCCGCGTGTCGAAGTCGCTGATAGCCAGCTTCGAGACCGGTCGGCTGGTGCCGAAGGAGGACACCGCACAGGCGCTCGACGAGGTGCTGAACTCCGGTGACAAGATCCAGCAACTGGCCGACGAGGCACGCGGAGACCGCCAGCCCTGGCTGCGTCCGTGGGCCGAACACGAACGGCGGGCCGCGTTGCTGCGCTGCTGGGAGTTGTCGATCATCCCAGGGCTGCTGCAACGCGAGCCCTACATGCGTGAGCTGTTCGCCGCCTCACCCTGGAGCAAGAGCAAGGTCGACGATCTTATTCGGATCCGGCTCGGCCGGCAGGCGGCGGTGTTCACCCGTGACGAGCCGGTCGAGCTGTCCTGCCTGATCGGCGAAGCCGCTCTGCACCAGGGGTCCCGTGAGGTTCTCAAGGATCAGCTCGGCTACCTGGTCGACGCCAGCCACCAGTCGAACGTCCGGATACGGGTGGTGCCCGACCGCAACATCGGCCTCAACCCAGGTCTAAACGGACCACTTTCGCTGGCCACCCTGGGCGACGGCCGCCGGATCGCCTACCTGGACGACCAGCTGCGCGGCAGGATGGCGAGCACGGCAGCCGACGTCATCGAACTGGAATGGGTCTGGGAAGCCATTAACGAGCTCTCGTTATCGACTACCCAGAGCCGGGACCTGATCCTAAGGTTGATTGATGAACACAACTGACCCTTCATGGCGGAAATCCACCAGGTCAAGCGGCGTGAGCAACTGTGTCGAGGTGGCCGACAACCTGCCCGGCCGGGTCCTGGTCCGGGACACCAAGGACCTCGACGGCGCCACCCTCGCGTTCGCCCCGTCTGCCTGGCGCTCTTTCGTCGCGCTGGCCAAGCACCACCACTGACCCAGCCGCTCACCCGCCGGACACCGTCGGGGCGCCGGCCCTGCCAACCAGGGCCGGCGCTTCATCTCGGTCAGGCCGGCCCGGTCCCCCTCGACGGGCCGTGGGCCCGCACCCAGCATCAGGTCGGTCGGCTACGCCGATGACGTGGATCAGGGGCATTGAGTGTTCGACAGACGGCCACCCCGCCGCCACACCCGTCCGGCCGGTGACCCTGGACGAACAACCGAGTCTGCTGGACGCCTTGGCGATGGTGTCGAATCCCCGCAGCCCACGCGGGCTACGCTATTCGCTGGCCGGGCTACTCACCGTCGCGGTATGCGCGGTGATGGCCGGCGCATCGAGCATGACCGCGATCGCGGCCTGGCTACACGATCTCGGCGACATCACCCAGGCCCGACTCGGCTTCGTCCGCCGGGCGCCCGCCACGGCCACGGTATGGCGGCTACGCCACCCGTGCCAGCCGCGCCCTGGTCGGCTCCCGGTTGTGGGTTCCCACCGCGCACCTCGACGCCGGCGTACCCGTGCGGTGGTGCACCGCCGACGCGTCTACGACCGGGACCGGCGACTACGCGGCCTGCCAGACCCGGGGAATCGGCTGCAGGCCTCAGCGTGCCGTGCTTGTCCCGGATCACTCCGCCCAGCTGGAGGACGAGGACGAAGGCCCGCGCCGGAACGGCGGCCGCGGCCCTGAGCACCGACACCGCCTGGCAGGCCAGGTCCTGCGGGGAGGGCTCCAAAGGCGACCGCTGCTAAGCGTGGGCGTGGATCGCCGCCGCCGGCCTCGCCACTACCTGCTCGTGCGCCGGAGCCTGGCCGAACCCCAACGACCTGACCTACTTTATTCCGCTGAGTACCCGAACACCTCCCGGCGGCCCTGACCGCGCCGGTACAGGTGACCGGCCGCGGTGGACGATCGACAAGGACCACGGGTTCGGCAGGCTGTCTGGAACTCTCGGCGCCAAGTAGCCACCCAGGGCAACGAAGTCACCACAGAGAGGAGTAACAATGCGTGGCGGAGCAATCAGGGCGGTGGTTGCGGCGGTTGTGACTGCGGTGCTGGCGGTCACCGCCAGTTCGGCGGCCGCGCACGCAGCGACCGAGGACAGGACCCCGGTACCAATCTCGGTGGCCTTGTCCCAGTCAAAGTCGCTGGCAGTGACACCCTTCGCGATCAAGAACAAGAATTCCTCCAAGTACCTACAGGCAAGTAGTACGGCCAACAACGCCATTGTTCGCCAGCAGCTCGCCGGCCCAAATGCTCTCCAAGGCTGGGTCCTTGTCAACACACTACCTTCTGGAACTACGGCGTAGACCGGAACATGGGAACCTCAGGCGCCAGCACCGCCTCCAACACGTCCGCAGTCATCGTCAACGGATCCTCCAGCTTCGACCAAGACTGGGTCATTTCCGCGATCGATAGTACGTTCTTCAACCTCAGAAACCGCAAGAACACCTCAATGTGCTTGGGAATCGACGGCGCCAGCACCGCCGCCGGCGCGAGGGCTGCCATCTACGCCTGCGCCAGCGCAGCCAATCAGACGTGGTCATTCACCAACTTCTGACTGAGGCCATCTATCTGGTCCGGCCGAGCAGACTGGCTCGGCTCGGCTCGGCCGGACCGGGCACCAGGGGACCCTTGATACAAAGCCCATGGCAGAAGTTGCTCATAGTTTGAGCCGAAGCTTTGATCGTTGTGGCAGCGCGACGAGGCGGGACGGCGCTCCGGCCACGGGTTACCCACGGGTTATGACGCCAGTTGTGATGATCAGTTGCGGTGGGACGTAATCGATGTGGCGGTTGTCTCGCACATCGTGGGTTCGAAACGGTCAGACGGGAAGTTGCCGGCACAAGTGCCTGCGCCAGCGCAGCCAATCAGACGTGGTCATTCACCAACTTCTGACTGAGGCCATCTATCTGGTCCGGCCGAGCAGACTGGCTCGGCTCGGCTCGGCCGGACCGGGCACCAGGGGACCCTTGATACAAAGCCCATGGCAGAAGTTGCTCATAGTTTGAGCCGAAGCTTTGATCGTTGTGGCAGCGCGACGAGGCGGGACGGCGCTCCGGCCACGGGTTACCCACGGGTTATGACGCCAGTTGTGATGATCAGTTGCGGTGGGACGTAATCGATGTGGCGGTTGTCTCGCACATCGTGGGTTCGAAACGGTCAGACGGGAAGTTGCCGGCACAAGTGTTGGTGAATCTGACTACGGGGGTTAGCCTGTTCCGATCACGACTACACCGAAGGTCGGTGTGGAAGCAGGACCTAGACGAGTAGTTCCGAAGTCAGAGGTCGATGTCCGGGCATGAGGAGAGGGCATCCAAGATCATGTTGTGACGCAAAACCTGGACACCCTCTTGACCGCACTGTACGTGAAGATCGACGACAGCATCCGCACGCCCCGGTGGCGCGGCAGACCACCACTGCTGACCGACTCCGAACTGGTCTGCCTGGCCGTGGCCCAGGTCCTGCTCGGCGCCCGTTCCGAAGCCCACTGGATCCGCTACGCCCGCGTCCACCTGGCCGGCATGTTCCCCTACCTACCGCAGCGGCCCGGCTACAACAAACGGCTCCGCGCCGCCCTCCCACTGATCCAGAAGACGATCCGGAACCTGGCCCGCGACAGCGACTTCTGGTTCGACAACCACTGGATCGTCGACTCCACCCCGGTGCCGTGCGGCATGTCCCGCCCCACCGTGCAACGCTCGGACCTGGCCGGCTGGGCCGGATACGGCTACTGCGCCTCCCACTCCCGGTTCCTCTGGGGACTGCGCCTATACCTGGCCTGCACCCCGACCGGGATGCCGATCCTGTGGGCCCTGGCCAACCCGAAGATCGGCGAGCGGAAGGTCCTCACCGCGATGCTGCAGGTCGAGGCCGGTGTCGTCGCAGAACACGACGGCATCCTGCTGATCAGCGACAAGGGCTTCGCGTCCAAGGTGTTCGAGCGGAACCTCTCCGACCAGGGCATCACCCTGCTACGCCCATCCCGCAAGAAGGAGAAGGCCCGCTACGGCGAACCGCTGCTCAGCTCAGGAAGGTCCGCCAGTTGATCGAGTCGGTCAACGACACCCTCAAAGGCCAACTCGACCTGGAACAACACGGCGGACGGACCTTCACCGGCGTCGCCGTACGCGTCGCCCAACGCCTCCTCGCCATGGCCGCCGCGATCTGGCACAACAACAAGACCGGCGCACCCGTCACCCGGTCCCTGATCGCCTACGACCACTGACCGGACTTCGGAACAACTCGTCTAGTGATCCCCCACAGGCCGACTTCAAGATGGCGCGTTCCACCTGTCCGCTGCGGGAACACGGGGTGGATCTCCTCGACATCCTACGGCCCGTCACTCCCGTCCAGACCCAGCCGCCGGCTCGAGCCAGATGCGTACAATGTGATAGCCTGCGTCGATGAGCTCGACGTCGGAGCGTGCAGCATCTGGACTTGGTCACGTTGATCGCGTCGCCGACTACTACGACGACAACACGCGTCGGTTCCTTTTGGTTGCCGAGAGCCCAGGCAGTGACGCAATACACCGTGGGGTATGGACGCCGGATGTCACGAAAGTGACTCAGGCTGTGGACACCGTAAACCGCCTAATGATCGAGCGCTTGCGCGGGCAGACTCCTTCGGTAAACGCAAGGGTGCTTGACCTTGGCTGTGGCGTCGGTGGGACGATGGTGCGCTTGGCCCGCGAGGTGGACGGGATCATTTCTGGCGTGACCATCAGCCGAGTGCAGGCCGAGATCGCAGCGAAACGGTTCGCCCGCGAAGGACTGAGCGACCGCTGTCACGTATTCTGTGCTGATTTTGCCGAACTGCCCGCAGAACCACACTACGACGCCATGGTCGCCGTTGAGGCAGTCGTCCACTCGCCGTCGCTGGAGAGCCTACTCCCGTCCCTGGCTGAGCGGCTGCGCCCTGGAGGTCGCCTTATCTTGTGCGACGACTGGATGACCGACAAGGATCGTGGGCTCGCCGCTCGTAAACTCTGTCTCGACCAGTTCCGCGCCGGGTGGCGTATCGGAAGTTTGCATACTGTGGCAGAGTTGGTAGCCATGTCCGGACGCGCCGGCTTACACCTGGTCGAGGACAAAGATCTTACTGAATATTTGCGTCTCGGGCGGCCACGCGACCGCGTGGTCAAGATGGCCGTCGGCGCCACAGCCGCAGTTCCACGGCTTCGCAACCGTCTTGTTGAGATCCCCTTCTGGGCCAACATGATTGGCGGGTCGGCGCTGCAAGTTGGATTGTCGCGGCGTTGGCTGGAGTACCATTTCATCGTGCTTGAAAAGGCATGAGGCAGACCACATCTTCTTCTTCTCTCGACACCTTGGCCGCTACCTGCGCCTGACAACGGGATTGGGACGCGACTGGCGAGCCACCGCCGCATGACGGCCTTCGACCTGCATCGCTTCGAGATTGCGACGGTCGATCGACTGAATTCGCCGGCTCCGGAGCCGCCGCCAGCGGGACGAACGGCAGCGCGGTCGGGATCGTAGGCCATATGGGTGGGACCTGCATCTGGCAGGTGTGGCTGGTCGGCCAAAACGGTCAGGCAGCCTGCTGATCGGCAGAGTGTGCGGGCATCGAGATCGTGGATGGGATGGTCCTCGTGAGTCCGAGTGCCTTCAATCGGCACAATCGCCTTGCCAGGCTGCTGGCGAACGCTCTGGATGGTGCCGCCGGGCCGGATTGGAACACTGACACCGACTTCGATGTTCGGCTCCAGGCCATGCCGCTGAACAACCGTCGTCCCGATGTGACGGTTTACCGGGCGGACACCATCGACGTCACCCCGACCCGCCCCGAGCGTGTGCTGCTGGTGGTCGAGGTGGTCTCCCCCGGATCGGAAACGACCGACCGGATCGTCAAGGCTGACCAGTACGCCCAATGCTGTTAACTTTATGGGTCTTGGCTGGTGGTGACCCAGAGCCTGATCTTCGTGCGGGGTGGTAGCGGCTTCTTGTACTCGTCTTTCTGGCGTGGGTAGCGGCGGCCGGGTTGGCGCTGCTCGCGGGCGAAGCTGCGTGGCCGGCGTTCGGCGGGAAGCAGGTTACGCGGGTCGGTGATCTCGTAGATGACGTCGTGGACGAGCTCAGCCAGTCGTTCGGGGGGAAAACGCCGCGTCGTCACTGACGTGACGGGCGACGGCATCGCGGGCGCGGGTGAACGATATCCGGTCCGGGTCCAGGCCGGCCTGTTCCGCGCCGGCCACGATCAGATGCCGGATGGCCTGGTAGAGACAGAGCAGCCCGTACACCTCCTGGCGGACGAGGTCGGGTTTACGGGAACGGAGCACGACGTCGGCTCCGCCGCGTAGCCGGGTCTCGACCTCTCCGATGGCGGTCTCGATCCGCCACCGGTCGCGGTAGAGGTCGGGAAAGTCCCCCAGCGGATAGGCCCGCTCATCGAGCAGGGTCGTGACCAGGCAGAACAGTTCGCTGACCTCGTACTCGCCGTGCTGGTCGGGTTCGGTCTCGACGGTGTACTCGATCACCCGTACCTCGATACCGGGAATCTCGGCCGGCGGGACCTTCCGCCGCCGTAGCCGGCGCGCCGCGACCGGATCGGCGATCCGCGAGATCCAGGAGCCGTCCGCCAGCCGGCGCAACACCGGCAGGTCCACCCCCGCCTTGACCCGAAACACCGCGTGCGCGCCGGTCGCGGCGATCGCCCCCAGGTCCTCGTACGACAGGAAGTTACGGTCACCGACCACCACATCGGTGGACCCGAGCAGCGGCCACAGCGTCCGGGCCAGCGGCTGCTCGCCCTCACCCAGACCACCGAGCGCCACCCCCCGCAGGCAACGGGTACCCGTCTCGGCCAACGCCACCACCCGTACCTGCGGATACCCCACCGGGCCCTGCCCGTTGGACGGCGACCCGAACGCGGCCACGTTCTCCGGCGTCCTCGCCACGTTCAGGCAGAACCCGTCGACAGCCACCTTCCGCAACCCGTGGAAGTACCCCCACGGCGCCTGTTCCGGCCCCACCACCGACCCGCCGAACGAGGTCTCCAACACCCCTTCCAGCACCTCCGGACCCAACCGCCCCCGAGCCTTCGTCAACGCCGCCGCCGTCGGCTGCATCCCCACCTCACGACGCGTCCGGTACCGCCCGGCCCACGACAACCCCGACAACAGCCTGTTCCACACCTCCACATACGCGCTGTCCATGAACAACACACACGCGATCACGTAGTAGACGACCAACCGAGCCGGCAACAACCGGGACCGCTGCTCCCGCGCGTCCCACCGCTCCACCACCAGATCGACCACCTCCGGCGGAAACGCCGCGGTCAACACCCCCACACCCACCAGATCCGGCAACCGAACCCGCGACTCCTCCGCGACCCGCTCCTCAACCCTCGCCACGACCAGCGATCATAACCCCACCCACACTAAGTTAACAGCATTGCCAGTACGCCAGGGTTGGCATCCAGTTCTACTGGCCGACCGCTCCCATGCCTGCGTTGTTGATCAGCAGGTCGATCTCGACACTCGGCGCGGTCGGACAGATCAGCGGCGAGTACGACGATCTGGGACTGGTGGGTCCGCCGCAGTGTCGCGGCGAGCTTCTCCAGCGCTTCGGTCGAACGGGCGACGAGGACGAGGGCGGCTCCGCGGGATGCGAAATCCTGCGGCCGGCCCCGCTAAGACCGCATCTCATTTGGGGTTGCTGTAGCGCGGGGTGATTCGTTGGGTCGGTATGGGTGATGTGGAGAAGTACTGCCCGGACTCGTTGTGGCACCTCGCGCAGCCGTTGCTGCCCGAGCATCCGAAACGCCATCAGGGCGGCGGCCGGCGACGCATCGACGACCGGACCACGCTGGCGGCGATCCTGTACGTCCTGGACTCCGGCTGCGCCTGGGACGAACTACCGGAGTCGTTCCCGATCTCGTCGAAGACCGCGCACCGCCGGTTCACCGAGTGGGTCGCTCAGGGAGTCATGGCCGCGTTCCACCAGGCGACCCTCGACGTACTCGGCGCCGCCGGCCGCGTGGACTGGTCACGGGCCAGCATCGACGCCATGCACGTACGGGCGGTAAAAGGGGGGACCTGACCGGACCCAGCCCAGTGGACCGAGGCAAGCCAGGCTCCAAGATCCACGCGGTCAGCGACCGCAACGGTATCCCGCTGCACGCCGACATCTCCGCCGCGAACGTCAACGACCAACAGTTCCTCGAGGAGATGGTCGACGCCATCACACCGGTGCGTCAGCCGGTCGGCCGGCCTCGCCGACGGCCCGTGAAGCCGCACGCGGACAAGGGCTACGACTACCGCCACTGCCGGGACACCCTCGCCCGACGGGGCATCAGGGCACGCATCGCCCGCAAGGGCATCGAGTCCTCGAAACGGCTCGGCCGCCACCGCTACGTTGTCGAACGCTGTCTGGAGTGGATCACCCGGTTCCGGCGCCTCGCCCGCCGCTACGAACGCAAGGCTTCCCACTTCCTCGGATTCGTACAGCTCGCCTGCGCTGTCATCTGCTACCGCCGAGCAGCCCGTCTCAACCTGTTGACCAGCGACAACCCCAAATGAGATGCGGTCTAAGCGTCGTCGTCGCCATCGCGCAGGGAGCGGACCATCCGCCGCAGGATCCGCAACGCCTCCGACTGCTCGGTCTCGGTCAACCCGGCCAGCATCTTGACCTCGACCGACCGGACCGCGACGGTCGCCTTTTCGAGACTCTGCCGACCCAGAGGCGTGAGCCGCGTGGGCAGCACCTTCCCGACGGGCGCTTCCGCCGGTCTGGTCACGTAGCCCTCTCGCTCCAGCGCCTGGAGCAGCACGTTCATTGACTGCCGGGTCACGAAGGCGCCCCGCGCGAGCTCGGAGTTCGACAGGCCTGGCCGTTGCGCCAGCAACTCCAGGCACGAGTAACGCGTCACGCTCATCCCGAGTGGTCGCAGCACCTCCTCCATGGCCATCCGGAGCGCGCTCGACGCCTCCTTCAGCAGATAGCCCAGCGATGTCTCCAGGTCGACGCCCTGCCCACTGCCCCGCCCGCCTTGACTCATGTCAGCATCCTGACATACATTGCGCCATGTCAGGAACCTGACACGACCGGAGGAGACCATCATGCCCGTCACCGGCCCCGACTTCATCTCGCTGCAGGCACGCGACCTCGACGCCTCGCGGGCGTTCTACGAGCAGTACCTCGGGCTCGTACGCTCGCCGGCCGGGCCTGCACACGCCGTCGTTTTCGAAACCAAGCCCATCGCGTTCGCGCTGCGCGAGATCGTCCCCGGCACCGACCTCGGATCCGTTGCTCAGCCGGGCATCGGTGCAGCCATCTGGCTCCACGCCACAGACGTGCAGGACATTCACGATGCTCTCGTCGCCGACGGTCACACCATCGTCTCCGCGCCGATCGACGGCCCCTTCGGTCGGACCTTCACCTTCGCCGACCCCGACGGCTACCAGGTCACTCTGCACGACCGCGCCTGACGAGCCCCGGACCCCATGATGCGTCCGACGACCTGATGCCTCAGGTGCATCTTGATGCACCTGAGGCATCAAGCTCAACGAGTACCCACCGGCTGACGTGCTCGATCCCGTCCTGCGGTATCAGCAGGTCGCCGCCGGTGTCGGGTCTGCGCCGATGACCGCCGCAACCTCGGCCGGCAACGGATAGACCCGCTCGGCCGGCAGTAGGGCACCAGCACCCGCGTCATCACCAGCGGAAAGCCGCTCCCGCACAGCATGTGCCAGCCCGGTCACCTCGGTGATGGCGACGGTCCACTCGTCGACGTAGCGGTCGACTGCTTCGCCGGACAGCCCCACCTGCAGCGACCGGTACGGCAGCGGCCCGAGCCGCAGCGACCGCTCAGGATCCCACTGCACCCGCACCGGTACATCATCCACAGGAACGACGGCTTGATCCACGTCATCCGGTCCCGCTTGAACGGGGCCACGAACCGCCCGTTCGCCAACGTCGGCACCGCGATCTCCGCCGGATACGCCTGGTACACGGTGACGGTGTCGGCGGTGTACCGAGCCCGGACCTGCCGATGACGACCCTCCACGCATGTGATCATCGCCGATGCAGCCGACGGTCATCCACCAGATTTCGCCCAGCATCCGCACGGCCGTAGAACGCTCCGCCTGCTAGGGGCTTACGCGCCGACGTCACTCAGAGCTGCGACAGCAGCGCTGCCGGTACGCACGTTTTACGCGTTGTACGCTGGTGTCGTGGTTGCGCGAGAGTACGGGTGGACTGAGGCCGGCAAGATCAGCGCGGCACGGCACGGCGTCTCCGAACGGGAGACGGTCGAAGCGCTCTACTCGCCGCAGCGGATCGAGAACCACATCGGGACACTCCTGCTGGCGGTAGCTGGCCTGGCTGACACAGCACGCGTGATCATGGTGCTGTGTGAGCGGGTGGGGAAGGTCAACAGCTACGCGATCCTGGCGGCTCGGCCTGCGACGCCGGAGGAGGTCAAGCAGTGGATGGAGGGGACACGATGAGTGCGAGCCGTGATCCGCGGACGATGAGCCGCGAAGAGCTGGTGGCGTATTTCGACCAGGGTGGCGACATCTCGGAGCTGCTACGCGACGCCTCCAGAGGCCCCGATCTTGGCCCTGCGCCGTCACCGGAGAGCGTACCCATGATCGTTACCGGAGTCCGCCTCTCCGCGACGGCCGTGCGGCGGCTGGACGAACTCGCCGGCAACGACAAGGGAGGCCGGTCGGGGCTCATTCGTCAGGCGATCGACGAGTTCCTCGCCCGACACGCCGACGAAGCGGCGTGAGACACGCTGACGAGGCGGCACGGTCCAGCAACGCACGCACGGAAACAGTTGCCGTACCTCTTGTCTGCTGCGATTTCGGTCGCGAAGATGGCTCCTAGCTGGCGGATACCTCATCCTGCCTGATCCAGGCCGAGCCGACGTGCAGGAGCCGAACGATGACCGACAAGCAGACGGTGCGCAACTTTGTCGACGGCGGCTACGTCGACCCGGTCGACGGCGGCTACCAGGACCTGGTCGACCCGTGCACCGGTGAGGTGTTCGCCCAATCACCAACGTCCAGCCCCGCCGACGTCGACCGGGCCATGTCGGCCGCCGCCACCGCCTTCGAAAGCTGGCGGGACACCACCCCGGCGCAGCGGCAGCTGGCCCTGCTCAAGCTGGCCGACGCGGTCGAGGCCCGCGCCGCCGACCTGGTCGACGCCGAGGTCCGCAACACCGGCAAGCCACGCCAGCTGACCGCCGACGAGGAGCTGCCGCCCAGCGTCGACCAGCTCCGGTTCTTCGCCGGGGCGGCCCGGGTGCTGGAGGGCAAATCGGCCGGCGAGTACCTGGCCGGGCACACCTCCTACGTACGCCGGGAGCCGATCGGGGTCTGCGCGCAGGTGACGCCCTGGAACTACCCGCTGATGATGGCGGTCTGGAAGATCGCCCCGGCGCTGGCCGCCGGCAACACGGTGGTGCTCAAACCGTCCGACACCACCCCGCTGTCCACGCTGCTGCTGGCCGAGATCGCCGCCGAGTTCCTGCCGCCGGGCGTGTTCAACGTGGTCTGCGGCGACCGGGACACCGGCCGGGCGTTGGTCGCCCACCCGACCCCGGAGTTCGTGTCGATCACCGGTTCCACCCGGGCCGGCATGGAGGTGGCGGCCGCCGCCGCACCCGACCTCAAGCGCACCCACCTGGAACTGGGCGGCAAGGCCCCGGTGGTGGTCTTCGACGACGCCGACGTGGCGGCGGCTGCCGAGGCGATCGCCGGTGCCGGCTACTTCAACGCCGGGCAGGACTGCACCGCGGCGACCCGGGTGTTGGCCGGACCGGGCGTGCACGACGACTTCGTCGCCGCCCTGGCCGAGCAGGCCCGGTCGACGAAAACCGGACTACCGGACGAGCCGGACGTGGCGTACGGGCCGTTGAACAACGCCGACCAGTTGGGCCGGGTCACCGGCTTCGTCGACCGGCTACCGGACCACGCGCAGCTGCACACCGGCGGCGCGCGCGTCGGTGACCGGGGCTACTTCTACGCCCCGACGGTGGTCGCCGGGGTGCGCCAGCCGGACGAGATCATCCAGGACGAGGTGTTCGGGCCGGTGATCACCGTGCAGCGCTTCACCGACGAGGACGAGGCGGTCCGGTGGGCCAACGGCGTCAGGTACGGCCTGTCCGCCTCCGTGTGGACCCGCGACCACGGCCGGGCGATGCGGATGACCCGCCGGCTCGACTTCGGCTGCGTCTGGGTCAACACCCATATCCCGATCGTGGCGGAGATGCCGCACGGCGGCTTCAAGCACTCCGGCCACGGCAAGGACCTGTCCATGTACGGGCTGGAGGACTACACCCGGCTCAAGCACGTCATGCACGCGATCGAGGACTGACCTGGCCCCGCCGCCGCCCGAGGGCACCGCCGAGCACCACCAGCAGCAGCGCGACCGCGAACATCGCCGTACCGACCACGTTGACCTGCGGCGGGATGCCACGCTGGGCGGCACCCCAGACGTACATCGGGAAGGTGACGGTGGTGCCGGAGTTGAAGTTCGTGACGATGAAGTCGTCGAACGACAGCGAGAAGGCCAGCAGCGCGGCGGCCACGATACCGGGCAGCACCAGCGGCAGGGTGACCAGGCGGAACGTCTGCCATTCGGAGGCGTACAGGTCCATCGCCGCCTCCTCCAGACGGGTGTCCATGCCGGCCAGCCGCGCCTTCACGGTGACCACCACGAAGCTCAGGCAGAACATCACGTGGGCGGTCACCACGGTCCAGAAGCCGAGCGGCACCGCCCCGGCCACGAACAGGGTCAGCAGCGACGAGCCCATCACCAGCTCCGGCGTGGCCATCGGCAGGAAAATCAGCAGGTTGACCGCGGACCGGCCACGGAACCGGTGCCGGACCAACGCGAACGCCATCAGGGTGCCGAGGATCGTGGCCCCGGCGGTGGTCAGGAACCCGATCTGTACGCTGCGCAGCACCGCGTCGCACATGTCGCTGGTCGCGCACGGCTGCCGCCAGTTGTCCCACGTGAACTCGTTGAAGTCGTAGGACAGCCGGCTGGACGGCCGGTTGAATGACAACCCGGCGACCACCGCGACCGGCAGCAGCAGGTAGCCGAGCACCAGCAGGCCGACGCCGAACACCCAGCGGTCGACCAGCCACCGGCCGATCCGCGCACCGATCCCCGCGCCGGTTGGCGCACCTGGGCCCGTCACAGCACCTCCTCGGTGCCGGCGCGCCGGACGTAGACCGACACGATGATCAGGATCGCCGCCATCAGCAGGAAGGACAGCGCCGCCGCCTGCGGATAGTCCAGCCGCACCAGGAACGCCGAGTCGATCACGTTGCCGATCATGTACTCGTTGGGGGTGCCGAGCAGCCGGGCGTTGATGTAGTCACCGGAGGCCGGGATGAAGGTCAGCAGGGTGCCGGCGACCAGGCCGGGTGCCGACAACGGCAGGGTGACCCGCCAGAAGGCCCGCGCCGGGCTCGCGTACAGGTCGCTGGCCGCCTCCAGCAGCCGGGGATCGAGCCGGTCCAGGCTCGCGTACAGCGGCAGCACCATGAACGGCAGAAAGTTGTACGTCAACCCGAGCACCACCGCGACCGGGGTGAACAGCAGCCGGCCGTCCGGCGCGAGCAGGTGCAGATCCCGCAGTACGCCGACCAGCCAGCCGTTCTCCGACAGAATCGTCTTCCAGGCCAGGGTGCGGACCAGGAAACTGGTGAACATCGGGGCGACGACGCAGATCAGCATCAGGTTCTTCCACCGGCCGGCCCGCCGGGCGATCGCGTACGCCAGCGGGTAGCCGAGCAGCACCGCGATCACGGTGGCGATGCCGGCGAAGAGGAAGCCGCGACCGAACTGCGTCCAGTACGCCGACAGCGCGTCCGGGTAGTTGCCGAACGACCAGGTCATCGCGTACCCGGTGGCCAGCGAGCCGGTCGGGTCGTACAGGCTGGTCGCGGCGAGCTGCACCGCCGGCACCGCGAAGAACAGGGTCAGCCACGCCCCGCCCGGCAACAGCAGCAGGTACGGCAGCAGCCGGTCGCGCCGCCGGGCGGCCGGCACCGGGGCGGGGGGCTTGCCCGCTCCCCCGCCGACGTGGGCCAGGATGCTCATGACGCGGGTACGGCGTCGTCGAGCAGCGGGGCGGTCTGGTCGCCGGTGCCCGGCTCACGGGCCAGCAGGAAGGCGTGCGCCGGCTGCCAGTAGGCGACCACGTCGGCACCGACCGGCAGCAGAGCTCCGTCCCCGCTGTTCGGGCTGAACACGCTCAGCTCGGTGCCCCAGCCGGTGCGCACCTGGTACTGGGTGCTGACCCCGAGGTACGCCAGTTCGGTGACCACGCCGGTGACCGACTGCGCCCCGGCCGGTACGCCGTCCGCGTCCCGGGTCAGGGCGAGCTTTTCCGGGCGTACCCCCAGATGGACCGGACCGTCGACGGACCGGGACCGGGCCGCGGGCACGGTGAACCGCGAGCCGTACGCGGTGACCAGCACGTCGTCGCCGGATCGGCCGGTGGCCTCGCCGGCCAGCAGGTTCGACTGGCCGAGGAAGTTCGCCACGAACGCGGTCGCCGGAAACTCGTACATCTGCGCGGGTGGGCCGAGCTGCTCGATCCGGCCGGCGTTCATCACCGCGACCGTGTCGGCCATCGTCATGGCCTCCTCCTGGTCGTGGGTGACGTGCACGAAGGTGATGCCGACCTCGGTCTGGATGCGTTTCAGCTCGGCCTGCATCTGCCGGCGCAGTTTGAGGTCGAGCGCGCCGAGTGGTTCGTCGAGCAGCAGCACCTGCGGGTGGTTGATCAACGCGCGGGCCAGGGCGACCCGCTGCTGCTGCCCGCCGGAGAGCTGCTGCGGTCGGCGCGGGCCGAACCCGTCGAGCTGCACCAGGGCGAGCATCCGATCGACCTGCGGGCGCACGTCGCGGATGCCACGCCGCCGCAGTCCGAACGCGACGTTGTCGGCCACACTGAGGTGCGGAAACAGCGCATAGCTCTGGAAGACGGTGTTCACCGGCCGCCGGTACGGCCGCAGCCGGGTGATGTCCCGCCCGCCGAGCAGCAGCCGGCCGCTGGTGGGCTGTTCCAGCCCGGCGACCATCCGCAGCGTGGTGGTCTTGCCGCAGCCGGAGGCGCCGAGCAGGGCGAAGAACGCGCCCTGCGGGATCGTCAGGTCGAGTCCGTCCACGGCGGTGAACGGGCCGAACCGCTTGGTCAGGTCGGTCAGCTGCAGGTCACCGGCGGGTGGGTCGGCTGGGCGTGGGCCGCCGCCGGTCGGGTCGGTCGCCATCGGTTGCCGCCTCAGGCCCCGATGACCTGCTGGAACTTCTGCTCGTACGTGCGTTCCTGCTCCTCGGTCAACGCCATGAACACCTTGGCCTGGCCGAGCAGCGTCTCGTCCGGGAAGATCAGCGGGTTGGCGGCCAGCTCCGGGTCGATGGCGGTCATCGCCTCCTGGGCACCGGCGACCGGGCAGATGAAGTTGACGTACGCGGCCACCTCGGCGGCGACCGCCGGGTCGTAGTAGTGATCCATCAGCTTCTCGGCGTTGGTCTTGTGGGCGGCCTGGTTCGGCACCTGCATGTTGTCGGAGAAGAGAATCAGCCCGGACTCGGGTGCCTGGAAGACGATGTTCGGGTCCTCGGCGGCGAGCTGGATCACGTCTCCGGACCAGCCGATGCAGGCGGCGACGTCGCCCCGGGCGAGGTCGGCGGCGTAGTCGTTGCCGGTGAACCGGCGGATCTGCCCGTCGGCGACCGCTTGGCGCAGCTTCTCCAGAGCGTCGTCGAACTGCGCGTCGGTGAACTCGGCCGGGTCGTGCCCGTTGGACTGCAGCAGCAGCCCCATGGTGTCGCGCATCTCGGTCAACGCGGTCACCCGGCCCTTGAGGTCGGCCCGGGTGAGCAGGTCGTCGATGGTGCGGACCTCGCCGGTGACGGTGCCGTTGTAGGCGATGCCGGTCAGCCCGGACTGCCACGGTACGGCGTACGAGTCGTCCGGGTCGAACGGCCTGGCCTTCAGCGACGGCAGCAGGTTGGCGGTCACGTCGGGCATGTTCGCCTTGTCCAACTGCTGCACCCAGCCGAGCCGGATCATCCGGGCGGCCAGCCAGTCGGTGAGCACCATGATGTCGCGGCCGGTGGGCTGGCACGACGACAGCTGGTTCTGCACCTTGCCGAAGAACTCGTTGTTGTCGTTGATGTCCTCGGTGTAGGTGACCGTGATGCCGGAGGTCTGCTGGAACGCCTCCAGGGTGGGTCGGCGGCTCTCGTCGTCGGCGTCGACGTCGATGTACTGCGGCCAGTTCGAGAAGTTGATCACCTGTTCGCTGTCGGACAGGTCCTCGCTGACGCAGCTCTCCTCGGTCTGCTGGGCTGCCGGGGTGCCGCAGGCAGCGATCGCGCCGCCAGCGAGCAGCAGCCCACCGGAGGTGGCGGCGCCGCGTGCCAGAGTGCGTCGGGTAAGGGTACGGCGCATGCCGAGGGCCGCGAGCAGTGCGGCGGCCGGCGCGGACGGTGGGGGGCGGAGGCGACTGCGCATGGACGGCTCCTGAAGGGTGCGGGCCGGCGGGGCCGACCCGAAGGCAAGGCGTAGCTTGTGAACCAATCAGACGCCGATCCTGGCATGCAGATTCGCACTTCACAAGGGATTCCGTTGCGCAGCTCGCCGTTGGCCACGAAATACGCCAGACTCGGACTCTTAACGCCGACCCACTCGGCGACGTATCAGCGGTGCGGCACAATGCGCCGATTCTGACAGACGAGGAGACCCGGATGGGGACACGACAGCAGGGCGGCGACGGCTCCGGTCACGTCGTCCTCGACGACGTGGCGAAACAGATCATCGAACAGTTGCAGGAGGACGGGCGGCGCCCGTACGCGACGATCGGCAAGGCGGTCGGGCTCTCCGAGGCGGCGGTCCGCCAGCGGGTGCAGCGGCTGCTCGACGCCGGGGTGATGCAGATCGTCGCGGTCACCGATCCGCTGCAGCTCGGCTTCCCCCGCCAGGCGATGATCGGGCTGCGTACCGCCGGGGATCTGGAGACGGTCGCCGACCGGCTTGCGGAGCTGGACGAGGTCGACTACGTGGTGATCACCGCCGGGTCGTTCGACCTGCTCACCGAGGTGGTCTGCCGCAACGACGACCATCTGCTGGAGATCCTGCAGCGGATGCGTACGGTCGACGGGGTCGTCTCCACCGAGGCGTTCGTCTATTTGAAGCTGCGCAAACAGACCTACACCTGGGGCACGGCCTGACCCGCGTCGGCAGCGCCCCACCGGCGGGACCACGGGTGGGCGCCGGTGCGACATATGTCGATTGTTCACCGGAGTCCACAGGGGTCACCACTCGGTGCTACTTTGGAGCTACCCATGGTGACCAGACGGAGAGGCATCAGTCGTGCGCAATTATCTTCGCAGCGCCCTGGCGGCGACGCTACTGGCTGTGGCAACCACCATCGCGCTCACGGCCACCCCAGCGCAGAGCGCCCCACCCGACTACTACACCGTCATTTACTACTACTACTCGGACAGCAGCCACACCACCGAGGTCGGCATCGGCTACCGCTTCCGGTGCCCAGATGGCAACTACAAGTATCTGACGGGCGAAAGTACCGCGTACTTCACCTCGATCACGGTCCCGTACTGCTTCTAGCCCGACCAGGACGGCACGGTACGGCCACAAGCCGGTCGCGCCGGCAGCCGACCCCTGGGGTACGGCCGGACCAGTCGGATTGATTCGCTTCCCTACCCTGACGGCACACGCCGAGGGAAGTGGGGCAACGGATGCGTCGTCAGCTACGGGTGATCGCGGGTGTCGGAGCGCTGCTGGTGTTGACCGTGACCGGCTGCACCACGGTCAGCACCGAGTCGGACCAGGTGGCGCTGCACTATGACGCGGGCGCCTTCTCCAGCACCACCTACCAGGCCTGCGTCACCCAGAACAACCGCACCTGGGACGGGCCGGGCGAGCGGTACTACGTGTACCCGGCCGGCCAGCGGACGTTCGACTTCACCGGCAACGAGGGCTCCGAGTCCACGCCGTTCGTCGTGGTCTCCAAGGACAACCAGGAGCTGACCGTCTCCGGCGGGTTGACCTTCCACCTGGACACCTCGTGTGCCGACGAGGGTGGGATGCTGCGCGAGTTCCACGAGGAGATCGGGCTGAAGTTCCAGCCGGTGATGGACGACGACGGCCGGACCACCAGCCACTGGCTGGACCTGCTGCGGTTCTACGTCGGGCAGCCGCTGCACAAGGCGATGACCACCGAGGCGCAGAAGTACGACTGGTTGGCGCTGTACAACGATCCGGCCACCCGGGCCGCGTTCGAGACGGCGATCAACGAGGACCTGGGCGCGGCGGTGCAGGCCACCACCGGCGGACGGGCGTACTTCCTGCAGTTCAACCTGACCCTGCAGAAACCGACACCGCGTCAGGATCTGGTCGACGGTCTGGCCGCGGTGCAGGTGGCGATCACCGAGCGTCGGGCGATCGTCGAGCAGAACGCCACAGTCGAGGAGAAGCTCAAGCAGATCCGCCAACTCGTCGAGGTGCTCGGCCCGGAGGGCTACATCCTGTACGAGGTGTTCCAGCGCTGCCTGACCGACGAGACCGCGAAGGGCTGCCCGACGTTCCTACCGGTGCCGGCCGGCGGCAGCGTCGACCTCAACGCCGGGCGCCCGGCGAACACCGACTGACCGCTCGCGAGTGTTTGTCGGATCTTCACCGCCCCACATTCCGCCTACGAGTTGCTACGGTATAACTACCGAAAGTCGAGCATCCTGAAGGGACTCGTACCGTGCCGGCTGTCATCCGCAACGCCCTCGCCGCAGCCCTGCTCGCCGTGTCCACCACCCTCGTGGTCACCAGCGCCCCGGCCCAGGCAGCACCCCCCGACTACTACGTGATCGTCACCCACTACTACTCGGACAGCAGTCACACCAACCGGGTCGGCACCTGGTTGCGTGGCCCCTGCCCCGACCGGGACTGGGACCGCCTGTCCGGCGTACGCACCCCGTTCTCCACCAGCGGAATCCACCCCTGCCCGTAGGCACGGACAGGATTCTCCCGGGCCGGCCGGCGTCGGCGACAACCGACCCGGTCGGCTTCGTCGACTCCCCGGAACTGCTGATCACCGATGAGATCCAACGTGTCCCGGAACTGCTGCTGGCTATCAAAGCCGCCGTGGATGAGGATCCCCGACCAGGTCGATACCTTCTCACCGGCTCCGCGCGGTTGTTCGGCACGTCAGCCGCTCCCGACGCGCTGCCCGGCCGGATGGAGACCATCGAGCTCTGGCCGTTCTCCCAGGGTGAGCTGGAAGATGAGCCGGACGGCTTCGTCGACGCCATCTTCACGCTCGGCCCTGAGTTGCGCCACGAGTCCGCCGTGACCCGCGCCGACTACGCCGCCAGAATCGTGCGCGGCGGTCTGCCCGAAGCCACCTCCCGCGACGACCCCCGCCGTCGTCAACGCGATGCTCTCGCTGCGACGACGTTCCAGCTTCCCGTTCACCCGGGTATGTCCGAGGCGGCCCTAGGATGGGTCGCGGACCGCATCCGCGTCTTCGCCGAAGGGCAGCTCCCATGACGATCCGGCACAACACCGCGTCCGCTGTCGTCCTCGACGACGAGGATCGAGTCCTGCTCCTGCACCACAAACAAGATCGGCCTATGGCTCTACCCAGGCGGGCACATCGACCCCAACGAGGACCCGGCCCAGGCGGCGGTGCGTGAGGTGGCCGAGGAAACCGGGATCCAGGCCACCGTGCTCGGCGAGCCTGCGTTCACCCACCCGGCGGTCGCAAGCCATGCCGCCCCGTGGACGGTCATCGAGATGGACGTGACCGACTCCAAGATCGGCGCGCATCGGCACATCGACTTCGCGTACGTGTGCCGCGCCTCCGGTGGCGACCTGACCGCGCAGCTGGAGGAAGTCGCCAGCGCCCGCTGGGTGCCGGTCGCCGACCTCGCCGGGCTCCCCACCCCGGCCGAGCTGCCCGAACTGGTCGCTGCGGCCTCGCGGTGGGCCAA
This sequence comes from Solwaraspora sp. WMMA2065, assembly GCF_030345075.1. Taxonomy (NCBI): domain Bacteria; kingdom Bacillati; phylum Actinomycetota; class Actinomycetes; order Micromonosporales; family Micromonosporaceae; genus Solwaraspora; species Solwaraspora sp. WMMA2065. Next base: position 3,767,525 of record NZ_CP128361.1, read on the forward strand.
GACACACAGATAGATGGCGAGCGGTTCCACCGACTTGCGCCGAAGGGCGGACCGCAGCCCGGGTCCGCCCTTCGGCGTATTCGTGTGACGGCGTCACACGTGGTCGGGTGGACCGCGCAATGTCAGCGAACGGCCCTGACTGGCCGACTCACCCGTGATGCGGATTTCGTCGTTGTAGCTGGCTCGAGTTGCTCAAACCGTAGGTGAACGGCACTGTTGATCTCGTGAACCTTGCAGCGAGCGGCGCATCTGTGCGATAACCGTAGCCAGGACGGCGCTGTGCGAGCGCCGGTGCGACCGACGCGATGGGGCCACGACATGGGCAACCCGACCGACCACCTCTGGCTGCACTTCACCCGGATGTCCAGCTACCTGGACGCCCCGGTGCCGACAATCGTGCGCGGCGACGGCGCGTACGTCTGGGACAGCGAGGGACGCCGGCTGCTGGACGGGCTGGCCGGGCTGTTCGTGGTCAACGCCGGCCACGGGCGCACCGAGCTGGCCGAGGCCGCCGCGAAGCAGGCCAGCGAGCTGGCGTACTTCCCGCTCTGGTCGTACGCGCACCCGACGGCGATCGAGCTGGCCGAGCGGATCGCCGCGCTCGCCCCCGGCGACCTCAACCGGGTCTTCTTCACCACGGGCGGCTCCGAGGCGGTGGAGTCGGCGTGGAAGCTGGCCCGCGCCTACTTCAAGCGGGTCGGCAAACCCACCAAGCACAAGGTGGTCAGCCGGGACATCGCCTACCACGGGACCACGATGGGGGCGCTGGCGATCACCGGGCTGCCCGGCATCAAGGCCGACTTCGAGCCGCTGGTCCCGGGCGGGATCAAGGTGCCGAACACCAACTTCTACCGGGCGCCGGAGCACGGCGACGACCCGGTGGCGTTCGGCCGGTGGGCGGCCGACGAGATCGGCCGGGCGATCGAACGCGAAGGCCCGGAGACCGTCGCCGCCGTCTTCCTGGAGCCGGTGCAGAACGCCGGCGGCTGCTTCCCGCCGCCGCCGGGTTACTTCGAGCGGGTACGCGAGATCTGCGACGCGTACGACGTGCTGCTCGTCTCCGACGAGGTGATCTGCTCGTGGGGCCGGCTCGGCGAGTACTTCGGCGCCCAGCGGTACGGCTACCAGCCGGACATCATCACCACCGCCAAGGCACTCACCTCCGGCTACTCCCCGCTCGGCGCGATGATCGCGTCCGACCGGCTGATCGAGCCGTTCCTGCACGGCACCGAATCGTTCGGTCACGGGATCACCTTCGGCGGACATCCGGTCTCCTGCGCGGTGGCGCTGGCCAACCTGGAGATCTTCGCCCGGGAGGAGCTGACCGGGCACGTACGGGCCAACGAAAGCGCTTTCCGGGGCTCGCTGGAGAAGCTGTACGACCTGCCGATCGTCGGTGACATCCGGGGCGACGGGTACTTCTACGGCATCGAGCTGGTCAAGGACAGGGCCACCCGGACGAGCTTCGACGACGCCGAATCGGAGCGGCTGCTGCGCGGGTTCCTCTCCGGCGCGCTGTTCGCCGCCGGGCTGTACTGCCGGGCCGACGACCGGGGAGATCCGGTGATCCAGCTCGCCCCGCCGCTGATCGCCGGCCAGGCCGAGTTCGACGAGATCGAACAGATCCTGCGGGCCGTGCTCACCGAGGCCTGGCAGCGAATGTAGCGCGGGCCGACGGCGGAAGGTGGTGGACCATGCGCGGTCACGGTGACTACCGGGACGTGTCGCACTGGATGGCCACCGTGGACGACGAGCTGGCGGCCCGGCCCGCGCTGGACGGCGACACGGTCGCCGACGTGGCGATCGTCGGCGCCGGCTACACCGGGCTGTGGACGGCGTACTACCTGACCCGCGCCGACCCGGCGCTGCGGATCGTGGTGCTGGAGAAGGAAATCGCCGGGTACGGCGCCTCCGGGCGCAACGGCGGCTGGTGCTCGGCGCTGCTGCCCAGCTCACCGACCGCGCTGGCCCGCCGGCACGGCCGGGACGCCGCCATCGCGATGCAACGCGCCATGTACGCCACGGTCGACGAGGTCGGCCGGGTCGCCGCCGCCGAGGGCATCGACTGCCACTGGAGCCACGGCGGCACGGTCACCCTGGCCCGTACCCCGGCGCAGCTGCGGCGGGCCGAAGCGGCGGTGGCCGAGGTCCACGCGTACGGCGGCACCGACGCCGACCTCACCCTGCTGGACGCTGACGCGGCAACCGCCCGGTGCGCCGCCGACGGCGTACTCGGTGGCACCTACACCCCGCACTGCGCGGCGATCCACCCGGCCCGGCTGGTCCGTGGCCTGGCCCGGGCCGTCGAACGGCGCGGGGTGACGATCCACGAACGGACCCCGGTCACCGGGTACGGCCCCGGGGCGGCCCGGACACCGACCGGCACGGTCCGCGCCCCGGTGGTGGTACGGGCGACCGAGGGCTACACCCCGGCGCTGCCCGGCGCCCGCCGCGCGGTGGCCCCGATCTACTCGCTGATGATCGCCACCGAGCCACTGCCGGACGAGACCTGGGCCCGGATCGGGCTGGCGCGGCGGGAGACGTTCAGCGACTACCGGCATCTGATCATCTACGGGCAGCGGACCGCCGACGGCCGGCTGGCGTTCGGCGGGCGGGGCGCGCCGTACCACTTCCGGTCCCGGATCCGGCCCGAGTACGACCGCGACCCACGGGTGTTCACCGCGCTGCGCCGGACGCTCGGCGAGCTGTTCCCGGTGCTCGGCGACGCGGTGCCGGTGACCCGGACCTGGGGCGGCCCGCTCGGCGTCGCCCGCGACTGGGCGGCGTCGGTGGGGTTGGACCGGGCCACCGGGCTGGCCTGGGCCGGCGGGTACGTCGGCGACGGAGTGGGCACCGCCAACCTGGCCGGCCGTACCCTCGCCGATCTGATCCTCGGCGTGGACAGCGAGCTGACCGCGCTGCCCTGGGTCGGGCACCGCTCGCCGCGCTGGGAGCCGGAGCCGCTGCGCTGGCTCGGCGTCAACGCGGGTCTACGGCTGGTGACCGCCGCCGACGCGGCCGAGAACCGAGGGGACCGGCCGTCCCGGCTGGCCGGGCTGCTGGGCCGACTGACCGGGCAGTGACGGCCGTACCGCCTGTGGCCGGGCTGGCGGAGCGGGGTCGGGGCGGGGCGCAGTCGGGGGCTGATCGGCCGGGCGTCAGGCCGGCGGGATCACCCGGAGGTGGCCGCGGCGGCCGGTCGACGGGTTGATGTCGATGTCGACGGCGTCCGGGGCGCCGGGGCGCGGTGGTGGGGCCGGTCGGGCTGCTTCCCGGACCGCCTCGGCGAGCGCCACCAAATCGTCGGTGGTCGGCGGGGGCGGGTCGAACTCACCCTCGTGCCGGACGACCTGCCAGCCACGGGGCGCGGTCAGGCTGCGGGCGTGCTGCTCGCAGAGGTCGTAGGTGTGCGGCTCGGCGAACGCGGCGAGCGGGCCGACCACGGCGGTCGACTCGTTGTAGACATAGGTCAACGTGGCGACGGCCTGGCGGGGGCAGCCGTTACGGGAGCAGCGCCGTGATGACCTCACGGCGGCACGTTATCTCTAATACCGGCTCCACGACCAGCTTGCCGACGCGACACGCCGGGACTCCTGATCCCCACGCCCGGAAAGGGCCGATCCGGACTACGCTGGGCAGGTGACCGGAGGATTCCAGTGACCATTCCCGTGCCCGGCAGCGCGCAGACGCCCCGCCGGGCGCGTCGGGATCGCCGGGACCGGCACGGGCGCGGGCTGCGTGGTCGGCTGGTGCCGGCGACGGTGCCGTTGGCCCGGACCAAGGCCGAGGTCTTCGACGAGCTGGTCCTGGACACGGTCGAGACGCTGGAGCGGCGCTTCGCGAAGGAGCTGGCCGGTGTCGAGTTCGCCGTCGAGGACGTCCCACCGGATCTGAACGTCTACGACTCCGACGTGCTGGAGGACGGCGAGGTGCCGTTGGCCCGGTTGCTGCCCGGCCGGCCGGGGCGTCAGGAGATGCCGCCACGGATCGTGCTCTACCGGCGTCCGCTGGAGTTCCGGGCGTTGAACCGGGAGGATCTCGCCGACCTGGTGCACGACGTGATCATCGAGCAGGTGGCAAATCTGCTCGGCGTCGACCCGGACGAGCTGGCCTGACTCGGCAACCCGCCCGGGCCGACGGCGGCAGGTCAGGCGACCCTGCGCTTGAGCTTGCGTCGTTCCCGCTCGGACAGTCCGCCCCAGATGCCGAACCGCTCGTCTTGACCGAGCGCGTACTCCAGGCACTCGGACTTCACCTCGCAACGAGAGCAGATCCGCTTTGCCTCGCGGGTGGATCCACCCTTCTCCGGGAAAAACGCCTCCGGATCGGTTTGCGAGCACAGCGCCCGCTCCTGCCACTCCGGGGCGTTACCGAGCAGGTCCGCGACCTCCAGCCGACCATCCATACGCGTGCCTCCTTTCGCGCGCCGCCCCACCCGGCCGGCGCAACCCCCCACGCGGAAGGCGTGTCCATCTTGCCCGTTCGATCCGGTTTTGATGCAGCCCGTCCGAGCGACCCCGTTGAAATTACACGCGTGTAATGCGTGCGTCGTCAAGACGAACCTGGTAAATGGGCTTGCTGTCGCGCACCGGTCACCCGCCCTCCCCGTCGTCATCCGGCCCGCAACCTGCCCTATCGATTCAGCCCCCCACCGGGTAACGCGGGACCGGCGAGTCGCACCACCCGCTCGGCCAGTCCCAGCGCCGACGACCCTGTCCGCAGACAACACCGAGCCGGTGCCGCTCACGCGGCACCGGCTCGGTCTCCGGTCGGTCGACCGGTCTACCTCACCTGCCCTACTTCCCTCCCCAGAGGTCAATCACGCCTACGGCCCAGAAGCCGATCGCGCCTAGCACGTCGATCTCGTCACACTGTCGTGCGGGAGTCCCGTCACCCTGCCTTGGGGATCAGCCGCCCAGCGGCGGCGTGCTGCGGCCAGACGAACTCGGTCACCGCCCCGCCGCTGATCGCCACCTGACCGGCGGGCACCTCGTCGGAGCGCCACACGGTGTAGGAGCCCGCCGGCAGATCGGTGTAGACGGCGCTGAAGAAGACTCCGTCGCGTACCTGCCGCTCCCGGACCGCCGCATGGGTACGCGGGGCCGGATCCGGCTGGTCCGGACCGGCGGTCGGGCTGATCTCGATCTCCCGGCCGTGGAACTCCTGTCCGGTGTAGATGATCAGGGCACCCATGTCGCCGCCGATGTCGAGGACGACGCCGCCGGTCTCCGACGGGGCCAGACTGTGCTCGTGCATGCTCCCCACCTTCTCTGGATGTGCCGGGGTCGGCCCGGACGGGACGTGCGGGCCGGTCAGGACGGGTTGTTGAACCCGTCGTACGGCACGCCGAGGTACGGGAAATGCTTCAGGAACGGGGCAGTCACGTCGGCCGCGCTCAGCCCGTGGGTCACCGCGCCGGCCGCGTCGTCCGGGGTGAAGTTCTGATCGATCAGCGGGAACGTCAAGCCGGCGATGGCCCGGAGCGAGATGGTGACCACGTCGTCGGTCGTCCGGCGGCCGTTCGGGAAGCCGGCCAGGTCGCCGCCGAGCAGACCGAACCGGTCGGGCTGCTCCGCCGGCGGGATCGCGGTGTTCAGCCGCAGCATGTCCGCCTGCAGATCGCCGGTGTTGTTCTGAAAACCGTCGATCAGCCCGGCCGGGATTCCGGTCAGTAGGATCGCCACCAGATCGGCTCGGGGCACGCCAGACTCGTTGAGCTCGGCAAGGTTGGGAAAGACGTCCGGGTAGAGCACCGGCAGCAGCTGCGCCAGTTCGGGCTTCTCCACCAGGCCCGCGAAGCGCTTGTCCTCCGACGGGGGCAGGGTGTTCCACAGGTCCTTCTGCGCCATCGGCACGATGACCTCGTTGAACAGTGGATTACCGAGTCGCGACACCTGTACCGCCGGTCCGACGTTGACGTCGGCCGCCTTGGCACTGCCCAGCATCCGTACCTGCTGACGCGCGGCGGAGGTCCAGACCCCGATCACCGATCGCTGGTCGTTGACGCCGTACTGGCCGCCACCACTGACCAGATGGTTGATCGGGACCTGCAGCGCGATGCTGGAGACGTTCAGCCGGTCGGTCGCGTTGACCGGTTCGTCCGCCACGTTGAAGATGTCCTTACCGACTACGTGGAGCTGCTGGAACGGCCGTAGGTTTCCGAGGTCGAAGATCGAGCCCAGGTCGACGAAGAACCCCTCGGCCCGCTGCCCGGCGAAGACCCGCTCGCCGCTCTTGAGCTGGAAGGTGGCGTCGTTGGCAAGCCCCACGTAGTCGGGGGTGGACAGCGGACCGATGTTGCACGGCGGGCAGGGCACGTCGCGGGCCAGCAGCTGCGCCTTGCCGTGCGCATCGACCTTGGTCAGACTGTAGAACTGGCGCCTGTTCCAGTTCTCACTGTCCAGGGCGTCGATTGGCCCGGTGTTGTAGAGGAACGTGTTCTCGTTGGTGATCTCGGTGCGGAACTGAAACTGGTAGGTGATGTCCGGATGGCCGTCACCATTGTTGTCCACGTGGATCGAGTAGAGCACGTCATCGCCGAACTCGAAGAAGTTCGGCCCGCCCGACGGCACCTGAAAGGGCAGATAGTTGGCGATCAGAGTGACCGTGTCCGGACGGTCCGGACTCACAAAGGCATAGACGTCGGTACTGTCAGCGACCGGGTCCTTGGATATCTCCGGCGCTTCACGGTGCGAAGACATGACGAACCTACCTCACATAGCCTGAGAAGATCGGTGAGTGACGCGGTACGCGTCAGGTGAGACGTGCCCTTACGGCGCACTCAGCCCTGGCGGGCGGCGCGCTGCAACCGGGCGGCAAGGCTTTTGTCTTGTACCTCGATCCGCGACGTGCCGACGAAGACGTCCAACGTCCCGTTTGACGGATCCCGCAGGTGGACGACGATTGCCTCGTCACCTTCGGCAGATCCGGCGAGCCGGCTGTCCACAGCCGATGACAGGCCGGTGACGCTGACCGCGGCCGCGCCGACACCCGCGCTCGCCGCGACGGTCAGCACCTGGCGGCGGGACAGTTTGAACTTCGGTCGGTTCCGCTGGCGAGTTCTCATGGACAACCCTTCCGGTGGGTCAGGGGGTAACCCACTGTCGCGATGGGACCAGTGCCGGCGCGGCCCATCCGTCACCCGCGGTCGCCGGCACCTGTTCATACGGCCGACGACGCCGGTGGGTTCGATCATCCGCCAATCGACTTTTGTCGGACGCGCCACCGCACGGCGTCGGCCGGGACCGAGGCCGATCCGGCCGCCGGTGGGCAGCGGTGGGCGCAGGGCGGAAAGCCGGCATCAGCGTTGGTACGCGGTGGACCGTCGGACCGCCGGACGGCCGGCGGCGGCCGCGATCGACTGCAACTGCGCCTCGGTACGCGCTGAGCCGTTCGCCGAACCGGCCATCCGGGAGATCGTCTCCTCCATCAGCGTTCCGCCGAGATCGTTGCACCCGCCTTGCAGCATCGCGACGGTGCCCTCGTCGCCGAGTTTCACCCAGGAGCACTGGATGTTGTCGATCCGGCCGTGCAGCAACAGCCGCGCCATGGCGTGCACGGCACGGTTCTCCCGCCAGGTCGGCCCCGGCCGGGCCAGCCCAGCGAGGTAGATCGGCGCATTGGTGTGCACAAATGGCAATGCGACGAACTCGGTGAAGCCGCCGGTGCGGTCCTGCACCCCGGCCAGCACCCGGAAATGCGCCAACCACTGGCCGGGATGGTCCACGTGCCCGTACATCATCGTCGAGCTGGACCGCAGCCCCAGCTCGTGCGCGGTGGTCACCACCTCGACCCAGGTGCCGGCCGGTAATTTGCCCTTGGTCAGCACCCACCGCACGTCGTCGTCGAGGATCTCCGCTGCGGTCCCCGGGATGGTGTCCAGTCCCGCCTCGCGCAGCATCAGCAGCCAGTCCCGGACCGGCATGCCCGCCTTCGCGGCGGCGGTGACGATCTCCATCGGGGAGAAGGCGTGCACGTGCAGCTGCGGCACCCGTCGCTTGACCGCCCGGACCAGCTCGGCATACGCGGTCACCGGCAGCTTGGGATCGATGCCGCCCTGCATGCAGACCTCGGTGGCACCGGCCCGCCACGCCTCCTCGGCCCGGTCCGCCACCTGCTCGGCGGAGAGCCGGAACGCATCGGCGTCCCGTTCCCGCTGGGCGAACGCACAGAAGCGGCAGCCGACGTAGCAGACGTTGGAAAAGTTGATGTTGCGGTTGACCACGTAGGTGACGTCGTCGCCGACGGTGTCCCGGCGTACCTCGTCGGCGATCCGGCAGACCTGGTCCAGCGCCGCGCCATCGGCAGTGAACAGGGCGAGCGCCGCGTCGGTGTGCCGTGGTTGCAGCAGCGCCGCCGGATCGTCGGCGGCCAGCCGCAGCCCGGCCCGCAGATTCGCGTCGCCGGCGCCGTCGCCCTTGGTGCCGGCACCGGTCGGTGCGCTGATCCGGCCGGCGACCTCGGCCCAGTCGCCGTACACCCGGTCGAAGTCGCCCCGCCGGTCCCCGGTCCGCCCGGTGGTGTCGATCGTGGTGTGCAGATCGGTCCGGCCGACTGGGGCAAACACCTCCTCCGGCTCCTGCCAGGGGCGGCCGACCGGCATCGCCGACTCGTCGGCCAGACCGGTGCCCGGCTCGGCGAGCGCCGACACGTGCGCGGCGAGCCGGGGGTCCAGCCACGCCTCGCCGCGCCGCACATACTCGGGGTAGACAGTCAGCCGTTCCCGCAGAGTGAACCCGGCGGCGGCGGTACGCCGGGTCAGCTCGTCGATCTGCGGCCAGGGCCGCTCCGGGTTGACGTGGTCCGGGGTCACCGGCGACACCCCGCCCCAGTCGTCGATGCCGGCCCGCAGCAGCAGCGCGTACTCCCCCTCGACCAGGTTCGGCGGGGCCTGGATGCGGGCACCCGGCCCGAGCAGGAGGCGACCGACGGCAACCGTCGCGGCCAGGTCACGCAGTTCGGCGTCCGGCATGCCACGCATCGCCGTGTCCGGCTTGGCGCGGAAGTTCTGCAGGATCACCTCCTGGATGTGGCCGTACTCGCGGGCCGCCGACCGGATCGCGAACAGCGACTCGACCCGTTCCCGGAGAGTTTCGCCGATGCCGATCAGCAGGCCGGTGGTGTACGGCACGCCGACCCGACCGGCGTCGGCGATCGCCCGCAGCCGCACCGCCGGTTCCTTGTCCGGCGAGCCGTGGTGCGGGCCGCCCGGCTCGGACCACAGCCGGGTCGCGGTGGTCTCCAGCATCATCCCCATGCTGGGCGCCACCGGCTTGAGCCGTTGCAGCTCGGCCCAGCTCAGCACCCCCGGGTTGAGGTGTGGCAGCAGACCGGTCTCCTCCAGTACGGCGATCGCGCAGGCCCGCAGATAGTCGACGGTGGAGTCGTAGCCCCGCTCGTCCAGCCACCGGCGGGCCGCCGGCCAGCGGTCCTCGGGCCGGTCACCGAGGGTGAACAGCGCCTCCTTACAACCCTGTGCGGCACCGGCCCGGGCGATCGCCAGGACCTCGGCACGGTCCAGGTACGCGGCGGGCAGCCGGCCCGGCACGGTGGCGAAGGTGCAGTAGTGGCAGCGGTCCCGGCAGAGCCGGGTCAACGGGACGAAGACCTTCCGCGAGTACGTGATCACGCCCGGCCGGCCGGCGTCGCGCAGCCCCGCGTCGCGCAGCGAACCGGCGAGGTCGAGCAGTTCGTCGAACTCGCCATCGGTGGCGGCCAGCAGCGCGGCGGCCTCATCCAGGTCGAGGCTGCGGCCGGTCGCGGCACGACGCAGCGCCCGCCGGACGCTGGTGGTGGTGGGCTGTTCCGCCGGGGCGGCCCCGGTCACTCGGGCGACGACGGATTCAGTGTGCTCGGCCACCACTGCAGACTAGGCCCTCGGGCCTGCGCCGGCCGGTGGCGCTCGCCACAGCGCCCACCGGCGGCCAGCGGTGATCAGGAGATCCGTTGGGTCGTCCCGGCCGAGCCCGGCTCCTCCGGACCGGGCTCGTTCCCAGCCGGCCCCGGCTCGTCCCCGGGCGGGGCCGGCGGCCCGGATGACGGCGCAGGCGGAGCAGGCGGCGCGTACATCGGATGCGGGCCGCTCTGCGGCGGTGGCGGTGGCGGTGGCGGGTACGCCGGTCCGGGCTGACCGGACTGACCGGGCTGGTGGTACGGGTGGTACGGGCCCGGCTGGCCGTATTGACCCGGCTGGCCGTAGCCGGGCGGCGGTGGGCCGTACGGACCGGGGTGACCGTACTGCCCCGGCTGGCCGTAGCCCGGCGGGGGACCGTAGCCGCCCGGTGCCGGCGGCTTCGGTCGCACCACCTGGTAACGCCCCTGCCAGATCCGCCACAGTGCATACCCGGCGACACCGAGCACCGCCAGCCAGGCCGCCCGGGTCAACAGCGCCTGGAATCCGCCGCGGATGGTGTCGTCGACCAGCACGACGAAGCCGACCAGCAGCCCGAACAGACCACCGAACACCGCGGCGACCCCGTACTCGACGAGGGCGACCAGGGTCATCAGCCGAGCCCGGCCCAGCTCCGGGGTGAGGTGCGTGGCGAGCAGCACCGCCAGCAACGGGAAGCCGACCGTAACCAGATTGACGAAGCTGCCGAAACTGTCCGCCGAGCGGCGGGCGAACCCCGGCCCGAAGCCGAGCCGGTACGGCACGAGCAGGTCCAGCATTGCGGTGAACAGGAACACTGCGGTGGCACCGAGCAGGACGGCGGCGGCGAACTCCCGCAGCGGCATGGTGAGATCTCTGGCCGGCGGCCGGTCGCCGGGCCCAGCCTCTGGTTGGGTGGTCACGCATTCTCCCGGTGCTCGCAGGTGGCGGCGGTCGATGCCGGTGAGCGTAGTGCTCCGCCGATGGACGAGGATGGACGGCATGCGGATCGTGGTACTGACCGGCGGGATCGGCGGCGCGAAGTTCCTGGTCGGCGCGCGGGAGTACGCCCGACGCACCGGAGCCGAGCTGACCGCCGTGGTCAACGTCGGTGACGACGTCATCCTGCACGGGTTGCGGATCAGCCCGGACCTCGACAGCGTGATGTACACACTCGGCGGTGGCGCGGATCCGGAGCGTGGCTGGGGCCGGGTCGACGAGACCTGGGCGGTGAAGAACGAGCTGGCCGCGTACCAGGCGGAACCCACCTGGTTCGGGCTCGGTGACCGGGACGTCGCCACCCACCTGGTCCGCACCACCATGCTCAACGCCGGCTACCCGCTGTCGGCGGTCACCGAGGCGCTCTGCGCCCGCTGGCGGCCGGGGGTGAGGCTGCTTCCGGCCACCGACGACCGGCTGGAGACCCACGTCGTCGTCTCGGACCCGGAGTCGGGGCCGGGGCCGGGGCCGGGGCCGGGGCCGGGGCCGGGGCCCGATGCCGGCGGCGAGCGGGCCATCCACTTCCAGGAATGGTGGGTACGCCATCGGGGCGCGCTGCCCACCCACCGGTTCGTCTTCGTCGGCGCGGCACAGGCCAAGCCGGCGGCCGGCGTACCGGAGGCACTGGCCGCCGCCGACGTCGTGCTGATCGCACCGAGCAACCCGGTGGTGAGCATCGCGCCGGTGCTCGCCGTACCCGGGATCCACGAAGCGCTGGCCGGCAATACGGCCCCGGTGGTCGGGGTCTCGCCGATCATCGGCGACGCCCCGGTACGCGGCATGGCCGACCGGTGCCTCGCGGTGCTGGGTGAACCGTGCACGGCGGCGGGGGTGGCGGCGCTCTACGGTGCCCGGCGCGCCGGTGGGCTGCTGGACGGCTGGCTGGTCGACCCGGTGGACGAGGCCACCCGGGTGCAAGGGATCGAGGTGCGGGCCGTACCGCTGTGGATGTCCGACGAGACGGCGACGGCCGCGATGGTCGGCGCCGCGATCGAACTGGCCGGCCGGCCGACCGGGGTGACCGGATGAGGCTGGAGATCCTGCCGGTCGCCGGGATCGGCGAGGTGGTTCCCGGTGACGACCTGGCGGCGCTGATCGGGGACGCCGCACCCTGGCTGCGCGACGGCGACGTCCTCGTGGTGACCAGCAAGATCGTTTCGAAGGCCGAGGGCCGGCTGGTGGATCTGCCGGCCGACGAACCGGACCGCAGCCTGGTCCGCGACGAGGTGCTGGCCGCCGAGACCGTCGAGGTGGTGGCACGGCGTGGGGCGACCCGGATCGTCCGGACCCGGCACGGGTTCGTGATGGCGGCCGCCGGGATCGACAACTCGAATGTGGCTCCCACCCGGCTGGTGCTGTTACCGGTCGATCCGGACCGGTCGGCCCGGCAGCTGCGCGCCGGTCTCTACGCCCGGCTGGGGCTCGATCTTGCGGTCGTCGTGTCGGACACCATGGGACGGCCGTGGCGCAACGGCCTGACCGACGTCGCGCTCGGGGCCGCCGGTATCGACCCGGTGCGCGACTACCGCGGCCAGACCGACCGGTACGGCAACGAGCTGCGGCTGACGCAGATGGCGGTGGTCGACGAGATGGCTGCTGCCGGGGACCTGGTGAAGGGCAAGTCGGAGCAGGTGCCGGTGGCGGTGGTCCGCGGCTACCCGTGGCGGGCCGAACCGCCGGCGGGGCCGGCCGGTCCCGCCGGGCCGGGCGTACGACCGCTGATCCGCGAACCAGGTCAGGACCTGTTCACGCTGGGTACGGCGGAGGCCCGCCGGGCCGGGCTGCTCGCGGCGGCGACCCTGCCGCCGGGCGGGCCGGCGGGCGCTCCGGCCGCCGGAGTCGACGACCCTCGTCCGGTCGACGGCCCGTCTGCGGTCGACGGCGAGACCGTGGCCCGGGCGGTCCGGCTGGTGTCCGAGGTGGTGGCCCCCGGCACCCGCTTCGAGCTGGCCGACGCCGACAGCCTGCGGAGCGCGGCCGACGGTTTGCCGGCCGACGCGGCGTACCCGGCGTTGCTGCGCTGCCGGCCGCCGGGCGATACGCCGCCGGACCTGGTGCGCTTCGGCACCGACCTGCACCGGCTACGGGCGGCGCTGGCGGCCGACGGTGTCGCCAGCGCCGAGCTAGGTACCGTCGCCGGCCCCGACGGCACCGTCGTCCTGCTCGGGCTCGTCGCGACGCCGTGACGGACCGGGCGGCTTACACGTACCCGTCCTCGCCGCGTTCCTTGAGCGCGTCCACCAACCGTTTGACGTCCTGCGCCCGGTCGCGGGGGCAGACCATCACCGCGTCGGGGGTGTCCACCACGATCAGGTCCCGTACGCCGAGCGCTGCGACCAGCCGGCCGGAGTGCGGCACCACCACCAAACCGCTGCTGTCCCGCAGCAGCACCCCCGGCTTCTCCTCGGCCGCCGGGGCGCCGAGGACGACGTTGCCGTCCGGATCGGTGGGCAGCACGTCACCGAGGGTGTGGAAATCCCCGACGTCGTTCCAGCCGAAGTCGCCGGGGACGGTGCCGACCCGCCCGGCGGCGGCCGCGCCCTCCATCACCGCGTAGTCGACGGAGATGCGGGGCAACGTCGGCCAGACGTCGCCGAGCACCTCGTCACGGTCGGGGCTGTCCCACCGGGCGGCGATCCGGGTCAGGCCGGAGTGCAGCTCGGGTTGTTGGCGGGCCAACTCGGTGAGGAACACGTCGACCCGCCAGACGAACATGCTGGCGTTCCAGAGGTGGCGACCCGAGCGCAGGTAGTTCTCGGCGACCGCCAGCCCTGGCTTCTCGGTGAACTGCTCGACCCGGCGGACCGGCCCGGGGCCGATGGTGTCGCCGCAGGCCAGGTAGCCGTAGCCGGTCTCCGGCCGGGTGGGGGTGATACCAACGGTCATCAGCAGGCCGGTGCGGGCTCCGTCCACCGCCTGACGGATTGTCTCGACGTACCGGTCGGTGTCGCCGATCAGGTGGTCGGCCGCGAACGAACCCATCACGGCCTGCGGCTCACGCCGGGCGACGACTGCGGCGGCGAGGGCGATCGCCGCGCAGGAGTCCCGGGGCGACGGCTCGACGAGCACGTTCTCCTCCGGCACCGTAGCCAACTGCCGGGCGACCGCTGCGGCGTGCGCCGCACCGGTCACCACCAGAATCCGTTCCGGATCGGTCAGCGGTGCCAGCCGCGCGACGGTCGCCTGCAGCAGCGAGGCCGTGGTGCCGGTGAGGGGGTGCAGGAATTTAGGGTTACCGGCGCGGGACAGCGGCCACAGTCGGGTGCCGCTGCCACCCGCCGGAATGACGGCGAAGAGCATCAGCACATCATGCCCGGCACGGGCACGCCACCCGAGGAGATGGTGGATACCTCCCCGTACCGGTGAGTAGTGGCCGGGTCACCAGGCGGCCCGGTTCATGCTGGCGGCCCGGCTCCACGACGCCACGTGCACCTCGGCGCTGGATGACCAGGTGAACTCCTTGGCCCGGTCCACCCCGGCCTTGGCCAGCGCGTGCCGGCGGGCCTCGTCGTCGAGCAAGGCCACCAGGTCGGCGGCGATCCGGTCCGGATCCTCGCTGGTGTAGGCGACCGCATCACCGCCGACCTCAGGCAGCGACAGCCGCGGCGTGGTCAGCACCGGGGTACCGCAGGCCATCGCCTCCAGGATCGGCAGGCCGAAGCCCTCCCCATAGGACGGGTAGGCGGCGACGAGGGCACCGCCGAGGAAACCGGGCAGGTCGGCGTAGCGCAGGTAGCCGGGACGCAGCAGCCGCAGGTGGGCCGGGACGTCGGAGACGGCACGGTCGATGTCGTCGTCGTGGCCCTGCCCGCCGGCGACCACGAGCGCCGGCGGATCGGGCCGGTCCTGCACCGCGCGCACCCAGCCCCGGATCAGGTTGGGCACGTTCTTGCGCGGCTCCTTGGCACCGAGGAACGCGATGTAGTCGGTGCCGGTCAGCCCGAGCCGGGCCCGTACCCGGGCCTTCTCTTCGTCGCTGGGCACGTGGAAGGCGCCGCAGTCGACGCCGTGGTACGCCACGTCGATCCGGGCCTGGTCGGCGTTGAGCAGCCGGATCAGCTCGTCACGGCTGGCCTTGCTGGGCACGATCACCCGACTGGCCCGGCGCAGCGAGGTCTTGATCGCGCTGCGGAAGAAGGTTCGCCGCGACTTGTCGTAGTGCTCCGGTTCCGTGAAGAACGTCGCATCGTGCACAGTTACCGTTACCGGACATCCCGCCCGCATCGGACAGGTGTAGTACGGCGAGTGCAGCACATCAGCACCGGCCTGCTGGGCGAGCAGCGGCAACCCGGTCTGCTCCCAGGCCAGCCGGGCCGGGCGATGCGCGACGGCGGCCGGCGCGGCGATCACGTCGGCGGCCGGCAACATCCGGGTGTACCGCTCGACATCTGTACGCAGCGCTACGACGGAGAGCTCGACGCCGCTGCCGATGAGCGCGCCGAGGGCCCCCAGCAGGCCGTCAACGTATCGACCGACACCACCGCGGTCGGTGGGCACGCTCGTTGCGTCGATGAGTACGCGGGGCGGTCGACCGGCGGTCACTGGGCAACTCCTCTAAGGGGGTGGTGGAGGGTTGTGAAGAACGACACGTGTGCCAAGACTACGCCGCCCGACGCCGTCCGCCGTGTCGACGACGCGACCGAAAACGCGTCGCGGCGAACCGCGCCGCCGACGATCAGCGGGGCGAGACCACCCGGTGACAGCGTGTACGTACAGTGACGGCGCTACGCTCGGCCCGATGACCAACAACCTGGCCGGGCTGCTCGCGGTCGCCGTCACTGCGGACCCGACGCGGCCCCTGCTCACCTGGTACGACGACGCGACCGGCGACCGGACCGAGCTGTCCGGTGCGACGCTGGCCAACTGGGTGGCCAAGACCGCCAACCTGGTGGTGGACGGGGCCGGCGCGGCCGCCGGTGACCACGCCGACGTCGCGTTGCCGGCCCACTGGCAGACCGCCGGCGTCCTGCTCGGTTGCTGGTCGGCCGCGCTGGTGGTGCGGACCGCCCCGGCCGCTGGGCCCGGCACCCCGGCCGGCCGGGACCCCCTGCCGGCGCTGCCCGACGACCCGGCTGCGGAAGTGCTCTTCGCCAGCCCACCGGCGGTGCCCGAGGTCGATCGGCGGCCCGCCGGTGAGCGCTACCTGCTCAGCCTCGCCCCGATGGCGGCACCCGCCCGGGAGCTGCCGTCCGGCTGGACCGACTACATCACCGAGGTACGCGGCCACGGCGACCATTTCACTCCGTACCCGGCGGTCGACCGACAGGACGCGGAGCTGGCCGGCCGGGCCCGCCGGCGCGGCGCGGAGCTGGGCATCGGGGCCGGGGCCCGGGTCCTGGTCGACTGCGACCGGTACCCGGACCCGACCGACTGGCTGCTGGCGCCGCTGGCCGCCGAGGCGACCATGGTGCTCTGCCGCAACCTCGACCGGCAGCGCCTCGACGGGCGGGTGGACAGCGAAAAGGTCGATCTGGTCCTGGCCTGAGCGGTCGTCGTCGGCACCGCCTGCCGGTCGGAACCAGTCAGAGTTCGCGGGGCACCACTTCCCGCAGTTCGCCGTCCGGCGCGCAGACGTAGAACCCGGCCCGGTCGGCCAGCCACGGCTTGCCCGCCGCCTCACCGGCGCTGAGCAGCTTCTCCTGCACGCCGAGGATGATGTACCGGGACCCGTCCGGGTTGCCGTCGCGCCAGCCCGGGCCGTACAGCCGGTCGACCAGCAGCTCGCGACGCTGTCGCGGCACCGCGCCGTCCACCACCCAGTCGGTTGGCAGCCGGTACCAGAACGTCCGGGTGATCCCGGCCAGCGGGTTGAAGGCGTGCGCCCCCTCGACCCGGACGCCGAGCGTGTCGGTGATCTTCAAGCGGAAGTAGACACCCACGCCTGTGAGACGCGCTGCGCTGACGCTGCGTTGCCATCCCGGCAGAATCGGTCAACCCACCGGCGTCCCCCGGTCCTGGGCGAACCGGATGAACGGTGCCAACGCCGCCGGATCGGTCAACGCCCCGGCCGCCGCCGCCTGCCCGGCCGGCACCCCGGTGAGAATCTTCTTCACCGGCACCTCCAGCTTCTTGCCGGACAGCGTCCGAGGCACGGCCGCGACCTGGTGAATTCCGTCCGGCACGTGCCGCGGTGACAGCGCCGACCGCAGCTCACGCACGATCCGGGTACGCAGCGCGTCGTCCAGCCCGACCCCGGCCCGCAACGCCACGAACAGCAGCAGCTCCCCCGCCCCGCCCTGTGGATCCTCCAGGTGGATCACCAGCGAGTCGGCGACCTCCGGCAACGCCTCCACCACCGAGTAGAACTCGGCGGTGCCCAACCGCACCCCGCCCCGGTTCAGGGTGGCGTCCGAACGGCCGGTGATCGCGCAGCTGCCGTCCTCGGCGATGGTGATCCAGTCACCGTGGCACCAGACCCCCGGATACCGGTCGAAGTACGCCTGCCGGTAACGGCTGCCGTCCGGGTCGTTCCAGAACCCGACCGGCATGCTCGGCATCGGCTCGGTGATCACCAGCTCGCCCAGCTCACCGACGACCGTCCGGCCGTCGGCGGCCCGGGCCTCGACCCGCGCGCCCAGACACCGGCAGGCGATCTCCCCGGCCCGCACCGGCAGCAGTGGTACGCCGCCCACGAACCCGGTGCACACGTCGGTGCCGCCGGACAGCGACGTCAGCTGCAGGTCCTCGCCGACCGACTGGTACACCCAGGTGAAACCCTCAGCCGGCAGCGGCGCCCCGGTCGAGCCGACCCCGCGCAGCCGAGACAGATCGGCGATCTTCCGCGGCGCCAGCCCTTCCTTGCGGCAGGCCAGCAGGAACGGCGCCGAGGTACCGAAATAGGTGGCACCGGTGTCGGCGGCCAGCCGCCACAAGGTGCCCAGGTCCGGGCTGGCCGCGCCGCCCGGGGCCGCGCGCACCGCCGGATTGCCGTCGAACAGCACGATCGCCGCACCCACCGCCGGTCCGGAGGCGAGATAATTCCACATCATCCAGCCGGTGGTGGTGAACCAGAAGAAGCGGTCCCCCGGCCCCAGATCGTGATGCAACGCCAGCATCTTCAGATGCTCCAGCAGGATGCCGCCGTGCCGGTGCACGATCGGCTTCGGCAGCCCGGTGGTGCCCGACGAATAGAGCACGTACAGCGGCTGGTCGAACGGAACCGCGTCGAACGCCAACGCCTCGTCGGTCGGCGCGGTGAGCGCACTCCAGGTCGAGGTGGCCCATGGCAGCTCCGCCGGGTCCGCCGCCGACAGGTACGGAATCAGCACCCGGTGCCGCGCCGACGGCAACGCGTCCGCGATCGCCGCCACCTCGGCCCGGCGGTCGACCGCCTTGTCGCCGTACCGGTAGCCGTCGACCGCGACCAGCACCGTCGGCTCGATCTGCTGCCAGCGGTCGGTGACGCTGCGGGTGCCGAACTCCGGTGCGCAGGACGAGAAGACCGCGCCCAGGCTGGCGGTGGCCAGCATCAACACGTACGTCTCGGGGATGTTCGGCGCGTACGCCGCGACCCGGTCGCCCGATCGCACCCCGAGCCGGCGCAGCCCGGCCCGCACCCGGCGGACCTCGTCGCGCAGTTGCCCGACGGTGAGCGTGACCGGCGCTCGGGTCTGGCTGTGCGCGATCACCACCGGGGCGCCCTCGGCCAACCCGGGTGCGCGCAGCACGTGCTCGGCGTAGTTGAGCCGGGCACCGGGAAACCACCGCGCGCCGGGCATCCGCCGGTCGGCGAGCACCTGCTCCGCCGGCTGCTGGCCGGCCACCTCGAAGTAGTCCCAGACCGACCCCCAGAACCCGGCCAGGTCGTCGACCGACCACTGCCACAGCTGCTGGTAGTCAGCGAACCGCAGCCCTCGGGTGCGCTCCAGCCACGCCAGGTACCCGCCGATCCGGGTCCGCTGCCGCACGTCCGCCGGTGGGCACCACAGCACCTCGCTCACGACTGACACTCCTCCCCGGGTCGCGGCCGCGTCGCCGGACCGCGTGTGGCCGTCCACTTCCATCCTCGCGTACGTCGCGCGCCGCCGGCGGCGGTGCCGCTGATCGATTGTCCTGCCGACCGGGGCGCAACGGAGCGTGCCGGGAACACAAGCTGTCGTCAGCAGGTAGCGCAACGGGCACAGCCTGCGGCGTGTGCCAACGCGGACGGGAGAAAGTGCGCCGCCCCGTTGCGTCCCTGCCCGAGCCTCCCGCCCGAAACGGTACGGTTCGCCCATGCGTCATCTCTGGAGCTTCCTCAGCGGCCTGGCTGCGGCACCGCTGTGCTGGGTGCTGATCGCGGTCGGCCAGACGACGTCGGCCCGCACCATCGCCGGCTGGGTGACCGACGGCGGTTACCACACGGCGACCCTGCTGGCACCGGCCGCGTTCGTGTTCGCCGCCGGTCTGCTGCTCGGGCTGCTGGGCACGCTACGGTTCTCCCCGCTCGGTCCGCTCACCGCCGGGCTGGCTCTGGCGGCCCCGTACGTGGCGATGTTCGTCGACCCGTTCGGTGCCCGCGACCTGATCGGTACGCCGTGGCGGCTCTTCGGTGAACCGGTGGTGCTGCTGCAGCCGGTGGAGAACGGCACCCTCGCGTTGCTCGGGGTGCTGCTCAGCACCGCGGTGCTGAGCAGGCAGCGGTGGCGATCCCGGCCCGCGACGAACGGCACCGACGACGACGAGGCCGGTTCCGACGCGGCGGCGGCGGAGCCGTTGCCGGTCCGGCCACGCGGCGAGTTCGACCCGTCGCTCTGGTCGCTGCCGGGCGGCAGCGCCACGACGTCGGACGACTCCGCCGACGCACCGACCGGCCCGGACCGAGCCGACGCCGACCGGCCGGCGTCGTTGCGGACGAAGACGAGAACGAAGACGACACTGGCCGCGCCGGCCGGAGACGTTCGACCCGACGGCGACGGGCTACGGCCGGCCCGGCCCATCCCCCGGTCCAGTCGGGTGATTCGCTGAACCGACCCACCGACTGTTGCCGGTGACGTTGCGCCTGGCGGGTACCGTGCCCGGAAGGCACCATCCCCGCGAGGAGGTCAGATGCGGCACCTGGGCTCGCTGGTCCTGTCCCTGCTCCTCGCACCGGTGATCTGGTTCCTCGCCGGGCTCGGCCTGAGCGAGTACGCGCTGGCTCGACGGGACGCGTACAGCGAACCACCGCTCGACGTGTTCATCGGGTTGGCCGCGCTCGCGGTCTGCGGAGTGTCGTACGCGCTGTTGTTGCTGCCCCGGTTGTCCCCGGTCGGACCGGTTCTGGCCGGGGCGTCGTTCGTCGGAGTGTCGGCCTGGGCCACCGTCGACATCGTGGGGTTCTACGAGACGATGCCGCGCCGGCTGCTCGGCACGGATTTCGTCCTCACGGCGCCGGCCGAAGGGCTCGCCGTGGTGCTGGCCGTCCCGTTGTTGGCCACCGCGTTCAGCTCACGTCGTTGGCGGGGTGAGCGGATGGTGGCGCTGTACGCCGGCGGGCCACCGCCGCAGGACGTGACGCGGACCGCCCCGCTGCCCGGCCCCGGCGGATACGGCAACCCGAGCGGATACGGCAGCAACCCGGCCGGCGGATACGGCGGCAGCGCCGGACCGCCGGCGTGGTCGGCCCAGCCACCGACCGGCGATCCGGCTCGGACCATCGCTTTCCCGGCCGCCGCCAACCCGCCGCTGCGGCCAGCCCGATCGGCGACGGGTGCCGAACCCGACTCGGAGCACGACACGATGCGGCTGACCCCGCCGGGGCACCGGCGGGACGATCCGACCGTCGTGCTGCCGCAGGCGTCGGCGTTCGCACCGCCCCGACCGGCGGTCACCGGCGGCGACCCGGACGAGACCACCCGGATCAACCAGCCGACCACCACCGACCCGGACGAGACCACCCGGATCAACCAGCCGACCACCACCGACCCCGACGAGACCACCCGGATCGTCCGGACGACGGACGGCGCGGACGGCGGCGACGAGACCACGACGGTGCTGCCGGCCCGTCCCGACGACGCGGGGAAGTCCCCGAGCTGAGGCCGGCTCCGGAAGCCTCAGGTCAGGTCAGGGGGTCAGCAACTGGCGCGCCATCACGATCCGCTGCACCTGGTTCGTGCCCTCGTAGATCTGAGTGATCTTGGCGTCCCGCATCATCCGCTCGACCGGGTAGTCCCGGGTGTAGCCGTACCCGCCGAGCAGTTGCACCGCGTCGGTCGTGATCTCCATGGCCGCGTCTGAGGCGAAACACTTCGCCGCTGCCCCGAAGAAGGTCAGGTCTGCGTCGGCGCGCTCCGACCGGGCGGCGGCGACGTAGGTGATCTGCCGGGCCGCTTCCAGCTTCATGCCCATCTCCGCGATCATGAACTGGACGCCCTGGAAGTCGGCGATCGGCTTGCCGAACTGCTGGCGCTCCCGCACGTACCCGCGGGCGAAGTCGAGCGCACCCTGCGCGATGCCGACGGCCTGGGCGGCGATCGTCACCCGGGTATGGTCCAGGGTGCGCATCGCGGTGGCGAACCCGGTGCCCGGTTCGCCGATCATCCGGTCCGCCGGGATCCGGACGTTGTCCAGGTAGACCTCGCAGGTCGGTGACCCCTTGATACCGAGTTTCTTCTCCGGTGCGCCGAAGCTCACCCCGCGGTCGGACTTCTCCACAACGAAAGCGGAGATCCCCCGTGACCGGGCACCCGGCTCGGTGACCGCGAAGACGGTGTAGTACTCCGAGACACCGGCGTTGGTGATCCACCGCTTCACCCCGTTGAGCACCCAGTGGTCGCCGTCGCGGACCGCGCGGGTGGTCATCGACGCAGCGTCGCTGCCCGCCTCCGGCTCGGACAGGCAGTACGAGAACATCGCCGCGCCCAACGCCACCGGTCGCAGGTAGCGCTCCTTCAACTGCTCCGAGCCGGCCAGCAGCAGCGGCATCGTGCCGAGCTTGTTGACCGCCGGGATCAACGACGAGGACGCGCAGGCCCGCGCCACTTCCTCGATGACGATCGCGGTGGCGAGGGCGTCAGCGCCCGCCCCGCCGTACTGCTCCGGAACGTGCGGGGCATGGAAATCCGCTGCCCGCAGCGCGTCGTAGGAAGCGGTGGGAAACTGTGCGGTCTCGTCGGCTTCAGCGGCGTTGGGGGCGACCTTCGCGTCGCACACCTCCCGGACCGCTTCCCGGATCGCTGTGTGCTCCTCTGGTAACTGATAGACATCGAACGCCGGCCCGGACGTCATCACGCCCTCCCTCGCCTGGAGTGTTCCCTCGATATCCTGCTCGAGTGTGAGGATACCGGTGAGTAACGCCGATGCCGGTCGCCCCCGCCCAGCCGTACGGACTATCGTCTGCCGGGCAGCCGACCGGAACCCCTCGGCCGAGTCGGCACCCACGAAGCGGTACGCCGCGAACGTCAAAACCACGATGATTGGTGTCGAGCCCCCGGCACCGGGCCACCGAGTGCGACGCGACCACAGCGCCGCCAGCGCGAGCGGAGAACAAGGCGTGACCATCCCGTACCCGAACATCCAGCCCGTTCCGGCCATCGCGGCGGTGGCCCCGCCGTCGGGTGCCCCCCGCCCGCGGCTGACCTTCCTCGGCACCGGTTACCTCGGCGCGACGTACGCCATCTGTTTCGCCGAGCTCGGCTACGAGGTGATCGGCTACGACGTCGACGCCGACAAGATCGCGAAGCTGTCCGCAGGTGAAGTGCCGTTCCACGAGCCGGGCCTGGACGAGCTGCTCAAGCGGAGCCTGGCCGCCGGACGGCTGCGGTTCACCACCGACATGGCGGCGACGGCCGAGTTCGGTGACGTGCACTTCATCTGTGTGGGTACCCCGCAGCGGGCCGACGCGATGGGCGCCGACCTGTCGTACGTCGAGGCGGCGGTGACCGGTCTGGCCCAGCACCTGTCCCGTAAGGCGTTGATCGTCGGCAAGTCGACGGTGCCGGTCGGCACCGCGGAGTGGATCGAGCAGCTGGTCGGCAAGCACGCCCAGGGCGACCTGGGCGTCGAGGTCGCGTGGAGTCCGGAGTTCCTGCAGGAGGGTTTCGCCGTCGAGGACGTGCTGCGGCCGAACCGGATCGTGGTCGGGGTACGCAGCGAGTGGGCCAACG
The DNA here is from genome assembly GCF_030345075.1 of Solwaraspora sp. WMMA2065. Classification (NCBI taxonomy): domain Bacteria; kingdom Bacillati; phylum Actinomycetota; class Actinomycetes; order Micromonosporales; family Micromonosporaceae; genus Solwaraspora; species Solwaraspora sp. WMMA2065. The sequence continues at coordinate 3,790,457 of NZ_CP128361.1, forward strand.
GCATGCTGTACGCCGCGCACAAGGGGGTGTTCGACCTGGCTGCCACCGAGGACCGGGAGGTGCCGTTGGTGGTGACCGACTTCGCGACCGCCGAGCTGGTGAAGGTCGCGGCGAACGCGTTCCTGGCCACGAAGATCTCGTTCATCAACGCGATGGCCGAGGTGTGCGAGGTGGCCGGCGGCGACGTCACCCAGCTGGCCCGGGCGATCGGCTACGACCCGCGGATCGGCAACCGGTTCCTGCAGGCCGGGGTCGGGTTCGGCGGTGGCTGTCTACCCAAGGACATCCGGGCGTTCCAGGCCAGGGCGCAGGAGCTCGGCGCGGGTGAGGCGTTGCGGTTCCTGCACGAGGTGGATCTGATCAACCAGCGGCGGCGGTCCCGGGTGGTGCAGCTCGCGGCCGAGCTGCTGGACCGTCGGTCCGGGCCGGCCGGGCCGGATCTGTCCGGCACGACGGTGGCGGTGCTGGGGGCGACGTTCAAACCCAACTCCGACGACGTACGGGACGCGCCGTCGCTCGCGGTGGCGGCGATGCTCGCCAAGACCGGCGCGCAGGTGCGGGTCTTTGACCCCGAGGGTACGGAGAACGCCCGCCGTGCGCAGCCGGACCTGGCCTACGTACCGTCGATGGTCGACGCGGTCCGCGACGCCGACCTGGTCTGCGTCCTGACCGAGTGGGCCGATTTCCGTAACGCCGACCCGGTGTCGTTGGGTGAGCTGGTCGCCGGACGGCGGGTGATCGACGGCCGGAACTGCCTCGACTCGACGTTGTGGACCGGCGCCGGCTGGCAGTACCGGGGCATGGGCCGCCCCTGAGCCCGGCACCGCCCGCGCCGAACCGGCCGGTCGTGGGTCCGTGACGGACCCACGACCGGTTTTTCTCCGATCTCCACGCCGCCTAGGGCTGTTCAACAGTTGCTTGGTTTAGGCATGCTTCGTAGGAAGTGGTCCACAGTGTGGTCCGGGCGTGGAGGAGGGTGCCATGAGTACGCCGTACCGCTGCGCCTCGTGCGGGCGGACCGTGCCGGCGGCGGCGACCTGCCCGCGGTGCGGTGCCGAGCAGCCGCAGTTCGCTGAGGACCTGGCCCGTATCGAGCGGTCCATCGCCGAAATGAAGGCCCGCGAGCTCTCGCTGGCCAAAGAGCAGAAGCAGACGGCCAGCGACCTGCAGGCGGCGATCTTCCAGCGGGACATCCTGTCCACCGGCGGTGCCGCCGGTCGGCGTGGCCCGGGGCCCCGGGTCTCGGTCCGCCGCCGGGCCGGGCGTCGACCGCCGACCGCCGACCAGGGCACCGCCCCGCCGAGGTTCCCCCGGCAGAGCCCCAACCTGGCCGCCGACGACGTGCCGCTGACCGGGCCGCCACCGGGCTCGGAACCGCCCGGCTCCGGCCCGGCCGGCTACCCGCCGGCCGCCGCCGGCGACGATCCGACCCAGGTCCTGTCGTCGGACGGCACCCGACCGGAGGCGTCCGCCCAGTCCATCCAGAACGTCCTGCTCGGCCTCGGCGCGCTGATGGCGGTGGTGGTGTTCGCCGCCGTCGCCAACAGCGCGTTGCCCGATGTCACCCGGTTGAGCGTGCTGTTCGCCGGCACGCTGCTGCTGCTCGCGGCACCGCCCGCAGTCGCCGCCCGCGGGCTCACCTCCACCGCGGAGACGATCGCCGCCGTGGCGCTGGTCCTCGTCCCGATCGACGGCTACGCGATCTGGGCGACCGACGCCGTCCGGGCCGGGCCGGTCAGCCCGTCGGCGTTCGCCGGCCTCACCTTCGCCGTCACCGCGCTGGTCGCCGCCGGTTACGCCGCCACCACCGGGCTACGCCTGCCCCGGTACGGCATGGTGCTCGCGATCCAGCCGGTGGTGCCGCTGCTCGGTCAGGACGTGATCCGGGGGCCTGCCGGGTGGGCGTCGGCCCTCGCCGTGGTCGCCGTGCTCGATCTGCTGCTGGTACGGCTACTGAGCGGCCCCGGGCAGCTCGGCGGCGGCTGGCGGTTCGGGTCGCCGACGGCGCCTCGACCCCGGCCGGACGCGCCGGCCGGGTCGGACAGCGGCAACCAGCCCGTCGACCGGTCCGGCGGGCCCGCCGGGTCAGCCGGGCTGGCACCGACCGGCACCGGCTCCGACCGGCCGGAGAACGCGCCGGAGGAGGCCGACGCCGTCGTCGAGGGTGAGCCTCCCGGTGGCGGCAACGGTGGTCGAGGGCCGGGCTGGCTGCCGCCGGCACCCACCGCGGCCGTCCTCTGGCTACGCGACCTGATCTGGACCCTGCACGGGCTCGCCGTCACAGCCGCCCTGCTGTTCGCCGTGGTGGCGGTACTGCGCGCCGACACGGTGCCCGACGCGCTGGTCGCAGCGGCGGTGCTGCTGATCGCCGCCGGGATCGGGCTCGCCGGTGGATTCACCCTGGGCCACCCGCCACTGCCGGACCTGGCCGCCGGCGTGTTCGCCCTGGCGGTCATCGGCGCGGCCAGCCGGGTCGCGGCGGTCGCCCTGCCCGGTCCGGCGCTGCTGCTGATCGCCGCCGTGGTCGCCGTCGCCGGAATCGGCGTACGGGCCCTGCCGGAGCAGGTCCGCCGTGGCCCGCAGCTCGCGGCGGCGGCCGCGTTGACCGTGCTCGGCGTACTGGTCGCCGGTGGCGCGCTGCGAGCGGCGCTGGCACCGGTCCGCGCCGCGTTGCCCGCATGGCAGGCCGACCTGGCCGGCTACCAGCAGAGCCTGGTCGACTACGCCGGGCCCGCCGACTGGCAGCTCGCCCTGGCCGCGCTGTTGATCACCATCGCGGCGGCGGTCGCCATGCCGGTCGAATGGCGCCGCGAGGCGACCGTCGTCGGCGTGACGTTGACCGCGCTGGCCGTACCGGCGTCCTTCGCACTGCCCTGGTACGCCGCACCGTGGCTGCCGGTGCTCACCGCCGTCGCGGTGGCCGGCACAGGTTTCCTCACCGACACCACCCGGGCCGCCCGGGTGCACGTGATCTGCGCGGCGGTGCTCGGCACCGCCGGTGCGGGCGCGGCGCTGGCCCGCCCCGGCTCCACCGCCGCCGCTCTGCTGGTGCTGGCCGCCGCCGGCGTACTGATCGCGGTGGCCGGGACCCTGCCGGAGGTACGTCGCCGGCCCGCCGGGGACGCGGTCGGCGGTTGGGCAGCCGGCGGTGCAGCATTCGCCCTGCCCGGTGGGGTGGCGGCGTTCGTCGCCGCTCTGGTACCGCCGCCGGGGCCGACCGCGCTGACCGTCCAGGAGACGACCGCCCCGATCCTGGCCGCCGGTTTCCTCGCGGTCTGCGGCACACTCGGCTACTCGGCGCTGGCGCAGGTGGCCGAACGGCAGATCCCCCGGCCGTTGACCATCGGCACCGGGCTCGGGGCGCTCGCGGTCACCGCTGCGACGTTCGGCTCCCCCGGCGCGACCGTCGCCGACGTGTGGGTCGCCGTCGGGCTGCTGGTCGCCGCAGGGCTGCTGCTCATGGCACCGTCGATCGACGCCGGGCGGCGGGCGGACCGGCTGCTCGACGGCCCCGACTACGCCGCAGCGGCCGCCACCGCCGCGCTGGTCGGCACCCTGGCCAGGGTCAGCGCGATCGTGGTACCCGGCACCGAACTGGTGGCCAGCGCGGCGCTGACCCTGCTGGTGGCGGTCGCCGTACGCGCCCTGCCCGAGCACTGGCGGCGCGGACCGGTCCTGGGCACCGCAGTCAGCGGTGGAGTCATCGCCGTCCTCGCCGGCTACACCGCGGTCGCCGGCGGCGTCCAGGCACTGGCCACCCCGGGCCAACTCTGGCAGGCGGACCTGACCGCCTGGTCCACCGAGGTCGCCGCCAACTCGTGGCAGGTGCCGCTGGCCCTGGTACTGCTCGCGCTGGCCGCCGCCGTCGCGCTGCCCCGACCCTGGTCGTTCCACGCCGCCGGCGTGCTGGTCGCGCTCGCCACCGTCGGCACCCCGGCGGCGCTCGGCCTGCCCTGGTGGTCGCCGATCGTGGTCGGATGCCTGGTCGCGATCGGGTACGGGATCGTCTCGGTGGCCGCCGACGATCCACAGGCAGCCACCGCCCGGGCCGGCGTCGCCGTGGCGGTCGCCCTGTACGCCATCGGCGCCAGCCTGGTCCGTCCGTGGACCACCGCCGCCGCGCTCGGTGTCGTGGTGCTGACCTGCGTGGTGGTGGCGGTACTCGCCCGAGTCGTCGCCACCGTGACGCTGGCCGACCAGTCCGCTCCGGCCGACCAGGCTGGTCAAACTGACCAGGATGATCAGGCAGGTACCGGGCAGCTCGTCCCCGACCGGGAGTCGATGCCGGCGCACCTGGCGAAGATCGGTGGCGCAGCGACCGGGGCCGCGCTGCTGGCGATGCCCGGGGCGGTCGCCGCGCTGGCCGCCGCGCTCGGCTGGACCACGGAGATCGTGCTGACCGGGGCGTTGGCCGCCTCGGCGCTCGGCGTCGCCGTGCTGGCCATGGTCCGCCGCCAGGTGCCGCACTACCTGCCGTACGCCACCGTCGGGTTGGCCGGCGGCGCGACGGTCACCGCCCTCGCGTCGCTCCCGACCGACCTGCCGACCGGCATGTACGCCGCCGGGGCCGCACTGCTCGGCGTACTCGCCGAACTGCTGCGGGCCGCCACCCCACCGCCGGTGGACCTGTCCCGGCCGAGTCGCCGATGGTCCGGGCTCGGCGGCCGGTGGAGCCAGCCGGGGCCGCTGGAGATCGGCCGGGAGTGGGCGATCAGCCCGGTCAAGGGTGCGCTGGCAGCCGCCGCGCTGCCCACCGCGTTGGCCGTCGCGGCGGTGGCACCGACGCTGACCGCCGCGCTGGTCGAGCCGTACCGCACGCTGACCGCGATCTGGCAGGGACCACCGGCCGGGCTGCTCGATCCGCCGGCCGCCGCCGTGGACCCGACCAACGTGCTCGCCGCGCTGCTGCTCACCGTCGCGGCGGCGCTGGCCGCGACCGGGTTCAACACCGGCGGGCCGGGCCAGGCGGTTCCGGTGGTGCTGCCCGGCGTGGCGATCACCCTGCTGATCACCCCGATGTCGTTCGGCGTCGGCTGGCCGGCGGGCACCATGGCGGCGCTGCTGGTCTTCGCGGTCGCCATGGTCGGACTGGCGCTGACCGAACCGCCGCCGGACACCGAACGGCACCGGCCGCTGCGCATCGCCCGCCGGCTGCTGTTCCTGATCGGCCTCGCCGCCGGTGGCGCCGGGCTTGCCGGCGCGCTGGCCAACGATCAACTGACCGTCTTCACGCTGGGCAGCTCGGTGTGCGTCGGAGCGGTGGCCGCGTACGCCGGACGCAGCCAGCCGGCTCGGATCCTCGGCTGGCTGTTCGCCTCGGTGATGGCGCAGATGTTCGTACTGACCGTGGGCCTTGTCGCCGGCCTCCCGCCGAGCTGGTCGGCGTTCGGCGTACTCGCCGTCGGTGCCGGCCTGCTGCTGTCCGCGACCCGGCTGCCCCGGCTCAGCCACCCCGAGGCGGTACGCGAGGCGGCGGTGGTCGAGTGGAGCAGCTACGCGGCCGCACTGCTCGCGCTGGCCCTGGCGTACGACTCGGCCGCGCATCTGGCCGGGCTGCTGGCCGCCTGGGGCGCGGTGCTCGGTGTGACGGCCACCCGGCCGGGCCGACGCGCGATGGAGCGTCGGGTCCTGTTCTGGCTGGCGGTCGGCTGTGAGATCACCGCCTGGTGGATGCTGATGCGGATCACCGACGTGGCGCTCACCGAGGCGTACACCTTGCCGTTCGCCGTCCTCGCCCTGCTGGTCGGGGTCCTGGAACTGCGGCACCGGCCGGACCTGAGCAGTTGGACGGCGTACGGGCCGGCACTGGCCGCGGCGTTCCTGCCCACCCTGGTGCTGGTGATCAGCTCCGGGGAGAACAGTTTCCGGCAGGTCCTGTTGCTGCTCGGTGCGGTCGGCACCCTGCTGGTCGGGGCGATGAGTCAGCAGCAGGCTCCGGTGGTGGTCGGTACGGTGGTCAGCGCGGTGACCGCGTTGCACGCGTTGACCTTCTTCGGGCCGTGGCTGGTGCTGATCCCGGTCGGTCTGGTGCTGCTGGCGCTCGGGGCCAGCAGCGAGTGGCGCCGGCAGACCCAGGAACGGGTGCGGGGCGCGCTGCGCGGCATGCGCTGAGGCCGCTCGGGGAGACCCGGCTGGACGGCTCCGGCCGCTGCGGCCGGCCGGGCAGATTCGGCCGGGGTTAGGCGGTACCGCCGTGTGACGCCTGCAGCGCGGCGTCCTTCGTGGCGACCAGCTCGACCAGCTCCTGCTGGTAGGCGAGCATCCGGGCGCGCAGCCCTGGGTCGGTGGCGGCGAGGATCCGCACCGCCAGCAGGCCGGCGTTGCGGGCACCACCGATCGACACCGTGGCCACCGGCACGCCCGCCGGCATCTGCACGATCGACAGCAGCGAGTCCATCCCGTCCAGATGTTTCAACGGCACCGGCACCCCGATCACCGGCAGCGGGGTCGCCGAGGCGACCATGCCCGGCAGGTGGGCCGCGCCGCCTGCCCCGGCGATGATCACCTGGATGCCCCGGTCGGCGGCGTTGCCGGCGTAGTCGAGCATGCCGTGCGGGGTGCGGTGCGCCGAGATCACCCGTACCTCGTGCTCGACGTCGAACTCGGCGAGGGACTCGGCGGCGGCCCGCATCGTCGGCCAGTCCGAGTCGCTGCCCATGATGACGCCGATCATCGCCCCTCCTGCAGCCAGCGGGCGGCCCGGGCGGCCCGGTTTCGGACGTCGGTCAGATCCTCGCCGAGCACCGTCACGTGGCCGATCTTGCGGCCCGGCCGGACCTGTTTGCCGTACAGGTGGACCTTCGCGCCAGGGTCGGTCGCGAACAGGTGGTGCAGCCGTTCGTCGATGCCCATCCCGCCGTCCGCGCCGCCCAGCACGTTCGCCATCACCACCGCCGGGGCGGTCAGCCCGGTGTCACCCATCGGATAGTCCAGTACCGCCCGCAGATGCTGCTCGAACTGGGAGGTACGCGCGCCCTCGATCGTCCAGTGCCCGGAATTGTGCGGCCGCATCGCCAGCTCGTTGACCACCAGGCCACCGCCACCGGTCACCTCGAACAGCTCCACCGCCAGCAGCCCGACCACGTCGAGCGCGCTGGCCAGGTCGATAGCCAGCTGCTGGGCCGCCAGGGCGAGCGGCTGCGGCAGGGCCGGTGCGGGCGCCAGCACCTCGACGCAGATGCCGTCCCGTTGCACGGTCTCCACCACCGGGTAGACCGCCAGCTGACCGAACGGGGAGCGGGCCACCTGCACCGCCAGCTCGCGGACCAGCTTCACCCGCTCCTCGGCGATCAGCTCCACCGCCGGGTCGGCTGACGGGTCGGCCGGGTCGAGACCGGCGGTGACCAGCTCGTCCGGCGTGTCCAGCAGCCACACCCCGCGGCCGTCGTAGCCGCCGCGCGCGGTCTTGACCACCACCGGCCAGCCGGCCTCGGCACCGAACGCGGCCAGCTCGTCTACCGAGCCGATCCGTCGCCAACGGGGCACCGGGGCACCCAGCTCGGTCAGCCGCCGCCGCATCACCGCCTTGTCCTGGGCGCAGCGCAGCGCGTCGGCCCCCGGGTGCAGGCGCACGCCATCGGCGGCCAGCGCCCGGATGTGCTCGCCCGGCACGTGCTCGTGGTCGAAGGTGACGACGTCACAGCCCTTGGCGAAGGTACGCAGCGCGGCGAGGTCGGTGTGCTCGCCGTACTGCACGTCGGCGGCGACCAGGGCGGCGCCGTCCTCCGGTGTGCGGGCCAGCACGCGCAGCGACTGGCCGAGCGCGATCGCGGCCTGGTGGGTCATCCGGGCGAGCTGCCCACCACCCACCATGCCGACGACGGGCAGTCCGGTACGGGTATCCATTGCGGCGACAGCCTAACTCAGCTGCGCGACCAGGTCCGCGACGGAGGTGACCGGCCGGTCGCAGACGAAGCCCCGGCAGACGTACGCGGTCGACGCCCCGCCGATCATCGGCCGGTCCGCCAGCAGCGGTACGCCGGCCTGGTCGGGACGACCGGCCACCACCACCGCGCCGGGCGGCGCGTGCCGCCGCGCCGCCCGCAGCAGCGGGCCACCGGTCGGGTCCTCGGTGACCACGGCGATCTCGTACGGACCGGACAGCAACGCCTCGCCGACGGCGGCGGCGTAGCCGGTGAACCGGGCGTGCCGGGCGACGACCGGCGCGACGGTGGCCAGCGCGGCCTCGGCGGCGGCCCGGTACTGCGGGGCGCCGCGCAGCGCCGCGTACCCGGTGAGCGCGGCGGCGGTGGCTGACAGCCCGGACGCGGTGGCGTTGTCGGTCGGGTCCGCCGGCCGGGCGACCAGCTGTTCGGCGTCGTCGGCGGTGTCGTAGAAGCCGCCGTTGTCGGCGGCGAACCGGGCCAGCGCGACGTCCAGCAGCTCACCGGCGAGGTCCAGCCATCGGCGTTCCCCGGTGAGCTGGTGCAGCGAGCAGAACGCCTCGGCGAGGCAGCCGTAGTCTTCGAGCACCCCGTCGGGCGCGCCGACCAGACCGTCCCGGGAGACCCGGCGCAGCCGCCCGCCGACCAGGTGGGTACGGGCCAGATGTGCACCGGTCGCGACCGCCAACTCGGTGGCCAGCTCGACGTCGCCGTCGGTGCCGGCCGCGGCACCGGTCAGATCGTCGGCACCGGTCTCGTCGGCACCGGTCAGGGCATCGGCGGCGGTGGCGAACTCGACCAACGCGGTGACCGCCAGGCCGTTCCAGGCCGTCACCACCTTGTCGTCGCGGGCCGGCTGCGGCCGGGCCGACCGGGCCCGGCGCAGTGCCGCCCGGACCCGGTCCAGCTGCTGCGGTGGCGTGTCGTCGACGTCGCGGGCCAGCCGCAGCACGCTGGTGCCGTGTTCGAAGCTGCCGTCGCCGGTCACCCCGTACAGGTCGGCCGCCCACCGGCCGTCGGCCTCGCCGAGGACCTCGATCAGCTGCTGCGGGGTCCACACGTAGCTGGTGCCTTCGACCCCGCCGGTGTCGGCGTCCAACGCGGAGGCGAATCCACCACCGGGTACGGCGAGTGCCTCGGCGAGGAAACGGACGGTCTCCCGGGCGATCCGGCCGGCCATCCGGTCGCCGGTGAGCCGCCACAGCAGCGTGTAGACCCGCAGCAGCAGCGCGTTGTCGTAGAGCATCTTCTCGAAGTGCGGCACGGTCCAGGTGCTGTCCACCGCGTACCGGGCGAAGCCGCCGGCGAGCTGGTCGTAGATGCCGCCCCGGGCCATCGCCTCGCAGGTGTGCTGGACGATCTCCAGGCTGTCGGCGGCGCCGGTGCGTTGATGATGCCGCAGTAGGAAGAGCAGGCTGAGATGCGGGGGGAACTTCGGCGCCCCGCCGAACCCGCCGTGCGTCGGGTCGTACTCCTTGCCCAGCGTCACCGCTGCGGCGTCGAGCAGGTCGGCGGTCAGCGGCGTGGTCGCCCCGCCGACGGCCTGCGCGCCGCCGACCGCCTCGGCTACCGCGGCCCCCTGGCGCAGCACGGCGTCGCGCTGGTCGCGCCAGGCGGCGCCGACCGAGTGGAGTAGCCGGACGAAGTTCGCCTGCGGGAAGTAGGTCCCGCAGAAGAACGGGGTGCCGTCGGCGGTGGCGAACACGGTCATCGGCCAGCCGCCCTGACCGGTCATCGCCTGGGTCGCGGCCAGGTAGACCGCGTCCACGTCGGGGCGTTCCTCCCGGTCCACTTTGATCGCGACGAAATTGTCGTTGATCAGCTGCCCGACCGCGTCGTCCTCGAACGACTCGTGCGCCATCACGTGGCACCAGTGGCAGGCCGCATACCCGACCGAGATCAGCACCGGCACGTCCCGGCGGCGGGCCTCATCGAATGCCTCCGGGCACCACGGCCACCAGTCGACCGGGTTGTCGGCATGCTGCTGCAGGTACGGGCTGGTCGCCTCGCCGAGCCGGTTCACGCTGGTCGCTCCTCGGGGTCGTGGCACGACCCCGACGGTGTGGGGTCGCACGTTCCGACCATAGCCAGTCGGTGGGCGGCTCACCGCCGGGTCGAAACCGGAACGTCCGGGTATCGCAGCGCGGTGAGGCCCGCCTCGGCGGCGGCCTGCACGTTCTCCGGCCGATCATCGACGAAGGTGACCCGGTCGGCAGGCGCGCCGAGCCGGTGCAGCAGCGCCGCGAAGATCGCCGGATCGGGTTTGGTCAACGCCAGCCGGCAGCTGAACAGCCGGTGGTGGAACACCGCCGCCCAGTCGGCCGAGTCGATCGCCGTGGCGATGGACTCGGGGGCGTTGGACAGCAGCGCCAAGCCGTGTCCGTCGGCGGCAAGGCCGGTGACGAGTTCGACGGTACGCGGATTCAGCTGCGACCAGCTGGCGATGTCGGCCCGGTCCAGTTCGGCCACCAGCGGATCGTCGGCGGACAGCGGCCGACCGACCACGTGGCTCCAGTAGCGCTCGGCCGGCCAGCCGGCGTCGTAGGCGTCCCGGTGCCGCCAGTACCCCTCGTCGAAGGTGGCCTGCGGCAGCCCGGCCAGCTCGGCCATGGCGGCTACCGCGCCCGGCGGCTGCGGCAGCGAGATGACCTGGCCGTAGTCGAAAACCAACCAGTCCCGGACGGCACCGCTGGGCCCGCCGGTCACGACGCACCGTCCGCGCGCAGCGGGTAGATCTGGGCCTGCGCGGAGTCCGCCAGGGACCGGAGCACCGCGAGCACCTTGTCGGCGGGCATCGGCTTGAAGAAGTGGTAGCCCTGCGCGGCGGCGCAGCCGAGGGCGGCCAGGGTGGCCCGCTGGTCGGCAGTCTCCACGCCCTCGGCGACCACCCGCAGGCCCATCTCCCGGCCCAGCCGGACGGTGTGCCGCACGATGGCGGCATCGCGTGGCGAGTCGGCCATCCGGACCACGAAGGACCGGTCGACCTTCAGCTCGTCGACGGTGACCCGGGTCAGGAAGGCCAGCGAGGAGAACCCGGTGCCGAAGTCGTCGACGGCGAGCTGGACGCCCATCTCCCGGAGGCTGGCCAGCACCTCGTCGATGATCTCCAGCTCGCTCATCACCACCGTCTCGGTGATCTCCAGCACCAACCGGTGGGCCGGGACCTGGTGGCGGCGCAGCAGCTCGCCGATCTCGGCTGGCAGCTGCGGGTCGAGCAGGCTCCGGGCCGAGATGTTGACCGAGATCGGTACGTCGATGCCGTGTGCCGCCCACTCGGCGGCGGCCGACAACGCCCGGTCGACGACGTACCGGGTGAACGGGGCGAGCAGTTCACTGCCCTCGACCGCTCTGACGAAGTGGACCGGGGTGAGCCGGCCGCGCCGCGGATGCCGCCACCGGATCAGCGCCTCCACCCCGGTCGGCCCGCCGGTGGCGAGGTCGACCGCCGGTTGCAGGGCCAGTTCGAGCTGGTCGTCGACGTCCAGCGCGGCGCGCAGTTCGGCCAGCAGCGCAAGCTGATCAGTGTTGGCGGCGTCCTTCGCGCTGTCGTAGCCGGCGACGCTGCCGCCGATCGCCTTCGCATGGCTCATCGCGATGTTCGCCCGACGAAGCAGTTCATTCATGTCGGCGGTGCCGGCACCGGCGACCACTACGCCGAGTGCGCCTTCGACCGACATCCGCACACCGGCGACCTCGGTCGGCTCGGCCAGCATCGCGGTGATCTCGCGGGCCCGGCGCATCGCCACCGCGGTCGGCGAGGTCCGCTCGACGCAGCCGGCGGCAGCCGGGCTCAGCGACGTCAGGAGCAGGGCGAACTCGTCGTTGCCGAGCCGGCCGAGCAGCTCGCCGGGGCGGAGCCGGTCACTGAGCCGCCGGGCGGCGGACTGCAGCAGTTCGTCACCGGCGGCGTTACCCAGGGTGTCGTTGACCTCTTTGAAGCCCTTGATGTCGAGCAGCAGCAGAGCGACCGGATGGTCGTGCTCCAGCCGGTGCAGGGCGACGTCGCCCTTGGTGAGCAGCGCCGCCCGGTTGAGCAGCTCGGTCACCGGGTCGTGCATCGACCGGTGCATGGTCCGGTCGGTGAGGTGGCGCAGTGCCCGGTCGGTGGCAGCGTCGTGCAGGGCCGCGGCGAGCGCGTCACCGAAGGCCGAGAGCGCGTTGCGGTCCCGGGACCTCGGCATGGTGCTGGCCGGCAGGTGGATCCGCAGCTCACCGACGCCGGTCCGGCCGACCGTGAGCGGGTGGACGAGCATCTGGTCGGCTGCGTCGTCCGCAGCATCATCGTCCGCGAGGTCCTCAGCCGCCGCCACGGGGTCGACGGGGTCGGCCGGCGGCTCCGACCGGCGCAACCCGCCGTCGGCGTCGCCGACGTAGCGCCACAGCCTGCCGTCGACCTGCCGCACGTCGATCTCGACGCGTTCGGCGCCGAACAGGGTGAGCCCGCCAGCGACCCCCGCACCGACGACCGCCGGCTCGTCGAGCTGGTTGAGCGCCCGGGTCGCCCGGGCGAACTCCTGCCAGGCCCGACGTTCGTCCTCGACCCGCAGCCGGTGTCCGTAGGTCTGCTGCAGCAGCCACAGCACCGGGGGCAGCAGCAGCAGCCAACGCGGATCGTGGCCGAGCATCCCGACCGTGGCCAGCCCGACCAGGACGTTGCCGACGAACATCAGCAGCTTGTTGCGCAGCGCGTGCAGCAGGGTGGCGACGAACGGCCGGCCGTGCCGCAGCGACAGGGCGACCGTGGCCAGGGCGGCGGTGATCAGCAGATAGACCAGCCCGCCGAGGAGCATGGCGGCGGCGAGCAGCGGGGTGAGCTGCTGGGCGTACGGGTCGGCAACCGCCCGGGCGGCGACGCCGGCCGCCGCGACGGCGACGGTCAGCGACGCGGTGACCCGGAGAATCTCCGGCACCGTACGGGGCTCGGAGAAGATCGACAGTAGGGTCCAGGCGATGCCCACGCCGACGGCGGCGGCGGCGGGCAGCCAGCCGACCGGCAGGATGTAGAGGCCGACGATGAGGGCGGCCTCGCCCCAGGTGAAGCTGACCGTGCCGGTGCCGATGCGGAACCGCAGTCGGGCGAGTTGCGCGACGCCGAGCAGTGCCGCGACGATCGCGAAACCGGCCGGGGCCGGGAGAGCCGACGCCTGCCGAGCCGGCCCGGTGAGCAGCCCGATGGCGATGGTGGCGACGGCGGCCACCAGGACGGCGACGGTGAAGACGGGCAGCCGCCACTGGCCCCCGCCGTCAGGGGCTCCGGTCGCCGCTTCGTGCGCGGTCGCAGCCGGTTCCGGCCGCGCCGACGTCACGGGTCACTCCCGGTGACCGCCGAGCCGTGGACCGGTGCCCGGCGGGGGCGGCCGACCATGGTGAGTATCCCTCGCGTCCGTTCCGTACGACCAGGGACGACAGCTGTGCGATCCATGGTCGCCCCTTTCCGCGCGCGGTCGGAGGAACTGAAGGTCCCCGGCGGAAGGCTAAGCCAAAGCCGATTCCGGCAACAGGGGCCACTGGGCCGGTTTACCGGCGGGAGCCCACTGGAGGGGAGAAAAGTCCCTGGTGAGAGCGCATGTAAGCGGTTACAAAGGGGATCCTGGACGCGAGTCGCCTTCTGTCGGATCAAGGACATTGCGTTCGCCCGGCGCCGCCCCGCCGCCCGGCGCCGCGTCGTCGAACCGCTCGGGCAGCCGACGCAGCCGGGCGTTCATGTTCCGGATCAGCAACACCGTCGCGGCGGCGAGCAGCAGGAGCAGGAACAGCCCCATCGGCCCGGCCAGACCACCGCTGCGGGTGTCCCCGAAGTTGTTCACCGCCAGGACATGGACAGCACTCAGCACGATCGGACCCCTCTGCGTCGCCGACGTCGACTACACGGTACGCCCGGCGCATCAGGATCGGCCGAGCCCCTCACGAATCCCGGCAAAAAGGTCGGATTCCGGCTTCGGACTCTCGACGAACGACCGGACCAACTCGAAATCCTCGGTCGGCCAGGCCTGCCGCTGCACCTCCATCGGCACCTGGAACCAGAAGCCGTCCGGATCGACCTGAGTGGCGTGCGCGCGCAGCGCGTCGTCGCGGACCGGGAAGTAGTCGGCGCAGTCGACCCGGGTGGTGATCCGGTCGCCCTTGTCCGGACGATCCTCCCACCGGTCCATCCACTCCTGGTACGGCGACTCCCGACCGATCGCGAGCATCCCCTCGTGCAGCGCGAGAATCCGCGCCCTGGTGAAGCTCATGCAGTAGTACAGCTTCGACGGCTGCCACGGCTCACCACCGACACCCGGGTAGCGGGCCGGGTCACCGGCCGCTTCGAACGCGGCGACGCTCACCCGGTTGCACATGATGTGGTCCGGGTGCGGATAGCCGCCGTCCTCGTCATAGGTCGTCACCACGTGCGGACGAAACTCCCGCATCAACCGCACCAACGGCCCGGCCGCCTCCTCCAGCGGCTCCAGGGCGAAACACCCATCCGGCAGCGGCGGCAGCGGGTCACCCTCGGGCAGACCCGAGTCGACGAAGCCCAGCCAGGCCTGCTCGACGCCGAGGATCGCCCGGGCGGCGTCCATCTCGGCCCGGCGGATCTCGGCAATGTTCTCCCACACGTCCGGCCGGTCGAGTTTCGGGTTCAGCACACTGCCCCGCTCCCCGCCGGTGCAGGTCACCACCAGCACCTGGGCACCTTCCGCGACGTACCGGGCCATCGTCGCGGCACCCTTGCTGGACTCGTCGTCAGGATGGGCGTGCACCGCCATCAGACGCAGTTGCTCAGCCAACGAAAACGCTCCCTCATCCCGTGCCTGACATCCCCTGCCGGCGGCGTCCGGGCCCGGCTGCGACAATGGGCCCGTCGACCATTCTCGCCGACCCCACCGACACGTCCGCCAAGGAGTTCCGTCCCGGGTGACCGACACGTCCGCCACAACCGCACCGACCGCCGCCATGTTCCCACCCGGGCGGTACGGACGACGACGCGCGCCCCGAACGCGCCGGCCGTGGCTCGTCGCGCTGCTCACGGCGGTAGCGGTGCTGGTCGGGACGGCGATCGCCGGCCGGCTCTACACGCTCTACGGCGACCCGCTGCACCAGCCCGAGGTGATCACCTACACCGAGGCCACCGAGGACGGGATCACCATCGACTTCGCCGTCACGGTGCCCCCCGGCGGTGCGACGACCTGCCTGGTCAGGGCCCGGTCGCGGGACGGGGCGGAGGTGGGCCGGTCCGAGGTGACCATCCGGGCCGAACCGGGCGAACGACACGTCCGCACCACGTACCGGCTGGCCACCGAACGAGTCGCGTTCCTGGGCGAGGTGCCACGCTGCCGACCCGCCGGCTGACCAGCCGAGCGTGACCCTCGCCACACCCGCCGAGGCGGGTGGCGACCCGGCGGTCGGCACCCGGGCCGTTGCAACCCCGGCACCTCGGTGCGGATCGCTGGTACGTTGGTAGTTCGACCTCGACCGCCCGCAAGCCCACAAGGAGATCGTCTGTGTCCACGACCGACCGCGAGGCGCCCACCACCTGGCTGTCCCAGGACGCTTACGACCGGCTCCAGGCCGAGCTCAACGAGCTGATCGCCGGACGGACGGCGATGGCCGCCGAGATCAATGCCCGTCGGGAGGAAGGCGACCTGCGGGAGAACGGCGGGTACCATGCTGCCCGCGAGGAGCAGGGCAAGCAGGAGGCCAGGATCCGCTACCTGCAGGAGCTGCTGCGTACCGCCAAGGTCGGCGAGGCACCAGACGCGGACAGCGTCGCGCCCGGCACGGTCGTCACGATCCACTTTGATGACGATCCCGCCGACACCGAGACCTTCCTGCTCGGCTCCCGGGAGATCTCCTCGACGACCGAGCTGACCGTCTACAGCCCGGAGTCCGCGCTCGGTCAGGCCATTCTGGGCAGCCGGCAGGGTCAGACGGTGACCTACACCGCGCCGAGCGGCGCGGACATCAAGGTCACTGTCGACAAGTTCGAGCCCTTCGCCGGCTGAGTTGCGGCCGCCGCAGCGGCAGCGGGTCAGTAACCGAGGATGGGTCAGTCAGCGGCGGCGAACGCCACCTGGTAGCCGCGATCACGGAGCACCTCGACCAGCTCGGTCGAGTGCTCTGGGCCGCGGGTCTCCACCGACAGGCCGACCTGGACCTCACCCAACCGCAGGTGCGGGTTGCGCCGCTGATGATCGACGTCGACCACGTTCGCCCGCTGCTCGGCGATCAGTGCCAGCAGCGCGGCCAGCTCGCCAGGCCGGTCGCCGCACCGTACGGTGAATCGCAGATACCGGCCGGCGGCGGCCAGGCCGTACTCGATCACCCGCAACAGCAGCAACGGGTCGATGTTGCCGCCGGAGAGCACCGCGACCGTCGGGGTGGCCGGCCGCACCGCGCCGGACAACAGCGCTGCCACCGCGGCCGAGCCGGCCGGTTCGACCACCTGCTTGCCCCGCTCCAGCAACATCAGCAGCGCCCGCGACAGGTCCTCCTCGGAGACCGTCACGATCTCGTCGACCAACTTGCTGACGTGCGCGAACGTCAGGTCACCGGGGCGTCCCACGGCGATACCGTCGGCGATCGTACGGTAGTCGGCCAACCGCACCGGGGCACCGGCGGCCAGCGACGGTGGGTACGCGGCCGCGCTGTCCGCCTGCACGCCGATCACCCGTACGTCCGGGCGCAGTGCCTTGACCGCTACCGCGATCCCGGAGATCAACCCGCCGCCACCCACCGAAGTGACGATGGTGGTGACCTCCGGGCACTGCTCCAGGATCTCCAGCGCCACGGTGCCCTGACCGGCGATGACGTCCGGATGGTCGAACGGGTGGATGAGCACCGCACCGGTCCGGTCGGCGAACTCCCGGGCTGCGTCCAGCGCCTCGTCCACGGTGGTGCCGGCGAACTCGACCTCGGCACCGTACCCTCTGGTCGCGGCGACCTTCGGCAGCGGCGCGCCGGTCGGCATGAACACCGTCGCGCCGATGTCCAGCAGTCCGGCGGCGAGTGCCACGCCCTGGGCGTGGTTGCCGGCGCTGGCCGCGACCACCCCGCGCCGCCGCTGCCGCTCAGTCAGCCGGGAGATTCGCAGGTACGCGCCCCGCACCTTGTAGGAGCCGGCCCGCTGCAGGTTCTCGCACTTCAACCAGACCGGCCCGCCGAGCAGGGCGGTCAACGGGCGGGACGGCTCCAGCGGAGTCACCCGTACCACGTCCGCCAGGACGTCCCGGGCGGCGAGGACGTCCGGCAGTCCGACCAGTTCCGTCATATCGGGCTGTCCACTCTCGGCCACGACGGGGCGTGGCGGGGCCACGATGCCATAATCTCCAGCTGGCCGGCCACGGCGAGCAGCAACAGCTCCGAGCCGGGCGGCCCGACCAGCTGGATCCCGACCGGCAGGCCGTCCGGGCGCAGCCCGGCCGGCGCCACCAACGCGGGCAGTCCGGCCATGTTCCACGGCGCGGCGTACGGGGCGTACCGAACACAGCTCCACATGTTCGCCGCCCACGACCGGCGCGCCCAGCCGGTCGCGGCCGGCGGGGTGCCGGCCAGTGCCGGCGTCAGCAGCACGTCGGCTCGCTGGTCGGTGAAGAACCCGGTCATCCGGTCCCGCCAGGCGGTCCGGTCGGCCTCCCGCACGTACCCGCGCCGTTGTGCCCACCGGCCGAGCGCGACGTGCCGACGGGTCCGTGGCTGCAGGTCCCGGCCACCGGCCCGGCCGGCGGCGGCGTCCTCGGCCGCGGCGGCGAACCAGGTGGACAGTCCCCGCAGTCCCAGCGAGGCCGGATAGTGCAGCTCGGTGCCGCTCACATCGTGGCCGGCCTCGGTGAGCCGCCGCGACGTCGCCGCCACCGCGTCCCGGTTGGCCGCGTCGGCCCGCAGCCCCGCCACCGGCGAGGTGAGCGAGACCGCCACCCGCAGCCGGCCCGGCTGGACCAGCTTCTCCGGTCGCCGGCCGGCGAGCACCGCGAAGCCGGTGGCGGCGTCCGCCACGCAGGTCGTCAGGATGCCGTGCTCGGTGAGGCCGAACCAGTCCTCAGTGCCGAGCTGTCGCGGAACCACGTCGCGGCCGGGTTTGAGCCCGAGCAGGCCGCAGCAGGCGGCCGGGATCCGGATCGAGCCGAATCCGTCGTTGCCGTGCGCGATCGGCACCATGCCGCTGGCCACCGCCGCCGCCGCGCCGCCCGACGAACCGCCCGGGGTGCGTGACAGCTGCCAGGGGTTGCGGCTGGTCGCTGTGGCGTCGTCGGTGGTCGCCCAGAGCCCGAGCTCCGGCATCCGGGTCACCCCGACGACGACCGCGCCGGCACCGCGCATCCGGCGGACGATCTCGTGGTCGTGTTCGGCGACCGGGGTCCGCGCGGCGGCCGATCCGCGCCAGGTCGGCAGCCCGGCGACCGGGGTGTTCTCCTTGATCGCCACCGGCACCCCGGCCAGCGGCAGGTTCGCCAGGTCCTCCTGCTCGTCGACCTTCTCCGCTTCGACGATGGCCTCGCCGCCACGGACCGCGCGGAAGGCGGACAGCTCCGGGTCGGCCCGGGCGATGTGGTCGAGATGATCGGCAACGACCCGGGTCGCCGAGGTGTCACCCCGGCGTACGGCCCGGGCGATCTGCCGGGCGGTGGTCCCGACCCAGGTCGGTACGATGTCGTGCACGGCACCTCCAGGCAGCCGGTACGCGGTTCGCGTCGCTGTGCGGACCCGTCGCCGGACCCGCCCGGGTGTCGGGCCGGCCCGCAGTGGGCCCGCCCGTCGGATCTCGCCGACGGATCCTCAGCCGAGCGCCTGATCCAGGTCGGCCAGCAGGTCGTCCACGGTTTCGATTCCGACAGACAGTCGCACGAGATCGCCGGGGACTTCAAGAGGCGAGCCGGCGGCGCTCGCGTGGGTCATCCGTCCAGGATGTTCGATCAACGATTCGACCCCGCCGAGCGATTCGGCGAGGACGAACAGTCGGGCCCGGTTGCAGATCCGCACCGCTTCCGCCGCCCCACCGGCCACCCGGAACGAGACCATCCCACCGAACCGGCGCATCTGCTTGGCCGCCGTCTCGTGGCCGGGGTGGTCGCGGTGTCCGGGGTAGAGCACCTGGCGTACCGCCGGGTGCTGGTCGAGGAATTCGACGACCCGTTCGGCGTTGTCGCAGTGCCGCTCCATCCGTACGCCCAGGGTCTTGATTCCGCGCAGGGTGAGCCAGGCGTCGAAGGGTCCGTTGACCGCGCCCATGGCATTCTGGTGGAAGGCCAGCTCGGCGGCGAGTTCCGGATCGTCGGCGACCAGCGCGCCACCGACCACGTCGGAGTGTCCACCGAGATATTTGGTGGTGGAGTGGACCACCACGTCGGCGCCGAGCGCCAGCGGCTGCTGCAGGTACGGCGAGGCGAAGGTGTTGTCCACCACGAGCCGCGCCGCGACGTCGCGGGCCAGGGCGGCCAGCCCGGCGATGTCGGCGATGCCGAGCAGCGGGTTCGTCGGGGTTTCCGCCCAGATCATCCGGGTACGGCCGGGTTGTACCGCAGCCCGGACCGCGTCGACGTCGGAGATCCGCGCGGCGGTCCAGGCCAGTCCCCAGCGTTCGGCGACCTTGGCGAACAGACGGAACGTGCCGCCGTACGCGTCGTCCGGGATGATCACGTGGTCGCCGGGCCGGCAGACGGTACGCAGCAGCGTGTCCTCAGCCGCCAGACCGCTGGCGAAGGCGAGCCCGGTCCGGCCCCCCTCGATCGCGGCCAGGCATTCCTGCAGCGCGTCCCGGGTCGGGTTGGCCGACCGGCTGTACTCGTAGCCCGACCGGGGCACACCCACCTCGTCCTGAGCGTACGTGCTGGTCTGGTAGATCGGCGGCACGACCGCCCCGGTCCGGGCCTCCGGCTCCTGCCCGGCGTGGATGGCGACCGTGTCGAACCCGTATGTCATGGCACGAGGCTAGGCCATCGCTCCGAGCGCCACCGCCGGTGGGACGGATGCCCACCCGACCTGCGGGTACCCCGGCGGGAACGAGCCGGCCCCCGCCGGTGTTGTCCGAGAGGCCACGAACGAGAGGAGTCGCACGGTGTTCCTGCGACCGATGAAAGCGAATCTGCCCGAACCTGGGCAGGCCCTGCCCGGCCGGGACCGGCCGATACCGGTGGCGGACCGGCACGCGGTGCTCGGTACGCCGCTGACCGGCCCGTGGCCGGCCGGTACCCGGGTGGCGGTCTTCGGGATGGGCTGCTTCTGGGGAGCCGAACGGCTGTTCTGGCGACTGCCCGGGGTCGTGTCGACCTCGGTCGGGTACGCCGGCGGCGAGACGCCGAACCCCACGTACGAGGAGGTGTGCTCCGGCGGGACGGGGCACGCCGAGGTCGTCCAGGTGGTTTACGACCCGGCCCGGATCGGCTACGCCGACCTGCTGAAGGTGTTCTGGGAGAACCACGACCCGACGCAGGGCATGCGTCAGGGCAACGACGTCGGTACGCAGTACCGGTCGACGATCTACACCACCGACGCCGAGCAGGCGACCGAGGCCGCCGATTCCCGGGCCGCATTCGCTCCGGTGGTGGCCGCGGCCGGCCGGGACGGGATCACCACGGAGATCCGGCCGCTCGGCGAGTACTACTACGCCGAGAATTACCACCAGCAGTACCTGCACAAGAACCCGGGTGGTTACTGCAACCACGGGCCGAACGGGATGACCTGCCCGGTGGGCGTCGCCCGCAGCGCCGACTGAGCCGCCGCCGACACTGACCCGCAGCCGGCCGCCGCCGATCAGGCGGCGGCCCGCTCCACCTCCCGCAGCATCAACCGCAGCGACTGACTGTGCTTGGCCGGTGGCAGACTCGCCAGCGCCGACCGGGCGTGCCGCAGCCCTTCGACGCGGTCACCCGACTTGACCAGCATCAGCCCACGGTGCAGCTCGATGTGGGTGGCGAACCGGGCCAGGCTGGCCGGCCGGGTCCGGACCGCCCACTCCTGGGCGTCGACCGCGGCCGGGTCGCCGAGGCGGGCGAGCAGCATGCTGGTGAAGATCGCCATCCGCCACTCGGGCACGGCGAAGTCGGAGATCTGCTCGGCGGAGCCGGTCTGGTCGAAGACCCGGCGGGCCTCGTCCAGGTGTGTCAATGCGCTGATCCGGTCGCCACGGACGCCGGCGACGTGCGCCTTGGCCATCAACGCGTTGAGCCGCCCGAGCGATGGTCGGTCAGTCAGCGCGAGGGCCTGATCGGCCAGGTCCTGCGCGACCGTGAGGGCAGCACCCTCGTAGCCGAGGGCCAGCGCGGCGCGGCCGCGGACCCAGACTTGCACGGTCCGGTCGCCGCTGCGATCCGCGCTGACCGCGGCAAGTCGGTACCACCGGACGGCTTCCTGCGCCATCCCGGTGGTCTTGCCGTAGACGCTGAGGAAACGGGCGGCCAGCCCCCACATCACCGGAGTGCCGAGCTGCTGTTGCAGCACGACGAGGTCACTGGCAATCCGGTCCTGCAGCTCACCGGCGCCGACCGACATGTAGTCCCGGCCGAGATTGGCGGCGCGATCCTGCCACTGTTCCTCGGCCGCCGGGTCGCCGAGCGCCGCGGTGAAGCCGCGATGGATCAACTCGGAGACGGCGGCCGGTGCCACCACCGCGGCGGCGAGCCCGGTGATCAGGCCCCGACGTTGCATATGGTCCCCCAAGACCTGCTCGTAGGCGGTCACCACGTCGGCCGTCGCTGTCCGCCGCCCCGCCTCGACGTTCGACAGGTGGCCCTTGCTGAAGTGGCTCAGCGCGGCCATTTTCGCCAAGCTGACACCAGCGGATTCCCGGGCCTTCCTCAGGGTCTCACCCGTATCGCTCATATTCCGCCTGCCCACCTGTATTGAAGACCTTCTGAAAACCCAGCCGCGCTTTTCCTGACCTTCGACTGCCCCTGACTCTATTGGCCAGAGGCCGCGGGGATGGCGCGTGGACGCGTTGGACCGAACCTCCACCGACTCGGCGTAACGGCCCGCCGACCTCGCGGCCCATCGACCAGCATGCCAGTGACAGGCCACCATGTGCACCAACGATCTGGGATCCGGTACACCATACGGCAAAGACGATGGCAGATGTCGACCGCGCTGGACAAGTCCGGGCCGACTTCATCCGATCTCCAGTGAGGTGATACCCGAGACTAAGACCTTAATCAATTATTGTCATTAACCACTCAAAGTAAGTGCAGAGTAACTATTCGTCACCGTCGGTGATGGCCGGCCCAGCCCGGCCGAGGTCCACGCCGTCGCCTCGGCCGAGCTGGTCCGCGCCGTCGCCTCGGCCGGCGGCAAAAATCGTTGCCGGCCGCCGCGCCAGCCGGCTAGCGTGGCCGTACACGGGAAAGGAGGTGGTCCAGCGTTGTATAGCTATAGGACTCGTGAGGTGGCTGCCCGCTAGCCGCTGTCCTTGACAGCTCCGATCGTCGAGACCGTGTGGCAGCGGTGCGGCGAATCCACGACAGCCACCCGACCCCCGGGGTGCCGGCCCAGTCCAGCCGGCCCGCGTCGAAGACGCGGAAGCCCCGGGGGTCGTTTCATGCCGGTAGGCTCGGCCGGATGGCGGTCACCCTGCGCTCGGCCATCCTCGACGACATCGCCCCGGTCGGTCACCTGCACCACCGGTCCCGGCTCAGCGCGTACCAGGGCATCGTGCCGGATGCCGCGCTGGAGACCTACGGCGCCGACGTCACGGCGCGGTGGTGGGTCGAGCGGTGGAGCCACGAACGCGACACGCACCGGCTCACGGTCGCCGAACATCAGGGGCGGCTGATCGGGTTCACCTACGTCGGGCCGCACGAGGACGGCGAGCCGGCCACCGCTGAGCTGTACGCGATCCACGTCGACCCCGAGCACCAGGGCTGCGGTGTCGGCCGGGCGCTGATCCGCGACGCGCTGGGCACGATGCGCGAGCGCCGGTGCCAGCGCGCGGTGCTCTGGGTGTACGCGGCCAACCACCGGGCCCGAAACTTCTACGAAGCGGGCGGCTGGCACCCGGACGGGGTCCGCCGGGACGGCTGGCTCGGGCCGGTGTCGACTCCGCAGTTGCGTTACGCGCGTGACCTCACGGTCGCCGCAGCTGAGCCGGTGACACCGACCGCCGCAGCGGGCTGACCGGCCGCGCCGCCGCAGCGGGCTGAAGCCGGGCGAGAGTACGGGACCGCTGCTGCGGGGGTTCCGTCCAGCCCCGCACTCTCGCCCGGCACTGCCCGCCCTAACCGGGGGAAAACGCCTGGCCGAAGGCGCTCAACCGGCGGAGGCGTGCCGGTTGATCGGTGTGGGCGGGCAACAGTGCGGGACCCCGGGATGCTGGCGGGCGCCCAGGGTCACCGCAGTGGTGAAGCACCATGGTCGGCTGCCCCGGTGGCGGACCGTGCCGGGGCAGCGCTTCCATGGCTCTAGTCAACCCCAGTCGCCAGCGATCAACCGGACACATTGTGCGACTATCGGCCGGACTTTCCCAGGTTTGCCAGCAGGTCCTGGCGGGTGATCACCCCACGTGGTTTGCCGTCAACCAACACCAGGGCCGCGTCGGTGCCGGCCAGCAGCGCCACCGCGTCGCGTACCGGCTGGCCACCGCCCACCATGGGCAGCGGCTGCGCCATGTGCCGCTCGATCGTGTCGTGCAGCTGCGCCTTGCCGCTGAACAGCGCGTCCAGCAGATCCCGCTCGGCGATCGACCCGGCCACCTCGCCGGTCACCACCGGCGGCTCCGCCTTGAGCACCGGCAGCTGCGAGATGCCGTACTCGCGCATGTAGTCGATCGCGTCCCGGATCGTCTCGGTCGGGTGCACGTGCACCAGCTCCGGCAGGCCGCCCGGCTTCGCCGCCAGCACGTCGCCGACCGTTGGCTCGGCCGCCTCTACCCCCAGGAACCCGTACCGGGCCATCCACTCGTCGTTGAAGATCTTCGACAGGTAGCCGCGTCCGCCGTCCGGCAGCAGCACCACAACCACGTCGTCCGGACCGGCCCGGCGGGCCACCCGCAACGCCGCCGCGACCGCCATCCCGCACGAGCCACCGACCAGCAGCCCTTCCTCCCGGGCCAGCCGCCGGGTCAACTCGAAGGACTCCTGGTCGGAGACCTCCACGATCTCGTCACAGACCGACCGGTCGTAGGTCTGCGGCCAGAAGTCCTCCCCCACCCCTTCAACCAGGTACGGCCGCCCTGACCCGCCGGAGTAGACCGAGCCCTCCGGGTCGGCGCCGACCACCCGTACCGCACCGCCGGACGCCTCCTTCAGGTAGCGGCCCACCCCGGAGATGGTCCCTCCGGTGCCCACCCCGGCGACGAAATGGGTGATTCGCCCCTCGGTCTGTGTCCACAACTCCGGCCCGGTGCCTTCGTAGTGCGACTGCGGATTCGCCGGGTTCGCGTACTGGTCCGGTTTCCACGCGCCGGGAATCTCCGCCGCCAGTCGGTCGGACACCTGGTAGTACGAGCGGGGATCCTCCGGCGCGACCGCCGTCGGACAGACGACCACCTCGGCACCGTACGCCCGGAGCACGTTCTGCTTGTCCTCGCTGACCTTGTCGGGACAGACGAAGACGCACGAATAGCCGCGCAGCTGCGCGACGAGCGCCAGGCCGACGCCGGTGTTCCCGCTGGTCGGCTCGACGATCGTGCCGCCGGGCCGGAGCAGCCCGGCCTGTTCGGCGGCCTCGACCATCCGCAGCGCGATCCGGTCCTTCACCGAGCCGCCCGGGTTGAAGTACTCGACCTTGGCCAGCACCGTCGCGGAGATCCCCGCGGTGACGTTGCGCAGCCGCACCAGCGGGGTGTCGCCGATGAGATCGACAACGCTGTCGTGGTAACGCACCTCGTTGTGCCCTTCTGCTGACGCCGGCGAGGCGCCATCGTCGGTTTGAGGTCGTCAGCCGACAACAGCCCGCTGCCGGCGGTGGAGTATGTCGCGGTCAGCCTACTGGTGCCCGGGCACCTCAGCCGACCACCTGACCGGGCACCACCGAATCGCGCCGGGCCTCCCAGTCCAGAAAGCGTTCGGTTTCGGCGAGCACGGTGCCAGCGAGCCAGGTCACCACGAGCGCGTCGTCGACGATGCCGAGCATCAGCAGCATCGCCTCCGGCACCAGGTCGAACGGGGACGCGACGTAGGCCACGGCCGCGGTCATCAACGCCAGCCGCAGGCCGCCGTCGTAGTCGCCGCGCATCGTTGCCCGGATCATCCGGGGCAGCGCCGCCAGCCGCCGCCCGAGTGAGGGACCACCGCGGGTGCCCGCGGTCAGTGCCCGCCCCAGCGCCGCGAACGCCGCCGCCCGCTTGAGTGTCCTGGCCATCGCGGCCACCTCCTCGTCACCGGGCCTGCCGGATGTATGTGTGTCCACCGGCCGCCGGCCGTGCCCCGGTCGTCGACCCGTGGTGTCCTGCCCTCCATGATGCCCGGGATCGGCAAATGTCGCCGGACACGCGTCCCCAGGCCGGTGGACCCCGGCCAGAATCGGGCTGAGCCGGACACCGCGTGCCGAGATAATCTCGAAGGACCTAGCACGACGGCAGCAGCGGATCGCAGCGGGGGGGCGCGATGGGCACGGGTGGTACGGGGACGCGTCCGACCGACCGGACCGTGGCGACACTGGCCGTCCGGCTGGTGGCGTTCGGAGCCGGCGCCGCCGCAGCGGCCGCAGTGGCCACCGCCGGCACCCTCTACGGGCAGGCCAAGCAGGCCCGGCGGATCATCCCGCTGGCCGAGGCACCGCCGCCACGCGGCGACGGGGTGTACGGTTCCCGGCTGCCCGGACCGCCGCTGACCCTGGTGGTGCTCGGCGACTCGTCGGCCGCCGGCTACGGCGTGCACCGCCCCCGGGAGACCCCCGGCGCGCTGCTGGCCACCGGCATCTCGCGCCGGCAGCGGCGACCGGTCCGGCTGCACCGGCTGGCGGTGGTGGGTGCCCGGTCGGTCGGCCTGGTCCCGCAGGTGGAGGCGGCGCTGGAGCTGCGACCGGACCTCGCGGTCATCCTGATCGGCGGCAACGACGTCACCCACCGCACCCCGCCGGAGGTCGCGGTCGGGCACCTCGTCGACGCGGTACGGCAACTGCGCGCAGCCGGGGCCGAGGTGGTCGTCGGTACCTGCCCGGACCTGGGCGCGATCAAACCGATCAAACCGCCGCTGCGCTGGCTGGCCCGTCGGTGGAGCCGACAACTCGCCGCGGCCCAGACCGTCGCGGTGGTCGAAGCCGGCGGCTGGACGGTCTCCCTCGGCGACCTGCTCGGTCCACGGTTCGCCGCCGAACCGGGTCGGCTCTACTCCTGGGACCGGTTCCACCCCTCGGCTGAGGGGTATGCCATGGCCGCCGCCGTCCTGCTGCCGGCGGCGCTCGGCGCGCTCGGCGCCAGCACCGCGGCGCGTGCTGGCGTCGCCGGCCGGGAGAAGGTGCGGACGCTGCCCCAGGCCGCGCACGAGGCCGTCCGCCACGCCGGCACCGAGGTCCGCGGCACCCGGGTGGCCGGCCGGGAACGGGGTCCAGCCGGCCGCTGGGCCCGGCTGCGCCGTCGGCCGAGGTTCGCCGGCCGATCCTGGCAGACCGCCGCGCTCAACTGGTTGTTCGGTCCGCCGGGCGGCGATCGGGACGGCGACCACCGCAAGTCGGCCGTATCCTCCGATCAGCGGGTAGGCCTGTCCGCCGCCGGACAGCAGGACTGAGCCGTGCGCGACCGCAACCGTACCGACGGAAGGTGACCGCCGTGACGTCGAGAAACATCGCTGTACGGATAGGCCGGGTCACCGCCGCCGCGGTCACCGCCGGTGCGGTGGGCAGCGCCGCGCTGCTGGCCGGAGAGGCGCTGCTGGCCCGCCACCGCCGGTACGCCCAGCCGGAGTTGGAGCTGGCCGTACGGGTGGCGCTCGGTCCGGCCAGCGGCGCGCCACTGCGGCTGGTGCTGCTCGGCGACTCGGTGACCCTCGGAGTGGGGGTGGACCGGGTGGCCGACACGGTCGGCGGCCAGCTGGCCCGGCTGCTCGCCGAGCACGAAGGCGGTTCGGCGGTCGCCGGGCGCCGGGTCCTGCTGTCGAGCGTCGGCGTGGCCGGCTCCCGTTCACGGGACCTGGCCACCCAGGTCGCCCGAGCGCTGCTGGGCGAACGACCGGACGTGGCGGTCGTCCTGATCGGCACCAACGACGCGGCCGCGCTGCGCCGGCCCGGTGAGTCGGCGGTTCATCTCGCTGCGGCGGTACGCCGGCTCCGTAGTGCCGGGACGGAAGTGGTGGTCGGCACCTGCCCGGACCTCGGCGCCGCCCGGGCGATCGCGCCGCCGCTGCGTCAGCTCGCCGGGCTGCTCGGCCGGCGGACCGCCCGGGCCCAGGCCCGCGCCGGCCGGGACGCCGGCGCCCGGGTGGTCGACCTGGCCGGTGAGACCGGCGCGGTGTTCCGCGCCGACCCCAACACCTACTGCCATGACGGCTACCACCCCTCGGCCGACGGATACCGGATCTGGGCGCACGCGCTGCTTCCGGCGGTACTCGCGGCGGCGAACACCGCCCCGCACCGCTGACCCACCGCGTACCACTGGCCGCAACGGTCCGGGCAGGGTGCCGGTCGGCTGGGTGTTTCCGGTGCTCCGGCGACGGGTCAGGGCGTTTCGAGCCGGCCGCGCAGCCGCCGCACCGCAGCCGCCGCCGATTCCAGCACCGCAGGGTCGGGTGCCGCCCGGATCAGGTCGGCGGCGACCACCCGCAACTGGTCGGGCAGCGCGGTGTCCCGGCTCAGCCGGGGTACCTGCCGGCCGGGCCGCCCTTCGGCGGCCGCGCCCACATCGGCAAGGTACTGCACCAGATCGTGGAAATCGTCCGCACGGTGGCCGTCACCCACCGCCCATCGGGGCTGTTCCCAGTGGGCCACCTGCCGGACCAGGAGGTCGACCAGGCGGGTCAGGTGCGCTGCGGCCACCGCCGCAGTCTAGTGCCGGCGACGACGCGCCGCGCCGCGCCGACAGTACGGCGCGGCGCGGCGCTGATGGACGGTCAGTCGTCGCCCTGCAAGAAGCTGAGCAGGCGCAGGATCTCGATGTAGAGCCAGATCAGGCTGACCAGGATGCCGAACGCAGCGGTCCAGGAGTAGCGCTGCGGCAGGCCGAGCCGGACGCCCTCCTCGACCTCGTGGAAGCTCAACACGAAGCTCAGCGAGGCGACCACGATGCAGATGAGGCTGAAGATGATGGCGACCGGACCGCCGCTACGCAGCCCGGTGTCGACGCCGAAGAGCGACAACACCAGGTTGATCATCATGACCGCGAAGACGCCGACCATCGCGGCGATCAGGCCACGGGTGAACTTCGGGGTGGCCCGGATGACCTTCATCTTGTAGAGGGCGGCCATCAGGAAGAAGACACCGAAGGTCGCTACCACCGCCTGCAGGACGATGCCCTGGTAGCCGGCGATCACCTCGAAGAACTTGCTGACCAGACCGACGAAGACACCTTCGACGACGGCGTAGGTGACCACCAGCGCCGGGTTCGCGACCCGGGAGAACGAGATGACCAGCCCCAGCACCAGACCGACGATCGCGGCGCCGATCCAGGCGCCGAACAGCAGCGAGTCGGGGACCAGGATCCAGGCCGCCGCCGCCGACAGCCCGGTGATGCCGAGCAGGGTGACTGTCTTGACGACGACGTCGTCGACCGTCATCGGCGCGACGGTGGGTGGCGCGGCCGGGTGACCGGCCTGCGTCGGATATGGCTGCCCGGTGCCGGGCTGCCCGTAGGGACCGGCGGGGGCGTACCCGGTGGCCCGCTCCCGCTCGGCCGCCTGGCCGAGCCGGGCCAGGACCGGGTTGGATGTCTTCACTGTCCAGCCTCCCTCAGGGGGTTGTCACACGATGGTGTGAGGTCAAGGGTAGACGGCTCGATCGACACCGTGCAGTACCGCCGGCCGAAGGCGGGCTCTGACCGGTGGAACCGGGCGGGCTCCGACCAACGGGCCGGGCTCGGACGGCACCAGGTGACGCCGAGTACCCGGGGCGGGAATCGAACCCGCACGCTTTTCAGCAGCCGCTTTTAAGGCAGCCGTGTCTGCCATTCCACCACCCGGGCCGGCGGGTCGGCCGGGGTGCGCCCGGTCGGACCCGATCGCCGACACGCCGCGCGCTGGTACGCGACGGCAGATGTCACGGTAGCGGGTCGCGCCCAGCCGGACGCAGCCCGGCCGGTCGACGGCACTAGGGTGCGAACCGTGAGCCGCTCAGCAACCGCAGCGCAGGACACCGGCCCCGTCCCGCCCCGGCCCGGCGGACCCTCGGCGGCCGACTCCCGGTGGTCCCGAATCGCCGCAGCGGCCCGTGGACACCGGGTGGACGCCATGATCTGCCTGCTCTTCGTCCTGTTCGCCGGCCTGCTGACCCACCGGCTCTGGCCCGCACCCGGTGCCCACCTGCTGGCGTTCAACCCGGAGGACCAGACCCTGTACGAGTGGTTCCTGGCCAGCGACGCGCGGCTGCTGTTCGGCGACTTCGGCCTGCTCAGCGACCGGCTGAACGCCCCCGACGGGGTGAACCTGATGGCCAACACGACGGTCATCGCGCTCGGCTTCCTGATGGCCCCGGTCACGGTGCTCTTCGGTGCCCCGGTGAGCTTCGCGCTGCTGGTCGCCGGCAACCTGGCCGCCAGCGCGATCGCGTTCTACTTTTTGTTCGCCCGGCCCCTCGGCGCGCACCGGCTGGCCGCGGCGACCGGCGGAGCGTTCTGCGGGTTCGCCCCCGGTATGGTCTCGCAGAGCAACAGCCACCTGCACATGACCGCGCTGTGGCTGATCCCGGTCATGGTGTGGCTGCTGATCCGGATCATGCGGGCCGCCGATCCGACCGGCTCGACACCCGACGGGCGGATCCTCGGGCCGGCCGGCCGACCCGACCGCCGCCGGGTCGTCGCCTCCGGCGGTTGGCTCGGAGTGGTCGTCGCGGTCCAGGTGTTCGTCGGCGAGGAAGTACTCTTCCTCACCGCCGTCACGCTGATCATCATGGCGGCGGCGTTCGCCGCGACCAGACCCCGGTACGTGTGGCGGATCCTGCCGAACTTCGTCGCCGGGATGCTGGTCGCCGTGGCCGTCGGCGTGGTGCTGCTCGGCTATCCGCTGTGGTTCCAGTTCGCCGGACCGCAGGGCGTCTCCGACGGCGTCTTCGACCCGGCGTACTTCTCGGCCGACCTGGCCAGCTGGCCGGCGGTGTCCGAGCTGTCGGTGGCCGGTTCGGCGGCCGCCGCCGAGCTGACCACCGGACCGGCCGAGTACAACACCTTCCTCGGCTGGCCGCTGGTGCTGGTCACGGTCGCCGCCACCGCCTGGTTGATCCGGCGACCGGTGGTCATCGCCTGCGCCGCCGGGACGCTGCTGATGGCGGGGCTCTCGCTCGGCCCGCGGATCGTCGTGGAGGGAACCAGGACTGACGTCCCGGGGCCGTACGCCCTGCTGGACGGGATGCCGGTGGTGGACGGCGCGCTGCCGATGCGGTTCGCTCTCGCGGTGATCCCGTTGATCGCCGTCATCCTGACCCTCGCCGTCGACCGGGCGTTGCGGCTCGCCTGGCGACCGGCCCGGCTGGCTGGCCCGGCCGTCGTCGCGGTGGCGCTGCTCCCGGTCGCGCCGGCCCCGCTGCCGGCGATGGACCGCGACCCGCTGCCGGAGTTCATCGTCGGCGGCCACTGGCGCACCTGCGTACCGTCCGGCGGCGTGCTGGTGCCGGTGCCGCCCGCCACCCCGCCGCAGCCGTGGCCGATGGCCTGGGCCACCGCGACCACGGTCGCCTTCGGCATGCCGGAAGGGTTCTTCATCGGCCCGTACGCCCCGGGTGGCGACGCCTCAATGGGCACGTTCAAACTGCCGACGTCGAAGATCCTCGCCGAGGTGGCCCGGACCGGCGAGGTGCCGGAAATCACCGACGAGGAACGCGCCCGGGCCCGTCGTGACCTGACCCGCTGGGGCGCCGACTGCGTGGTGCTGATGGACGGCACCACGCACGCCGCCGAGCTGCGGCAGACCACCGAGGACCTGCTCGGGCCGGGCCAGCGGGTAGCCGACGCCTGGACCTGGCCGGTCAGCTGACCCGGGCTGGCGCGGCACCCGGCTGGTCGAGTTGCGGGGTCGCCCCGAGGAACTCCTCACGCGGGTCGTGCAGTTGCCCGAGCGCCACCACCTCACGCTTGAGCACCAGCGCGAGTGTCCAGTCGACGATCACCCGCACCTTACGGTTCAGCGACGGGATCCGGCTCATGTGGTACGTACGGTGCATGAACCAGGCCGGCAGCCCGGTCATCTTGATCCCGTACACCTGGGCGACGCCCTTGTGCAGGCCGAGGCTGGCCACGCTGCCGGCGTGCTTGTGCCGGTACTCGACCGGCTGCTGACCGCGGACCACCGCCAGGATGTTGTCGGCCATCGTCCGGGCCTGGCGCACCGCGTGCTGGGCGCTCGGCGAGCAGTACGCCCCGGGCGGGCCGGTCAGGTCCGGCACCGCGGCACAGTCACCGGCGCTCCACGCTCCGTCGACCGTCCGGTCGCCGTCGACGACCTGCAGCGTCGGCCGGCAACTGATCCGCCGCCGCTCGTCGCGGGGCAGATCGGTGGCATCGAGCATCGGCGACGGCTTCACCCCGGCCGTCCAGACGATCGTGTCGGCCGGGAAGCTGTCGCCGTCGGAGAGCCGCACCAGCCCGTCGACGCAGGACTCCAGCCGGGTGTCCAACCGGATGTCCATCCCCCGCTTGACCAGCTGCTGCACCGTGTAGGCGCCCATGTCCCGGTCGACCTCGGGCAGCACCCGCTGGGTCGCCTCGACCAGCACCCAGCGCATGTCCGTCGGCTTCAGCTCGGGGTAGTAGCGCAGCGCGTCCCGGGCCATGTCCTCCATCTCGGCCAGCGCCTCGATGCCGGCGTAGCCGCCGCCGACGAAGACGAACGTCAACGCGGTCCGGCGAACCTGTTCGTCGGCGGTCGCCGCCGCCACGTCGAGCCGCTCCAGGACGTGGTTACGCAGGTAGATCGCCTCACCGATGGTCTTGAACCCGATGCCGTGCTCCCGCAGGCCGGGAATCGGCAGGGTGCGGGACACCGAACCGGGGGCGACGATCACATGGTCGTAGCCGATCTCCCGGGGCGGCCCGACGATGGGTTGCACCTCGGCGACCTTGCGGGCGTGTTCGATCCTGGTCACCGCTCCGGCGATCACATGGCAGCGGCGCAGTTCCCGGCGCAACGGCACGACGGAGTGCCGGGGTGAGATGTTGCCGGCCGCCGCCTCCGGCAGGAACGGCTGGTAGGTCATGTGCGGCTGCGGGTCGACCACGATCACCTCGACCTCGCCCCGGCGCATCTTGCGGGACAGGCGCAGGGCAGCGTAGAGACCGACATGCCCGGCACCGACGACAAGGATCCGTTGCCTGTTCACGTACCCCATCTTCCTCCCGGTTGCCTCTTGACGCCGCCTCGAAGGCCAGATATGTGACCGAGCACGCCCGTGTGAGCCGCCGCACGCCGGCAGGTCAGCGGCGTCGGCCCAGGGTGGCGAGCAGGGCGACGGCGCCGACCGCCACCACCAGCCCGGCCAGCACCGCGAGCAGGAACGGCTGACCGGCGGTCCGGCCGGCGGCGGTGATCAGCAGCACCACCAGCACCGCCGAGGCGAGCAGCACCGCCGCCACCCGGGTCGACCAGCGCACCGCGACCTCGGGGGCCAGCACCACGTCATACGGCACGGCGGCGGCCAGCGCGGCGAGACTGTGGGTCAGATACAGCAGCGCGCCGACCGCCAGCAGCCGCCACAGCTGCACCGGGATCCCGTACCCGGTGGTGGCGAGCACCCAGCCGCCGACCCCGACCAGGATCGTCACCGTCGGCGCGTGCCCGCGCGGCGCCAACGCCGGCAGCAGCGCGACGGCGAGCAGCACCGGGCCGGCCCGGCCGAGGAAGACCTCGGCCGGGTACGCGAGCCCGAAGGCGAGCAGCGCGGTGACCGCTACCAGGCCCCGTAGCAGCACCGGCGCGAGGGTGACCCGGGTGAAACCGGTGCGCACCGCCACCACCCGGTCCCGGATCGCGGTGATCATCGCAGCACCGCCTTGGGCGCCGACGCCAGCCGGGCCACGTCCCGCAGCACCTGGTCGAGACTGCCGGCCCCGGCCCAGGTCACCACCGGTACGCCGTGTTCGCGCAGCTGCCCGACGGTGTTCTCCCGGTCCAGCCGCCACAGCCGGTACGCCACCTCGGTCCACTGACCCTGCCGGGGCGGCGGCGCCACCGTGGTGGGCAGGGTGTCGACGGCGACGACGATCCGCCCCGACCGGGCCATCCGGGCCAGCATCTCCGCCGACCGCGGGTCCACCAGGGGGGTCAGCACCACGACCAGCGCGTCCGAGGAGAGCAGCTGCGGGCCGAAGACCTGGTCGTACGGTTCGTACGGGGTGGGCCGCACCTCGACCTCGAGCAGCCACTCCAGGACCGTCAGGTACTGCCGACGGCCGGTGGCCGGACGCAGCCGGCGAGCCGTCGGCCCGTACTCCAGCATCGACACCCGGTCACCGCGGTGCAGGTAGTGTTCGGCGATCGCGGCCGCCGCCCGGACCGTGGTGTCCAGCACCGACGCACCGCCGGACACCCCGCCGGACCGGCCGACCTCGGTGAGGACGTCGAGCAGCAGCACCACCTCGGCGTCGCGGTCGGACAGGGTCGCGGCGACGTGCAGCTGCCGGGCCCGCAGCGACACCCGCCAGTCGATCCGGCGCAGCCGGTCGCCGGGGCCGAAGATGCGCACCCCGGCCAGTTCGCCGCCTTCCCCCGGCCGGCGGGACCGGTGCCCACCGACCAGCCCGGCGGCGCGGGGCATCGCCTCGTCGGCGTTGAACGGGTCGATCACCGGGTAGACCGGCACCCGGACCGGTTCGGCGACCACCGGCCGGCAGGACAGCAGCCCGTCGCAGGCGATCGCCCGCGCGGCGACCGGCCCGACCGGCTGGCGGCCCCAGCGCAGCGCCACCCCGGTCAGCTCGAAGCCGGCCGCCGAGCCGGTCGGCACCGCCAGACCGAACGGACGGTCCGGCACCCCACCACTGGGGCGGGGTCGGGCCGCCGCCGCCAACCGTTCGAGTACCAGCAGCTGGCCGCCGCCGGGTGACGGGTCGATCGAGATCGGCGCCAGCACCCCGACCTCGTCGATGCGCAGCCACGGCGACACCAACGCGCGTACCACCACCAGGTCGTAGTCGGCGTCGGCCGGGTTGGCCGCGGCGGCCCGGGCACCGATCTGGCCGCCCTCGACGAGGTTGGCGTCAACCGCCCCGAGGTCCAGCACCGGCGCGGCGGCCGGTCGGCGGCGCAGCGCGTACGCGGTGCCCAGCGCGAACGGGGTGGCCAGCGCGACCAGGTCGACCCGGCCGAGGATCACTCCGGTGATCAGCAGCAGCCCGGTGATCAACACCGCCCGGCCCAGCGCCCGGGTCGGCTGCCATTGCGTGGCGGTCATGACACGCCGCCGCCGGTCACGGCGCCGCGCGGCGGCCGGCCGCCGCGTTGCCCGGTGGACCGTACCCGCCGCCGTAACTGGGCAGAGCGCCGCTGGCCGGGGCCGGGGTCTGCGCCAGTACCTCGCCGACCACGAACGACGGATCCACCCGACGCAGCCACATCTCCGGCCGCAGGGTGATCCGGTGTGCCAGTACGGGGGCGGCCACCTCCTTGACGTCCTCCGGCACGACGAAGTCCCGGCCGGCCAGCACCGCCTTGGCCCGGGCCAGCAGCAGCAGCGCCAGCGAACCCCGGGGCGACGCTCCGACCAGGACCGACGGGTGTTCCCGGGTGGCCGCGGTGAGGGCCACGATGTACCGGCCGATGGAGTCCTCGACCACCACGTTCTCCAGCGCCGCCTGCATGGCGCGCAGCCCGGCGGCGTCGACCACGGCGGCCAGCTCGGTCTCCTCCTGGCGGCGGGAGATGCGCCGACGCAGTACCTCCCACTCCTCCTCGTGGCTGGGGTAGCCGAACGACACCCGCAGCAGGAACCGGTCCAGCTGCGCCTCGGGAAGCGGGTAGGTCCCCTCGTACTCGATCGGGTTGGCGGTGGCCAGCACGTGGAACGGCGCCTCCAGCCGGTAGGTGACCCCCTCGACCGACACCTGCTTCTCCTGCATCGCCTCCAGCAGCGCCGACTGGGTCTTCGGCGGTGTCCGGTTGATCTCGTCGGCGAGCAGCAGATTGGTGAACAGAGGACCGGCCCGGAAGGTGAAGTCAGCGCTGCGCTGGTCGTAGAGGAACGAACCGGTGACGTCGGCCGGCAGCAGGTCGGGGGTGAACTGCAGCCGACGGAAGTCCAGCCCCAACGCCTGGGCGAACGACCGGGCGGTCAACGTCTTACCCAGCCCGGGGAGGTCCTCCAGCAGCACGTGCCCACCGGCGAGGATGCCGGCGAGGACCAGCTCCAGCGCGTCCCGCTTGCCGACCAGCACGGTGCCGACCGAGTCCAGTACGGCGTGCGCGAGCCGGCTGACCTCGGTGGTCGGGGCTGCCACCACGTCGTTCATATTTTCTCCAATTGGCTGACGAACACCGCGCAGTCCTTTGCCGACGGCTTACGCCGGGCCGGGGTGTTCAGGAAGTTCCACAGTTCGTCCCCGCAGATCTCCCGGGCCCGTTGTGGGTCGGTGGCCCGGGTCAGCCCGTACCGGTGCCGTAGCCGCTCGTCGACCAGCTCACCGAGCACCGGCAGGGTCACCTCGGCGAACCGGCCCGCGTCGCCCTGACCGGCCCGCAGCCGGCGTTCCCACCGGCCGACCGCCTCCCGCAGGCCGTCCTCGCTGCCGAAAACGTAGTTGCCGTCCTCCGGGTCGGAGCCGACCCGGCGCAGCTTGACCGGGGGCGGGGCGGCGACCGACCGTACGGTGCGGCGCAGCACCACCAACGCGAGGCAGCCGGCGAAGACCGCCTCGACCGGCACCGTCAGGCCGAACAGCCGCAGCCCGAGCAGCACGGCCGCAGTGCCGGCGGCGGCCAGCAGCAGTGCGGTCAGCCAGGACCGGACCCGGCCGGGTGCGCGACGCTCGCGGGGCGGTGCCTCCTCGTCGTGGTAGAGCAGGTCGTCGATGCTGGTCTGCGGGTCACTCACCAGCCGGCCCGCCTTCGCCGGGGCCGACCGCGGCGGTCAGCTCGGTACGCAGCTGGCGCAGCGCCCACCGCGCCTGCTCCCGGGTCCGTTCGTCGACGTCGTGCCGGGCGTAGCGGGCCTCCCGGTAGACGCCCGCGAACGCCGACAGCACCTCGGCGCTGATCTCGTGCCCGGCGAGCAGCCGGGTGACCAGATCGGTCGGGGTGTCACCAATCTGGCGCGGCGTGCCGGCCGCGGCGGCGGCCTGCTCCAGGCGTACCCAGCAGGCGATCACCGCCCGGCGCGGGTCGGCGTCGGCAGCGGAGAGCTCGACCAGACCGGCGTCGACGGCGGCGACCACTTCGGCCGTGCTGGCCGGGCCGGGCGGTGACGTGCTCCGCCGCCGGATACCGACCGGGGTCGACCGGGGTCGGCGGCGCACCACGTCGCGCAGCAGGGTCCACAGCAGCAGACCGGCGACGACCAGCACGGCGAGGCCGCACAGCGCCCCGGCGAGCAGCGGGATCCAGGATGGAAGCTGCTGCTGGTCGGCGGCGGCGAAGTCGTCCGGCGGCGGCTGGTACGTCGGTGCCGTCTGCGGCTGCTGGTAGTCCGGCAGCGCGGGTAGGTCCCGTTCCACGGCGGCGTCGGTGCGACCGACCGGCAGGGTGGAGTTCGCCGCCGCGACCGCGGTCAGCGCGAGCAGTACGGCGACGGCGGCGAGTGGCCACAGCCTGCGGATAGCCGCGGAATCCATTGCCGGCGGGTGCCCCCTCGGGTCCTCCAGTGGTCGTCTCGGCCCGGTCAATTCCGCCCCGCCAGGCGATTCACCTCGGTGAACACCTCGTCGAGCATGGCGGGCGTGAGCCGTCCGGTGAACGTGTTCTGCTGGCTGACGTGGTAGCAGCCCAGCACGTCGGGCACCGCCCCGCCGCCCGACCAGTGTGCCCCATGGCCGAACGCCGGCCGGGGTGTGGGCGGTCGTCGCCCGTACACCCCGGTCATCGCCGGCCACCAGGCCGCCCAGGCGAACGCGCCGAGCGCGACCACCACCCGCAGCGTCGGTTTCAGCAGGGCGATCTCCCGGTGCAGCCAGGGCGCGCAGGTGTCCCGTTCGGCCGGGGTGGGGCGGTTCGCCGGCGGGGCGCAGCGGACAGCGGCCACCACCCGGGTGTCCGACAGCCGCAGACCGTCATCGACGGCGACGCTGGTCGGCTGGTTGGCCAGCCCGGCGCGGTGCAGTGCGGCGAACAGCACGTCGCCGGAGCGGTCGCCGGTGAAGACCCGGCCGGTGCGGTTGCCGCCGTGCGCCGCCGGTGCCAGCCCGAGGATCGCGATCCGGGCGTCCGGCGGCCCGAATCCGGGTACCGGACGGCCCCAGTAGGTCTGGTCCCGAAACGCCGCGCGCTTCGTCGCGGCGACCTCTTCCCGCCAGGCGACCAGGTTCGGGCAGGCCCGGCAGCCGGCAATCGCGTGGTCCAGCGTCGGCAGGTCCGGCACCCGCGCCGCCGCGCTGGTCACGTCGGCCGCGCTGGCGCTGATCACCTCGGCTGCGCTGGTCACGTCGGCTGCGGTACCGGTCACCACGGCTCCTTCCGACGTCGGTCGCCAGCGGACGACGTACCGCGAGACCGCGACCGGCCGGCCGCGGCGTCAGCCGAGTCGGGTCCGGAACATCTCCAGGGTCCGCGCCCAGGCACGCGTCGACGCGTCGTCGTCGTACGACTCCGGCCGGTCGTCGTTGAAGAACGCGTGCCGAGTGCCAGGGTAGTCGTAGACCACGCAGCCGCCGCCGGCCGCCTCGATGTAGCCCTTGGCCTGCTGGATCCCGTCGGCGGCGGAGGTGCCGTCCTGCTCCGAGCAGTGGATCATCGCCGACTTGCCGGCGTAGCCCGCCCAGTCGGGACGCATCCGCTCCCACGGCAACGCCGGGTAGAACCCGGCGGTGGCGACGATCCGCCCGGCCAGCGTGGCCGACCAGAGCGCCAGGCTGCCGCCGGCGCAGAAGCCGACTGTACCTACGGTGTCGCCCGCCGACTCGGCCCGGCCGGCGAGGTACTCGGCGGCGCCCGCGATGTCCTTGGCCGCCTGGTCCATCGCCAGGCCCATCAGCAGCCGGCGGGCGTCATCCGGCTCGGTCGCCTGTACGCCGTGGTAGAGGTCAGGGGCGAGGGCCACGAACCCCGCCTCGGCGAGCCGGTCGGCGACCGTGGTGATGTGCGGCACCAGCCCCCACCATTCCTGGATCACAATGACCGCAGGTGCGGCGCCCGCCGCGCCGCCACCCCCGGATGCCGGCGGCAGGGCCAGGTATCCCTCGCTGGTCCCGCCGTTGCTGCGGTAGCTCACCATCTCGCCCATGGGGGTCCTCCTGTCGGTCAGTCATCGTTGGCTGGCGCGCAGTGGGGCACGTGTCCGGGTAGCCTGACACGAGCCGTGGGGCCGGGGAAGGCGCGCGGAGGGTGGCGTACGCCTCTTGGTGAGCTACGGTACGTCTGCTGGTCACCGCAAACTCAGACAGATCCCGTCCAGGATGTCGTGCTCACTGGCCACCACCGACGACACGTCGGCGCGTTCCATCACGATCCGCAGCACCAGGGCACCGGCGGCGATCACGTCGGCCCGGCCCGGGTGCATCACCGGGATCCGCAGCCGCTGCCCGACCGGCATGGCCAGCAGGTCGGCGGTCACCTCGGCCACCTGGTCGTAGCTGATCCGGGCGTGGTGCAGCCTGTCCGCCCGGTAGCTGTCCAGCCGCAGCGCGATCCCGGCCACCGTGGTCACCGACCCGGCGAGCCCGACCAGCGTCGGCGGCGGGCCGGACCGGTCCGGCCCCAGCACCACCGACAACGCCTGGTCAACCGCCGCCGCGATGTCGCGTTCGGCGGCGGCGATCTGGGCGGCGGTCGGCGGATCGGCGCGCAGGTGCCGCTCGGTCATCCGTACGCAGCCGACGTCCACCGACACCGCCCGGTGCACCGTGTCAGCGCCGACGACGAACTCGCTGGACCCGCCGCCGATGTCCACCACCAGATACGGTGCCGGCGCGGTGGCCGCCAGCCCACCGACCGCCCCGGCAAAGGTGAGCCGGGCCTCCTCGTCGCCGGTCACCACCTCCGGGGTCACTCCGAGGGTGGCCTGCACCATTGCCACGAACTCGTCGGCGTTGTCGGCGTCGCGGCTGGCCGAGGTGGCGCACATCCGAACCCGCTCGACACCGTGCTCGGCCAGCTCGGCGGCGTACCCGGTGAGAGCCTGCCGGGTCCGTTCGATGGCCGCCGGGGCGAGCCGGCGGGTCCGGTCGACGCCTTCCCCGAGCCGGACAATCTCCATCCGGCGGACCACGTCGGTCAGCGGCGCGGCGACCGACCCAGCCGGCGAGCCGGCTTCCGGGGCCGAGCCGGTCCCGGATTCTGCTGGCTGCCGCAGGTCCGGCAGGTCCGCGATCAGCAACCGGACCGCGTTGGTGCCACAGTCGATGCCCGCCACCCGTGTCGCCACACCGGACACCGTACCGGGTGCGCAGCCGCTGCCGGGCCGGCGGCCGACACCGTCGGGCCCGGGTACGTCGCACGTCACCGCAGGTGCAGCAGCATCCGGGAGTTGCCGAGCGTATTCGGTTTGACCCGCTCCAACCCGAGGAACTCGGCGACGCCTTCGTCGTACGAACGCAGCAGTTGCTCGTAGACCTGGGCCGGCACCGGAGCCCCGTCGATCTCGACGAAGCCGAAGCTGGCGAAGAACCTGGTCTCGAAGGTGAGCACGAACACCCGCGCCACCCCCAGCTGACGGGCGACGGCGAGCAGCTCCGTCACGATCCGGTGCCCGATCCGCCGGCCCCGGCACTGCGGGTCGACCGCGACGGTACGGATCTCCGCCAAGTCCTCCCACATCACGTGCAGCGCGCCGCAGCCGACGATCGCCCCGTCCGCTGGCCGTTCGGCGACCCAGAACTCCTGCACGTCCTCGAACAGCGTGACCGTGGCTTTGCTGAGCAGTCGACGGTCCGGGCTGTACAGGTCGATCAGCCGGCGGATACCCCGTACGTCGCGGGTCCGGGCCCGGCGGACGACCAGCCCGGCATCGAATCCGGGATCCGTCACGCCGGTCACCTAGTCCGACTCCGGCGGCGGTACGCAGGGGCCGCCGGCCCACCAGGGGCCGATCAGCTCCCGCACCCGGTCGCCGATCGGGTTGACGCCGGGGCCGACTGCGAGCGCGTGACCCAGGTGGACGTGCAGGCACTTGACCCGGCCCGGCATGCCGCCGGCCGACACTCCGGCGATCTCCGGGACGTGGCCGATCGCCTCCCGCCGGGTCAGGTAGTCCTCGTGCGCCGCCCGGTAGTCGGCGGCGAACTGCGGATCCTCGGCCAGTTCGGCGGCGTACTCGCGCATCAGTCCGGCCGATTCGAGCCGGCTGCAGGCCGCGGTCGCCCGGGGGCAGGTGAGGTAGAACAGGGTCGGGAACGGCGTGCCGTCGGCGAGCCGGGGCACCGTCTCGACCACGTCGGGCAGCTGGCACGGGCAACGGTGGGCGACCGCCCTGGTGCCGCGGGGCGGCCGGCCGAGCTGCGCGGCGACCGCCGCGAGATCGTGTTCGTCGGCTGCTTCGCGGGTGGCCCGGTCGGGCACGGTGCCGTCGCCTCCATTCGCTGCTTCGCTCACCGGGAGATGCCCTCCGCGTCGGCGGCCTGCACGCTCGACCAGAGCGTGTCGTACCACGGGCCGGCCGGGCCGTCGCGCCCGCCGGCCGGCTCGACCGGCTCGCCCGAGTCGCGGGCGGCACCGTCCGGATCGTGCAGCACCAGCAGCGGGACCTCGCCCGGATAGACCATGTAGAACCGGCGCTTCGCTTCGATCCGGATGAAGTCCGGGTCCTGCCAGCGCTCGGCCTGCGCGTTGAGCTCGGCGATCCGCTCGCGCTGAGCCTGCTGGGCCTGCTCGATGCGGGCGATGTCGGACTGCTGGGCCAGGTAGACCCGCACCGGATAGGTGTACGCCAGCGCCAGGGCGACCAGCACCACCAGCAGCACAGTGGCCCGGCCGGTGAACCGGTTGGGCTGCGGCGCGGTGGTCCGCTTGACCGGGCCGCCGGACACCCGGCGACCAGCGGCCGGGCGGCTGGCCGGGCGACCCGGGTCACCGGTGCGGCCCGCAGCGGACCGGGGCACGCCGGATCGGGGTGCGGCGGACCGGTCGGCACCGGCCGACCGGGTCGCCCGGTTACGCTGGTCGGCCCGGGACCCGCTGTCGGAACCGGTGTCCCGGCCGGCGAGTCGCAGTGGCCCGCGCGAGCCGGACCGGCCGGGCTGTCCCGGCCGGCGGGCCGGGCCCTGACCACTCGGTGTGCGCCGTTGCGGCACCGTCGTCACACCCCTCCCCGGGCGGTTGGCTGTACGGGACCGGTTCCGGTGCGCCGGCGGCTGGTCGAACCGCCGGCGCGCCGGAACCGGTCGGACCGGGCCCGGTCACCAGGACCGGGCCGGTCGAACCGGCGGGACGCTAGGCGGAACGGTACCTCGGGAACGCGCCGGCCCCGGCGTAGCGCGCCGCGTCGGCCAGCTCCTCCTCGATCCGCAGCAGCTGGTTGTACTTGGCCACCCGCTCGGAGCGGGCCGGGGCGCCGGTCTTGATCTGGCCGCAGCCGGTGGCCACCGCGAGGTCGGCGATCGTGGTGTCCTCGGTCTCGCCGGACCGGTGGCTCATCATGCAGCGGAATCCGCTGCGGTGGGCCAGCTCGACCGCGTCGAACGTCTCGGTCAGCGAGCCGATCTGGTTGACCTTGACCAGTACGGCGTTCGCCGCCTGCTCGGCGATGCCCCGGGCGATCCGCTCCGGGTTGGTGACGAACAGATCGTCGCCGACGATCTGGATCCGGTCGCCGAGCGCGGCGGTCATCGCCGACCAGCCGGCCCAGTCGTCCTCGCCCAGCGGGTCCTCGATCGACACGATCGGGTACTCGCCGACCAGCTTGGTGTAGTAGGCGACCATCTCGTCGGAGGTCTTGCCGGCGCCTTCGAAGACGTACGCGCCGTCGCGGTGGAACTCGGTGGCGGCGACGTCGAGCGCCAGCACTATGTCGGTGCCGAGCTGGTAGCCGGCGGCACCGACCGCCTCGGCGATCAGATCCAGCGCGGCGGCGTTGGTGGGCAGGTCCGGAGCGAAGCCACCTTCGTCACCGAGGCCGGTGGCCAGGCCCTTCTTCTTCAGCACCGACTTGAGCTTGTGGTAAACCTCGGCACCGCAGCGCAGCGCTTCCCGGAAGGTCGGCGCGCCGATCGGGGCGATCATGAACTCCTGCACATCGACGTTGGAGTCGGCGTGCGCGCCACCGTTGAGGATGTTCATCATCGGCACCGGCAACAGGTGGGCGTTCGGCCCGCCGAGGTACCGGAACAGGCTCAGCTCGGCGCTGTTCGCGGCGGCCTTCGCGACCGCCAGGGAAACGCCGAGAATGGCGTTCGCGCCCAGCCCGGACTTGTCCGCGGTGCCGTCCAGATCCAGCATCTTCTGGTCGATCAGCCGCTGCTCGCTCGCCTCGAAACCGACCAACTGGTCGACGATGCGCTCCTCGATGTTGGCCACCGCCTGCTCGACGCCCTTGCCGGAGTAGCGGTTCTCGTCGCCGTCACGCAGCTCGATCGCCTCGAAGGCTCCGGTGGACGCGCCGGACGGCACTGCGGCGCGGGCGATGGTGCCGTCGTCGAGCCCGATTTCGACCTCGACGGTCGGATTGCCGCGCGAATCGAGAATCTCCCTGGCGACGATTCCCTCGATGGTAGCCACTGTGTCGCTCCTCGTGATCAAGTCCCGCAAGGCCGCGACGGTGCGGCCGACCGTTCCGGTGGCAGCGTATCGGGCGACGGTGACGCTGCGGGCGCTGGCTTCCGAAACGCGGGATGTACACGTCGGGAACCACCCGGATCCGGCATCGATCCCATTTACTGACATTGATGGCAATCGGTTTGCGGCGGGTGGACAGGATCGGTCACCCTGTCACCATGCGTGCAACGGAGAACCGGTTCCGCCGCGCCGCAGCGGCCACCACCGCCGGCACGCTGCTGCTGGTCGCCGGCTGTCAGACCATCGCCGACGCCGGCCAGACCATCCAGCCGGCCGACCTGGTCAACGAGCTGGCCGCCCGACTCGACGGAGCCAGGGCGTTGACCTACTCGGCCGAGTACCAGCTGGTCGGCGGGGCCAGTGCCAGCATCGTGCAGGCGCAGACCCCGCAACGTACCGCGTACGTCTACCCGGGCGGCAAGCTGATCGTCACCGACGAGACCACCACCGAGTGTGACACCGACGACTCCCCGCCGGTCTGCACCCTGACCAGCGGGCCGCCCCCTTCCGCCCAACCGGATCCGGAGCTGTTCAC
The DNA here is from genome assembly GCF_030345075.1 of Solwaraspora sp. WMMA2065. Lineage (NCBI taxonomy): Bacteria > Bacillati > Actinomycetota > Actinomycetes > Micromonosporales > Micromonosporaceae > Solwaraspora > Solwaraspora sp. WMMA2065. Next base: position 3,833,764 of record NZ_CP128361.1, read on the forward strand.
CGACGCCAACGCCGGCGGCCTGGTGACCCCACCGGTGGTGATCACGCTGCTCAACGCCACCGCGTTGGATCCGGCGGCCGTGGTGAGCCAGAACGACACCACGATCGCCGGCAGACACGCCACCTGTGTGCAGGTCAGCCAGGTGCAGGGGGCGGCGGTGTCCCGGTTCGACGTGTGTGTCACCACCGAAGGCGCGCTGGGCAGCTTCACCGGGGTGGTCGATGGACAGACCGTTGAATTCGCGATAAGCCGGTACAGTGACACTGCCGACGAGACCGCCTTCACGCTCCCCCACGGAGCCCGGTCCGTCGACCGTCGACCCAGCCCGGCGTAGCGGGCCGTCCGTGGCCGACCCGGCCCCGCCCAGCCGATTCGTACCCGATGCCCGGGTGGGCCAGGGCGCCGACCCGGCCGATCCGTGTCTGGTGGTGGCCGGCCGCCGGCTGCTGGTCGGAGCCGACGGCGGACTACCGTCGGTGGCCGATCTACCGGCCGGCACCGAGTGGGTGCCGCTGGGCAGTCTGGACGGCACCCGGGTGTGGGCAGCCGGCCTGCCCGCCGTCGACGACCAGCTCGGCGGTTGGCGGAGCTGGCCGGCGATGGCCGGCGAGCTGGGTGAGCCACTCGCCGCGCTCGCCGGACGTGCCCTGCAGGTGATCACCTGGCGGCGTACCCACCGGTTCTGCGGAGCCTGCGCCACAGAACTGGTCGAGGTGCCCGGCGAGCATGCCCGCCGCTGCCCCGGCTGCGACCTGTACGTACCGATGCAGCTCTCCCCTGCCGTGCTGGCCTCGGTCACCCGCAGTCCCGGCCCCGACGGTGACGAGTTGCTGCTGGTCCGGCACACCTACGGGCCAACCGCCGTCTGGGCCCTGGTCGCCGGCTTCGTCGAGGCCGGCGAGACGCTGGAGGAGGCGGTGCACCGCGAGGTCGCCGAGGAGGTCGGCCTCGACGTGCACAAGGTGGACTACTTCGGCAGCCAGCCGTGGGCGATGTCCGGACCCGGCGTGGTGCTCGCCGGTTTCACCGCCCGCGCCGCGCCGGACGCCGAACCGGTCGTCGACGGCCGGGAAATCGCCGAGGCCCGCTGGTTCGCCCTGGACGATCTGCCGACCGAACTGCCGGCGGCGTACTCGATCTCCCGCTGGCTGATCGAACACCAGCGCGCCGGCAGGTCAGACCGGCAGTAGCGCCGGCAGGTGCCGCGGCGGCGGCGAGCCGTGCGCCAGCATCGCGTCGTGCCACTGCCGCGCCGGTACGCCGGCCGGCCGCGCCGTCGCCACCTGCGCCACCTCGGCGTAGCCCACGAAGTACGTGGACAGCTGGGTGGAGGTCAGCAGCGCCCGCCGCCACTTGCCGGCCGCCTCGCCCTCCTCCTGGAAGCCGCGGCCGGTCATCAACGCCATCGCCTCGGCCTGCGGCAGCTCCGCGCAGTGCGTCAACTGGTCCAGGATCGCGTTGATGGTCATCCGCAGCTGCATCTTCAACTGCTGCAACCGTACCGGCAGGCCGCCGAAACCGGCGTCGACCATCATCTCCTCGGCGTACACCGCCCAGCCTTCGACGAACGGCCCGGACCGGCCGACCGCCCGCACCCGGGTGGTGCCGAGGAACCGGCGGGCGTGCGCCAACTGCAGGAAGTGCCCCGGCATCGCCTCGTGCACGGTCAGGTTGCGCACCATGTGGTCGTTGTACTCACGGTAGAACGACTCGACCCGCCCGGCCGGCCAGCCCGCCGGCGTCGGTGCGATGCAGTAGAACGTCGGTACATCGGCCCGCTCCAGCACCCCCGGCGGGTCGCAGTAGGCCACCGCGACGCCCCGGGCGAACTCCGGCATCTCCTGAATGACGCACCGGTCGTCCACCATCGACACCAGATCGTGAGCGGCGACGAACTCGGTTGTCTCCCGCATCGCGGTCTGCGCCAGCGACACGATGGACGAGTCGTCCGGATGCTCGGCGGCCAACCGGGCCAGCGCGGTGCGTACCGTCTCGTCGGTGGCCGGCCCACCGGTCAGCTCGGCCGCCGCCACCCGGATCTCACCGGTCACCCGCTCCAGGTTCGCCCAGGCCCGGTCCAGTACGTCGGCGGCAGTCAGCTCGGTGTCCAGGGTGTGCCACAGCTGGGCCTCCCACAGCCGCCGGCCCAGCCGCGGATCCCGCCGGTCGACGTCGCGGTCCAGGCTGTCGCGAAGCCAGCCGGCGAACTCGTCCAACGCGAACGCCGCCTCGGCCGCCAGCGGCTCGACCTTGTCCCGCAGCCCCGGCTCCTCGGCCAGCAGCCCCGGCACCTGGTCGCGAACCAGCGCGGCGGTACCGGCGAACTGGCCGGCGGCGGTCTCGGCGTGGATAGCCGGCACGCCGCGCAGCGTCTCGCGGGCGGTGGCCAGCACGTCCGGTACGGCGCCGAGCCGCCCGGCCAGGCTGGTCAGCCGCTGCGCGGCCGGCGCGAACGGGCGGGCGATCAGCCCGTGCAGTAGCGCCCCCGGGTTGTAGACCAGCGGATTCCACTCCCGGGAGCGCACCTCGGTCAGCTCGAACAGCCGCCGGTCGACCATGGCCGACAGGATGGTGTGGTCCACCCGCTCCTGGGTGGACAGCATGTCCGCGTCCACCTCGGCGAGCGCGTTGGTGGCATCCAGCAGCATCGTCGCGGTCGCGGCGACCCCGTCGACCGACAGGTCCGGCAGCCGGTCGTCGTGGCGGTGGTCGCCGGCCGACGACGCCAGAGCGGGGTCGCTGGCGAGCAGCGCGTCGATGATGCGTTCAGCCAGAGGTACGAACGACGCCATGCCACCGACCCTAGGCCATCCCACCGACGCTGTGCGTCGAGCAACCCGGCGAGTGTCCGGACCGCCGACTCCAGTTCGTCCGGTCAATACGCGGCATAGCCGAGCACCAGTCCGGGCCGAGCCGCCGGTGGTGGCGGCCCGAGCCGGGCTGCGGACAGCGAAACCGGGCGCTCGCCGGCGAGGTGGCGTTCTCACTGCTCGCCGCCGCCCTGCTGGACCGGCTCGGGGCGGTACGGGTCTCCGCGTACAGCTGCGGGTTGGCGGTGCCGATCTTCGCGCTGGCCGCGCTCGTCGCCGGGGAGGCGACCCGCTGGCGGCTACCGACGGCGGCCGAGGCGGCGGCGCTCGGCTACCTGGCGGTGATTCTGACCGTGGTGGGGTTCCTGGCCTGGTTCACCGGGCTGCGCCGGCTCGGGTGGAACGCGCCGGCATGTTCATCGGTGTGCTGCCGGTCGCCACCCTCGTCTCGGCCGCTCTGCTCGACCGGGAACCGCCGTCGGCCGGGCAGAGCGTCGGCGTACTGATCGTCGCGACCGGCCTCGCCATCGGGTTGGGTCGAGATTCGCCGGACCGACCCCCCTCCCGCCGGGTAGTCGACGCCGCGCCGGTCGAGCCAGAACACCAGCAGGGCGTGCGGCGCGGTTAACCCGGCCAACACCGCGAAACCAGTGGACAGCCCTACTTCCGGCGTGGCCGAGACGGCGAACGGCACCAGGACAACCAGTACGGCCCCGGTAGGGATCGCCGCCTGGGCAGCGAACCGCCACATTGCCGGACCGAGCCGACCGGCGGCCAGGGTGGCAGCGTTGCCGGGGTCGGCCACCAGCAGCCGGGCCACATGCCGCACCGAGTGACCCGCCGCGAAGTAGGTGCCGAACGCCCACGCGGGCGGCACCAGCACGAACACGGCGATCAGCAGCCCGAGGTATCCGGCGTCACCGCGCCGGCCAGCCCGCAGGTCGTCGACCATGGTGGCGACCACCGCCGCGCCAGCGAGCGCTACGGCAGTCACCCGGGCCTCGGTGCTCAGGAGGTACGCCGAACCGGCGCCGATGCTCTCCAGCAGCGGATCAACCTGGTCCGGCCAGAGCGTCAGCGGCAGCAGCACCGGCGGCGCTCCGTAGGCGAGCACGGCGTACGGCCGAGTCGGTGTTCGTCGCGCGTCCCGTTGCCGGTGGAACGCCTCGTCACCGGCGCCGAAATGGACCATCGCGAGGATGAGGAAGGCGACGAACGCCGGACCGGGGGCGCGGTAGCAGATCCACCAGACGAGGACTGCGAGGCAGACGTACCCGACGAGTAGACCTGCCCGTGCTCGCCATTCGTCGGCGGCGGGTTTCAGCCAGGCCGGCACCAGATGGTCAACGGCACCGTGGGGTAGGCCGAGTAACAGCCCCACCAGCAACGGCAGCGTGGAATCGGCCGTTGATGTCGGGTGGCTCAGCACCGGCAGTTGGATCAGCAGCACCGCGCCGAACGCCGGGACGACGACCCGCCCGGCACGGCGCAGCAGCCAGCGGCCGGCACTCAATGCACGACGTGCAGCGCATCCCGGTTGGCGAACAACCGCAGCCGCCCCAGGTCGAACGCGCTCCACACGATCTTCATCAGCACCGTCAGGACCACGAACACCGCCGTCGTGGTGGGCTCATCGAACACGCCGAGACCGGCTGGCCCCACCAGCCAGACCAGGGTGAAGCCGAGCCACAGGGCGCTGAGCAGCGCCGCCAACTGGTTGAAGTGAGTCCGCATGTGGTCCGGCTGCTGGGCCGCCGCTCTGCGCAGCGGCCCCCAGATCACGGCATAGTTGGCGCCGAGCGCGAGCACGCCTACGCCGTAGGCGAGGTACCGCGTGGTCGGTTCGAGCGCCAGGTCCCCGACCAGTCCGCAGAAGATCATGGGAACGCTGGTCACTACCACGAGGGCCACCAGGTCGGTCCTCCTGCCGGCCGACGCATGCGTTCCGACCAGCACCAGCGCGTAGCCGAGCAACGGGGCGGTGACGATCCAGTCGGCGTAGTACCCCCAGTGCACGGCATGGTCGCCGACCGTGGTCAGGGCGCCGCCGAGCGCCATCACCGAGTGCCAGATGGCAGACCAGATCAGGATGACGATCGCGAGCAGGTACACGGCGACCGGGACGCCCTTGGGCTCGCGCATCCAGCGGACGAAGTACAGCACGGCACCGAGCGCGACCACCACGAAGGACCACAACCACAACTGCGACACCACGAACCCTCCGCAGTCGGGAAGCCCGCCGGAACATCCTCCCAACGGTATCCCCTTTGCCACGCTCTTGGTGGCCATTCGCAACATCAGCCGACCTGCCAGGTGCACCGTCCACCTAGGCTTGAGTCGTGCAGGCGGAGCCAGTGGCGTGCTCCGACCTGCCGGGCCGGGTGCGGGCGTGGGTCCGGAGAGCCTGTCGACGCGGCTGTGCACTTCCGGGCAGCGGTGGGAGAATCACCGATCATGAACGAGCAGGCCGGCACCGACGAGAGCATCCACGAACCGACCGACGGCGGTACGGCAGCACGCGCGCCCCGGCGGCAACGGTGGACCCGCCGCGCCCCATGGCTCGCCTTCGTCATCGCCGCCACGGTGCTCGTCGTCGACCAGCTGACGAAGATGTGGGCGGAGGCGACGCTGACCCGGGGCGAGCGGACCCCGCTGATCGGCGACGCCCTCGGCATTCAACTGATCTACAACCCGGGTGCCGCGTTCTCCTTTGGCGAGAACACCACGTGGATCTTCACCATCGCCGCCGCGATAGGCGTCGGCGTGACCGCCTGGTTCGCGTGGCGGGCCCGCTCCCGGGCCTGGGCAACGGCGCTCGGCCTGGTGCTGGGTGGGGCGTTCACCCATCTGCTCGACCGGCTGTTCCGGAAGCCGTCGTTCGGGCAGGGCCACGTCGTCGACTTCATCGCGTACTTCGACTGGTTCATCGGCAACGTCGCCGACATCGCGCTCTTCTTCGGCGTCGTCACGTTCCTCACCCTGGAACTGATCGGCATCCGGCTCCGCCCGGAGGTATCCGAGCCGACGACCGGTGACGGTGCCGACCGGTGACGCCACGCCACACCGCCGTCACCCGGTCACTGTCGTCACCCGGCCGCGGCGCGGACGGCGGCGGCGTACGCGAGGGCTGCCCGGCGTAACGCGCCTTCGGCGTCCAGGCCGTCGGCTCGGGCCTGCGCGACCAGCGCAAGCAACTGCGCGCCGAGCCGCGTCGACGGATCCGCCGCACCGTCCGGCTTCAGGTCGGCCGCGTCCGGCTGCGGCAGCGGTACGTCGACCCCAGCGCGTCCAGCCCGCCGCAGCACCTTGTCGGCCAGTGACAACGCCGGCTGGGCGAGCACGATCCCGTCCATCGGTGAGGCAGTGCCGCCCGCCTCGGAAGCGACACCCGACGCGGCCCGCTCGGCGGCCTTGATCCGCTCCCAGTTGTCGATGATCTCATCGACGTCGGCCACCGCGACACCGGCGAAGACGTGCGGGTTGCGGCGAATCATCTTCGCCACCAGGCCACCGGCCACGTCGTCGACGTCCCAGCGTTCACCGTCCGGCAGCTCCTGGGCGAGTCTGGCGTGCAGCACCACCTGCAGCAGCACGTCACCCAGCTCGTCGCGCAGCGCCGTCAGGTCACCGGCGGAGATCGCGTCGTACGCCTCGTAGCTCTCCTCCAGCAGATACCGCGCCAGCGAGTCGTGGGTCTGCTGCCGCTTCCACGGATCGCCGCCCGGTGAGACGAGCCGGTCGATCACCTCGACCGCGTCGAGCAGCCGGGCGCCGGGCGGATCCCAGGAGCCGTACATCAGCTCCAGCTCGGCCAGTGCGGGCTCGCGGGCCAGCCGCAGACCCAGCTGGCGGGCCAGGTCCTCGTCACCGGCCGGACCGGCCAGCCACACCGCCGTACCGTGCTCGGCGGCGGCCGCCAGCAGCGTCTCCTCAACCGACTCCGACTTCGGTGCCGGCACAGTGACAGCGCCACCGGCGACGCTGACCGCCGCGGCCAGCTCACTGTCCGCGGCGGCGAACACCGGAAACCGGCGTACGACGTCCCAGGCCTGCGCGGTGAGCAGCCCGGCCGGCAGCCGGGGCGAGGTGACCAGCAGGATGATCCGGGGGTTCACTGCCGTTCGGAGACCGTGCCCGAGTCGCCGTCGCCCAGCGGGATGCCGACCGCGATCACGTTGCCCTGAGGCGCCTGGAAGCTGAGCACCGGAAACTCCAGCGGACGGTACCGCGGGTTGACCGTCACGTCCTGCTCGGCGACCGCGTCGGCGAGCGCATCGCGGGCGGCCAGCGAGGAGCGCAACTGCTCACCGTCGAGCTGGCCGGCGGCCTCCTCGTCGGTGACCTCGTCCGGGATCACCCCAGCGGCCCGGCCCTTCTCGACCAGGTCGAACAGCTCTTCCCGGGTCGGCTGCACCTGGCCGCCGGCCTGCAGACCGACGATACAGGTCCAGGCCTGCGAAGCCGTCTGCCCGTACTCCGATGCGGGCGGCAGACCCAACTGCTCCGGGGAGACCGGCTGCGCGCCGCTCGGCGCATCGAGCTGGGCGCAGACGTCGGCGAGCACCAGAGCGCTGACCACCTGCTGCCGAGTCGGCAGCGGCGGGGCACCCTGCTGGTCGGCCTGCTCGCCGAGCTGGTCGGCCATGTCGTCGATGAGGCTGGTCACCTGCTCCTCGGTGTACTGCTCGTCGCCGACGTAGGCGGCGACCCCGGGCTGCGACCGACAGGCGGACAGTGCGGCGACCCCGACCAGGGCAATGACGGTGATCGACGCCAGACGACGGACACGCTGCATGGACGACACTCTCTCACGCACCCCTACCGGCCGGTGCACCGACCCGGGCACTGTCCGTCGACAGTACGACACCCGTGGTCGGCGGGTCACCGAGCACGTCGCGCAGCAGCTGGGCGCACCAGTCCAGCAGCGCCTGGTCGCGCAGCGGCTCGCCGCCGATCCGCCGGGTCGTCGGCCGGGGCACGCTGACCTGGTCGGCGGCCGACTTGTAGACCGAGTCCGGGTGGTAACGCTTGAGCCGCAGCTGCTTCGAGTCGGGCAGCACCAGCGGGGCGAACCGGACATGCTTGCCCTGCATCGACACGTCTGTCAGCCCGTACGCCTTTGCCAGCAGCCGGAACCGCGCCACCGCCACCAGGTTGCCGACCTGCGCCGGTGGTTCGCCGTACCGGTCGGTCATCTCGGCGACGACCTCCTGCAGCGCGGCGGCGTCGCGGGCCCCGGCCAGCTTGCGGTACATCTCCAGGCGAAGCCGTTCCACGCCGATGTAGTCGTGCGGCAGGTGCGCGTCGACCGGCAGGTCGACCTTCACCTCGGCGGCCTCGGCGTCGTCGGGCGCCTCGCCCTTGAAGTTCTGCACCGCCTCGCCGACCATCCGCACATACAGGTCGAACCCGACGCCCTCGATGTGGCCGGACTGTTCGCCGCCGAGCAGGTTGCCGGCGCCCCGGATCTCCAGGTCCTTCATCGCCACGTACATGCCGGCGCCCAACTCGGTGTGCTGGGCGATGGTGGACAACCGCTCGTGCGCGTGCTCGGTCAACGGCTTCTCGCGCGGGTAGAGGAAATAGGCGTACGCCCGCTCCCGACCCCGACCGACCCGGCCCCGGATCTGGTGCAGTTGGGCCAGGCCGAGCAGGTCGGCCCGCTCCACGATCAGCGTGTTCGCGTTGGGGATGTCGATGCCGGACTCGACGATCGTGGTGCAGACCAGGACATCGAACTCCTTCTCCCAGAAGCCGACCATCACCTTCTCCAGGGCGTCCTCACCCATCTGACCGTGCGCCACCGCGACCCGCGCCTCCGGCACCAGCTCCCGTAGCCGCCGGGCCGCCTTGTCGATCGACTCGACCCGGTTGTGCAGGTAGAAGACCTGGCCGTCGCGGAGCAGCTCGCGGTGGATCGCGGCGGCGACCTGCTTGTCGTCGTACGCTCCAACGGCGGTCAGCACCGGGTGGCGCTCCTCCGGCGGGGTGGCGATCGTCGACATCTCCCGGATGCCGGTGATCGCCATCTCCAGGGTGCGCGGGATCGGCGTCGCCGACATGGTCAGCACGTCGACCGAGGTGCGCAGCGACTTCAGGTGCTCCTTGTGCTCCACCCCGAACCGCTGCTCCTCGTCGACGATGATCAGCCCGAGTGCCTTGAAGCGGGTGGCCGACTGCAGCAGCCGGTGGGTGCCGATGACGATGTCGGCGGTGCCCTCGGCGGCCATGGTCAGCGTCTGCTCGGTCTCCTTGGGGGTCTGGAACCGGGACAGCTGCCGAATCTCGACCGGGAACTGGGCCATCCGCTCGGCGAACGTGTTGTAGTGCTGCTGGGCGAGCAGCGTCGTCGGCACCAGCACCGCCACCTGCTTACCGTCCTGTACCGCCTTGAACGCCGCCCGTACCGCGATCTCGGTCTTGCCGTAACCGACATCGCCGCAGATCAGCCGGTCCATCGGGGTCGACTGCTGCATGTCGCCCTTGACCTCGTCGATCGCCGCCAGCTGGTCCGGAGTCTCGGTGTACGGGAAGGCGTCCTCCAGCTCCCGCTGCCACGGGGTGTCCGGGCCGAACGCGTGCCCCTTGGCGGCCTTGCGGGCCGCGTACAGCTGAATCAGCTGGGCGGCGATCTCCCGGACCGCCTTGCGGGCCCGGGTCTTGGCCTTCTGCCAGTCCGAGCCGCCCATCTTGTGCAGCGTCGGCTGCTCCCCGCCGACGTAGCGGGACAGCTGGTCCAACTGGTCGGTCGGCACGAACAGCCGGTCGCCGGGCTGGCCGCGTTTGGCCGGCGCGTACTCGATGACCAGGTACTCCCGGTCGGCGCCGTTGACCTTGCGCTGCACCAGTTCGATGTAGCGGCCGATGCCGTGCTGCTCGTGCACGACGTGGTCGCCGGCGCGCAGCTCCAACGGGTCGATGGTGTTGCGCCGCCGGCTCGGCATCTTCCGCATGTCCTTGGTGGACGCGCCCCGGCCGCCGCTGATGTCGGCGCCGGTGACGATGGCGAGCCTGGCCCGTTCGGCGAGGAAACCGTTGCCGACCCGGCCGCAGGTGACGATCAGCTCGCCGGCTTTCGGCGCGTTTGGCACGGTCTCGGTGAGGGTCGCGCCGAGCCCGGCGTCGCGCAGCACGCTGACCGAGCGCTGCGCCGGCCCGTGCCCCTCGAAGACCAGCACCACCGACCAACCGTCACCGGTCCAGCGCAACAGGTCGTCGACGACCCGCGCGGTCTCGCCGTGGTAGAGCGGCGCTGGGACGGCGGCCAAGGCCATCGCGTCCCCGACGTCCGGGCTGACGCTCACCGGGGCCAGCGCGTCCTCCCACGGCGCGACGTCAGACGCCGGGTCGGTCGCGCTGTCGGCTTCCGCCAGGCCGAACGGGGACAGCGTCCACCACGGCTGGTCGAGCGCGGCGGCCACCGCGCGTACCTCGGCCAGGGCGCGGAAAGCGGCCGCGCCCAGGTCGATCGGGGCCTGGCCACCGACGGCGGCCGCAGCCCAGCTGGCCTCGAGAAACTCCGCCGAGGTACGGACCAGATCGTGCGCCCGGGTGCGGATCCGCTCCGGGTCGCAGAGCAGTACGTGCGTGTCGGCCGGCATGCAGTGCAGCAGCAGCTCCATGCTGTCGGTGCCGTCGAGCAGGGCCGGGGCGAGGGACTCCATGCCTTCGACCGGGATGCCCTCGGCTAGCTTGTCCAGGATCTCGCCGAGCTCGGGGTGCTGCTGGGCCAGCTCGGTGGCCCGCCGCCGGACCGGTTCGGTGAGCAGCAACTCGCGGCACGGCGGTGCCCACAGGCGGTCGACGGCTTCGATGGTGCGCTGGTCGGCGACGGCGAAGGTACGGATCTCCTCGACGTCGTCGCCCCAGAACTCGACCCGGGACGGGTGCTCGTCCGTCGGCGGGAACACGTCCAGGATGCCGCCGCGAACCGCGAACTCACCGCGCTTGGTGACCAGGTCGACCCGTGCGTACGCCATCGAGACCAGCCGGTCGACGACCTCCTCCAGGCTGGCCGCCCGTCCCGGTGCCAGCTGGACGGGTTCCAGGTCACCGAGCCCTTTGAGCTGAGGCTGCAGCACGGAGCGTACCGGGGCCACGACCACCCGCAGCGCACCGGTCACCCCGCGCGCCGACTCGGCATCCGGATGGGCGAGCCTGCGCAGCACCTCCAGCCGCCGCCCGACAGTGTCCGAGCGGGGCGACAGCCGCTCGTGCGGCAACGTTTCCCAGCTCGGGAAGACCGCCACCTGGCCGGCCGGCAGCAGGTCACCGAGGGCGGCGGCCAGGTCGTCGGCCTCCCGGCTGGTCGCGGTGACCGCCAGCACCGGTCGCCCCGCCCCGCCCGCCTGCGCCTCGGCGGCCACCGCCGCGACGGTGAACGGACGCAGCGCCGGCGGCGCGGTGACGTCCAACCCGTCCTTTTCCGGCGTGGCGATCTTGGCCAGATCCCGTACCCGGGTCAGGGCGGGATCGGCGAGGGCGGCGCTGAGCAGGCCGGCGAGCGCGGTCATGATCACAACCTTCGCGGTGGGATACGCCTTGCTGTGGTGCGCGCTTCGGCGGCGCGCACGCGACGACAACCCCACGCCCGGTCCGGGCGGGGGGTCAGGCCTACCAGCCTATCCGCCCACCGATCCGCCCTCACCCACTAACCTCGCCGGACATGGGCACACCGACCAAGAAACGGTTCGTCGAACTCAGCCACGTCGTCCGGGACGGCATGGTCACCTATCCGGGACTACCCGCCCCGGCGATCACCGAGTGGCTCAGCCGGGAGGCCTCGGCCGAGCGGTACGCGGCCGGCACCACGTTCCGGATCAACCAGATCACGATGATCGGCAACACCGGCACGTACCTGGACGCCCCGTCGCACCGCTGGTCCGACGGGGCGGACCTGGCCGGGCTGCCGCTGGAAAAGCTGGCTGATCTCCCCGGCGTGGTGGTCCGGGTGCCGCCCTCGACGCGAGCGGTGGACGCCGCGCTGCTGCGCCCGCACCTGGCCGGGGCTGCCGTCGTCGGCGACACGGCCGCCGGCGACGGTACGGCCGCCGGCGGCGCGGTGGCGGGGCGGGCGGTGCTGCTGGACACCGGCTGGTCGGCACACTTCGGCACCGAGCGGTACGCCGACCCGGACCACCCGTACCTGACGGCAGACGGGGCGGAGCTGCTGGCCTCGGCCGGGGTTGCCCTGGTCGGCATCGACTCGATCAACATCGACGACACCGCACCCTCGGCCAACGGTGCCCGGCCGGCGCACAGCATCCTGCTGGCCGCCGGGATCCCGATCGTCGAGCACCTACGTGGGCTCGGCGAGCTACCGGCGTACGGGTTCCGGTTCAGCGCCGTACCGCCGATGTTCGCCGGGCTGGACACCGCGCCGGTCCACGCGTACGCCATCGTCGACTGACCGTACTGAACCTACGGTCGCCGACCGGCGACGCGCCGGCCTCGACCGTCAGCCGGCACCTCGTCAGGCTGCGCGGCGGCGTCGGGGCGCGACGTCGTCGCGCAGCAGTCGCGGGATGAGCCGGGTCAGGGCGAGCGCCTGCGCGCCGTCGACCGGCCACTGGTCGACGGCGCCACCGAGCCGAAATTCCAGTAGTACGCCGCCAGCCAGCACCGCCGCCGTACCGGTCGCGCCGGTCGGCTGCCTTCGGGCCGCCTGCGCTGGTTCGGCCGGGTCGAGTTGCCAGCGGCCGACGGCGACGTCCAGGCAGGGGTGCTCCGCTGCCGGGACGCGATGCAGGCGAGACGAGTGCCAGGCGGCGCTGTCGGGCGTGGTGGCGCAGTCGAGGCCGCGCAGACACCACGGCGGATGGGCACGCTTCGGTAGATTGCTCATGGGCCGGGGGTCCTTCCCGGTCAAGGCCCGGGATCACGGCGCGCCAACTCCACCCGGGCCGCCTACAATGTCCTGCTCCACCCGGTTGCGATCCAAGGAGAGCAGTACCGAGGTTACGACAGAGCGTCGACATTGTCGACGTGATAGACGCTGTCGATCTTCAGTGGTCTACTTGGCGCTGCGAGCCAGGGAGACCAACCGACATGACCACGCCGAAGTACGAACGGGTGGCTTCCGCCATCCGAGCCCAGATTCGCTCAGGCGAGCTACGACCCGGTGACCAGCTGCCGACGACGCAAGGGCTCATCGAGCACTACGGCGTGTCGTACGGCTCGGTCAGGACGGCTCTGCTGATCCTCAAGGCCGAAGGTCTGATCGAAGGCCGCCAAGGCGAAGGTGTCTTCGTGCGGGAACAGTCGGATCGGTGACGTAACCGGCCGCCGGGGCAGCGGGAAGTCGTTCCTGGCCGGCAGGCTCTGCCGATGCCGGTCGCCGCCAGAATCCCCCGCGAGTTGAGGTTCGCCCCGTTCTCCGGCAGCCGAGCGGTGGCTGCTGGCCTGATCACCTGGCGGATGCTCCGCGGCCCTGCCTGGCAACGGCTGCTTCCCGACGTCTACGTGGAGGCAGCGTCGTACGACCCCGACGACCACCGGATGTGGTGCGAGGCGGTCGCGGTGAAACTGCCGATCGGCGGGGCGATCAGCGGGCTGAGCGCCGCGTACCTCTGCGGTGTCGACCTGCTTCCCCGCCGCAGCCCGGTGCACGTCACCCTGCCCCGATCGACTCGACCGAAACCCAACCGACAAATCGCGGTCACCTACGCCACGCTCGCTCCGACCGACGTCACGACGTTGTTCAACGACATACCGATGACCACCGAGGTGCGCACCGCGTTTGATCTGGGCAGGCTGCTGCCCCGCGCCGACGCACTCGCCGCACTCGACGCCATGTTGCACCGGCGCCTGCTGAGCCGCGAGGCCCTCACCCGCTACCTCGACACCAAAGCGGGTGCGCGCCTCGTTGCTCAACTGCGCGGACTCGTCGCGCTCGCCGAGCCGCTGGCCGAGTCGCCGATGGAGTCACGGCTCCGGCTCCTACTGCACGACGCCGGCCTGCCTCGCCCGACCCCACAGTACGAGGTGCGCCTTCCGCCGCCGGGGGTGGCGTCGTCGGCAGCGCGCCCCGGATCGCGAGGCCGCTTCATCGCCCGCGTCGACCTTGCTTACCCGCAGTGGCGGATCGCCATCGAATACGAGGGTGACCACCACCGGGAACGCATGACCCTCCGCCGGGACGTGACTCGCTACAACGCGCTGCAGGCGGCCGGCTGGTTGGTGGTGCGCTGCACGGCCGACGAGGTGCTCCGACAAAAAGAACAGCTCGCTCATAGTGTCCGCCGGGCGATCGCCGGACGGTCGCCGACCACAGCTGACGCCAAGATCATGTGAGCGCTATGGACGTCTCAGGGTCGCCGAGACGTCCATAGCGCTCACATGATCTTGCAGAGCGTGGACCCGACCTCGCCCAGACAACGGACAAGAGAAGCAGAAGCTCCGAAGAGCGCAGTAGGCGCAAGCAGCGGGAGGGGTTTTATAGGGACATTTCGGGACGGTACGCCGAACGTTGAGACAAGACTCACCAGTTTCCCCGTGGCCGGGGGGACGGCCGATAACATCCAAGTTGTCGGACAGCGCCGTCCTTCGTACTCGCGTGAGGAGTGCCCAGTGACTGAGCTGTCCGCAAACCCGATGCCCGACGCCCAGCAACTCGCCGCCACCCAACCCGCAAACGCCCAGCAACCCGGCGCCACCCAGGCCGGCAGCACGCAGGCCGGCACCGATGCTGCTGGCAGCGGTCAGGATCATGACGGGCCGGACGCGGCGCTGCGGGCCGACATCCGCCGGCTCGGCACCCTTCTCGGCCAAACGCTGGCCCGGCAGGAGGGCCAGCCGCTGCTCGACCTGGTCGAGGAAATCCGTACCCAGGTACGGAGCGACGCCGAGGCGGCCGCGGCCCGGCTCGCCGCGATGGACGTGACGACGGGTACGAAGCTGGCCCGCGCCTTCTCCACCTACTTCCACCTGGCGAACATCACCGAGCAGGTGCACCGCGCCCGGGACCTGCGCCGCCGCCGGGCCACCGAGGGTGGCTGGCTGGACAAGGCCGCGACCTTGATCTCCGCTCGCGGAGTGTCGGCCGACGAGATCGCCGCCGCCGCCCGCCGGCTCGCGGTACGCCCGGTGTTCACCGCGCATCCGACCGAGGCGGCCCGCCGGTCGATCCTGTCGAAGCTGCGGGCGGTCGCCGACGAGCTCGACGTGGAGATGTCCGAGGCGGTGCTGTACGGGGCCAGCGAACACGCCTCGTCGAGCAGCCGGCGCCTGGCCGAGCTGCTGGATCTGCTCTGGCAGACCGACGAGTTGCGGCTGGACCGCCCGGACCCGACCGACGAGGCCCGTAACGCCGTCTACTACCTGCGTGACCTGTACGCCGACGCCGCCCCGCAGGTACTCGACGACCTCGCCGACACGCTGCGCAGATTGGGCGTTGAAACCTCACCGACGTCACGGCCGTTGACCTTCGGCAGCTGGATCGGCGGCGACCGGGACGGTAACCCGTACGTCACCCCGGCGGTGACCCGGGACGTGTTGATGATCCAGCACGAGCACGGCATCCAGGCCACCGACGAGGCGATGGACGCGCTGATCAACGAGGTGTCGGTGTCCCGGCGGCTGCGCGGCGTCTCGCTGGACCTGTCGGCCAGCCTGGCCAAGGACCTGGACGCGTTGCCCGAGGTGGCGCCCCGGTTCCGGCGTACCAACGCGGAGGAGCCGTACCGGCTGAAGGCCCGGTGCGTGAAGGCGAAGCTGGCGAACACCCGGCTGCGGCTCAACCGGGGCACCGCGCACGTGCCGGGCCGTGACTACCGCGGCTCCGACGAGCTGCTGTCCGATCTGGAGCTGATGCGGGCGTCGCTGGCCCGCAACTCGGGTCAGCTGACCGCGGTCGGCAAACTGGCGTCTGCGATCCGCACGGTGTCGGCGTTCGGTCTGCACCTGGCGACGCTGGACGTACGCGAACACGCCGAGGCTCACCACGCGGTGCTGGCCCAGATGTACGCCCGGGTCGGCGAAGTGACCGACTACAACTCGTTGTCGCGGGCCGAGCGGACAAAGCTGCTGGCCGACGAGCTGACCGGCCGGCGACCGCTGTCCAGCATGGACGTTCCGTTGACCGAGTCGGCGCGCAAGACGTTCAACGTGTTCGGCACGATCCGCGAGGCGCAGCAGCGGTTCGGCCCGGAGGTCGTCGAGTCGTACATCATCTCGATGACGTTGGGCACCGACGACGTGCTGGCCGCTGCGGTGCTGGCCCGCGAAGCCGGCCTGGTCGACGTGCACAACGGGCTGGCCCGGGTCGGCTTCGTGCCGCTGCTGGAGACCCCGGCCGAGCTGGACTCCGGTGGCGACCTGCTGGACGAGCTGTTGTCGCTGCCGGCGTACCGGGCGATCGTGGCCGCGCGCGGCGAGGTGCAGGAGGTGATGCTGGGCTACTCCGACTCCAACAAGGAGGCCGGCATCACCACCAGTCAGTGGAAGATCCACCGGGCGCAGCGGGCACTGCGGGATGTGGCGGCCCGGCACGGCGTACGGCTGCGGTTGTTCCACGGTCGCGGCGGCACCGTCGGCCGGGGCGGCGGGCCGACGCACGAGGCGATCCTGGCCCAGCCGTACGGCACCCTGGACGGCTCGATCAAGGTGACCGAGCAGGGCGAGGTGATCTCCGACAAGTACACGATCCCCGCCCTGGCCCGGGAGAATCTTGAGTTGACGGTCGCGGCGGTGCTGCAGGCGACGCTGCTGCACACCGAGCCGCGCCAGCCGCTGGAGTTGCTGGAGAACTGGGACGCGGCGATGGACGTGGTCTCCGACTCGGCGTTCCGCTGCTACCGCTCGCTGGTCGAGGACCCGGACCTGCCGGCGTACTTCTGGGCGGCGACCCCGACCGAACTGCTGGGCGCGCTCAACATCGGCTCCCGGCCGGCGAAGCGGCCGAACACCGGCGCCGGGCTGGGTGGGCTGCGGGCCATCCCGTGGGTGTTCGGCTGGACCCAGTCGCGGCAGATCGTGCCCGGCTGGTTCGGGGTCGGCTCCGGGCTGGCCGCCGCCCGCGAGGCCGGTCTGTCCGACGTGCTGGGCGAGATGTTCGGGCAGTGGCACTTCTTCCGCACGTTCCTGTCGAACGTCGAGATGATGCTGACCAAGACCGACCTGAGCATCGCGCGGCGTTACGTGGAGACGCTGGTGCCGGGTCCGCTGCAGCCGATCTTCGACAAGATCACCGAGGAGTACGAACGCACGGTACGCGAGGTGCTGGCGATCACCGGCTCGTCGAGTCTGCTGCAGAACAACAACGTGCTGCAGCGCACCCTCGCGGTCCGGGACACCTACCTGGAGCCGCTGCACCACCTGCAGGTGGCGTTGCTGCGGCAGTACCGCGACTCGGGGGCGGCGACGCGGACGGTGGCGACCGCGCCGGGTGCCCGGCGGGCGCCGAGCGACAACACCGCGCTGGAGCGGGCCCTGCTGACCACGGTCAACGGCATCGCCGCCGGCATGCGCAACACCGGCTGACACCTGAGCCGGCGCACCGCAGACGTGGTGGGCTGGCGCACGGCAGACGCGGCCGGGCCGGCCGACCAGCGGGGAGACTGGTCGGCCGGCCCGGGCACCCCCGATGCGAGCCGCTCGGTGCGGTCGGGTTCAGCTGGTTTCGCCGGCCACGCTGAACGAACGGAGCCGGTCGATGGCGAGCAGGGTGAACAGCACCGCGATCACTGCGGTCATGATCACCGATACGGTGACCGACACCTGGCCGTCGAACAGTGTCGTGGCGGCCATCCGGTCGGCGAAGGTGACCACGTACTGCTGGACGGAGAGCACCTGGGTGCCGGAGACGATGTTGCCCAGCAGCCCTTCCCAGATCAGCACGTAGACCAGGCCGAGCAGCACCGGACGGCGGGTGACCAGGCTCAGCGCCACGAACAGCGCCGAGTACGCCAGCGCTCCGGCGGCGCTCGCGGCGGCCAGGGCCAGGCCGAGGCGCACCGATTCGGCGAGCACCCCGGCGACGTACAGCGGCACCGCGACGGTCAGCGTGGTGACACCGAACGCGACGACGAGCTTCGGCAGCACGATCTGCCAGCGCGGCAGCGGCTTGCTGAGTACGTGCACGATGGTGCCGTCGTCGATCTCCGAACCGAGCACCCCGGTGCCGACGATCAACGCCACCACCGGCAGCACCACGGCCAGGCCGAGCGCGATCAGGACCGGCTGGGCCCAGTTACCCGGCGCGACACCGAGCCACCGGCACAGGACGGCGAGGGCGATCACCAGCACCGGCAGCGGCAGCAGGAGCAGGAACCGGCGGCGGCCGAACAGCCCACGCGCGGTGATCCACATGACGGTCGAGTTCACGGCTCTCAGGCCTCCACGAGGTAGGAGAAGACGCTCTCCAGGGATTCGTCCGACGGCAGCAGGCGGTGCACCCGGATCCCTTCGGTCAGCGCGATCCGGGGCAGGGCGCGGGTGAAGCTGCCGTAGTCACCGGCCCGTACGGTGATCCCACCGCCCTTGGGCAGGTCGACGCCGGTGACCGAGTCGTGGCGCAGCAGTGCCACCGCCAGGGCCCGGTCGTCGCTGGACTGTACGGCGAACACGTGCGGCCGGTTGGTCATCAGCCGCCGGATGCTGCGGAAGTCGCCGGAGGCGGCCAGCCGGCCGGCGACCATCACCTGGACGGTGCCGGAAACCTGCTCGACCTCCTCCAGGATGTGCGAGCTGAACAGGATGGTCCGGCCGGCGTCGCCGAGTGAGTGCAGCAGCGTCATCATGTGCATCCGCTGGCGCGGGTCCATGCCGTTGAACGGCTCGTCGAGCAGCAGCACCGTCGGGTCGTGCACCAGCGCGGCGGCGACCCGGGTGCGCTGGCGCATCCCCTTGGAGTAGGTGCCAATCCGCCGGTCCTGCGCCGGAGTCATCTCGACCAGCTCGATCGCCCGCCGGGCGGCGGCCGCGGGGTCGGCCAGCTTGTGCAGCCGGGCGCTGGCCAGCACGAACTCGTACGCGGTGAGGAAGCCGTGCACCGCCTCCCGTTCGCTGACCAGCCCGAGTTTGCGGTAGACGCCCGGGTTGCGCCAGGTCGGTTCGCCGTCGACGGTGACGGTGCCCCGCGATGGCGGCAGGAAGCCGGCCATCATGTGCAGCAGCGTGGTCTTGCCGGCACCGTTCGGGCCGAGCAGGCCGGTGACCCCGGCACCGAGGGCCATGCTGACATCGTTGACCGCGACGACGTTGCCGTACCAGCGGGACACCCCGGCGAGCTCGATCGCGGCGGGGCGGCCGGCGGGGCCGGTAGCGGCGGTGGCGCCGGTCGCGGCGGGCGTGGCCGGGGGCGTGGCGGCCGGGCTGGAGGTCGAGGTTGAGGTGGTCATCGACGGGCCGCCTTCCGGTAGCGGGCGATCAGGGCGGCGATGCAGCCGGCGATCAGGACGAGGGTGACCAGCCCGTACAGCGGGCCGAAGCCGCCGAGGTCCTGACCGGTGCCGGCCTCGGTCACCAGGGCGTCCCGGAACAGCCAGATCCCGGTGCCCTGCACCAGGCTGGACGGGGCGGCCAGCCCGGCGAGCTGGTTGGCGGTGACCGACGGCAGCACCGACAGCACGCCGACGATCGGGGTGGTCATCAGGAAGACGGCGACCACGCCGCCGGCGGCGAACGCCCGTTTGCCGGTCACCGAGGCGATGACCAGGCCGATCGCGCTGAACACGCCCGCCCAGAGCACGGCGTACGCCAGGCCCGGCGCGAGGTCGGTGACCTCGTCCCACACCCCCGACCAGCCGGCGTCGGTGGTGAACGCGCCGCCGAGGAACATCACCAGCTGCGGCGCGCCGAGCAGCATGAACACGGCAGTGGCCAGTGCGGCGAACTTGGCCAGCGGGTAGTCGACGAGCCGCAGCGGCCGGGAGAAGTACAGCGGCAGTACACCGCTGCCGAGGTCGCGGGAGACCAGTTCGGGGGCGACCACCGCGACGAAGAAGATCACCAGCCAGCTCATCGTGTCGGCGAACTGCGCGTAGCTGAGCAGCACCTGGCCGATCTGGGCGCGGACGGCCACCAGGCCGGCGGCGGCGACGACCACCACCCCGACGATGAACCAGGGAAAGATCTTGGCCTTGGCGCTGCGGCCGAGGCCGAAGGCGGTACGCAGACTGTGCGCGTAGAGCGCGCCGACGACGTGCCGGCGACCGAGCCGGGCTCCGGTGTAGCGCTGGTATCCGATGTCGTGGATGACGCCGCCCGGCGCAGCGGTCGAGGTGCTGCCCGCAGCGGCCAGGCCGGCCGACGTCGGCCCGCTGCCACGGGCGGCGGTGAGCTGGTCAGACGTTGACACGGGAGTCCTCCGTGGTGGCGAAGAGTTCGGCGACCCGGTGCCGGCGCTGGTCGAGCCGGTGCAGCGGCAGGTCGAGTTCGACGACCGCGGTGAGAATCCGGTCGTACGCGTCGGAGCCGGTCTCGGCGGGCACCAGCAGCAGCTGGCCCTCCCGGCTGACCGGCAGGTCGGCCGCGGCCAGCCGGGCGGCCAGCGCCTCGGTGCCCTCGCTGACCTCGATCGCCAGCACGTCGCTGGCGGTGGTCATGTCGGACAGTTGGGCGGAGCGCAGCAGCCGACCGCCGTCGATGGCGATCAGCGAGTCGCAGATCCGCTCCACCTCGCCGAGCAGGTGCGAACAGACCAGCACCGAGATGCCGAACTCGGTGCCGATCCGGTGCACCAGGGCCAGCATGGCGTCGCGGCCGGCCGGGTCCAGGCCGTTTGTCGGCTCGTCCAGCAGCAGCAGATCCGGGTCGTGCACCAGCGCCTGGGCCAGTTTGACCCGCTGCTTCATGCCCGTGGAGTAGCCGCCGATCTGCCGGTAGCGCTCCTCGTAGAGCCCGACGTGGCGCAGCGCCTCGGAAGCCCGTTCCCGGGCCGCCGCGCGCGGCAGGCCGCTGATCCGCCCCAGGTGGGTGACGAACTCTGCGGCGCTGAGGTCCGGTGGCAGGCAGTCGTTCTCCGGCATGTAGCCGACCCGGGCACGGACCGCGTCGGCGTCGGTGGCGGGGTTCAGCCCAAGTACGCGGGCCTTTCCACTGGTCGGCGCGAGCAGGCCGAGCAGGATCTTGATCAGGGTCGACTTGCCGGCACCGTTGGCCCCGACGAGGCCGACGATGCCGGGCTGGACCTCGACGGTCAGGTCGGCCAGGGCCGTCACCCGCCCGCCGTACGTCTTGGTCAGCGCATCGGTCGCGATGAGAGTCACCCGGCCAGCGTATGGACTGCCGGCACGTCGTGGGATGGGGTTTCCCCCTGGAGGTTCCCTGAGGAGCACCCACGCCCTGCCATTAGGGGTGACACCACGAGCCCGAAGCCAAGCGTTGCTCTGGTTCGGCCCCGGGCGAGCCGTCGACATCCCGCGATGATGGTCGACATCCCGCGATGGTGGCAGAACTCGCCGTGCCAGTCTCGACCGACGGCCGGACGGCTGCGAAACTGTGAGTTCGATCCATTTGGGGGGTGTGATGACCGACGGCTGGGTGCTGCCTGACGACGTGCTACGGGACGCGCCGGCGTACACGCCGCGGCCGTTCGAGCTGGCCGACCTTGAGCTGATCCTGTCCGAGGCGTACGCCCCGCTGACCGGCTTCCACACCCGGGCCGATCTTGCCTCGCTGCGTAGTCGCGGCCGGCTGGCCGACGGCACCGCGTGGCCGGTGCCGGTCACCCTGGAGGTGCCGGCCGGCCTGGTCGCCGGGCTCGATCTGACGAATCCGCTGCTGCGGGTCCTGGTGCTCACCGACCCGGAGGGCGCGCCGGTGGCCGCGCTGGAGGTCACCGACGCCTGGCCGAGCCGGGAGGGCTTCTCAGCGGTCGGCGGCCGGGTGCGCCAGCTCGGCGACGGCACCGGCGGGCCGTTCCAACGGCTACGGCGCAGCCCGGCGGAGGTACGCGCGCTGCTGCCCCCGGGACGGGTGCTCGGGGTCATCGCCGACCGCCCGTTGCACCGACCGCAGTTGGCCCAGATCGCGCACGCCGCCCGTACCCTCGCCGCGCATCTGCTGATCCTGATCCCGGTCGCTGACGGCGGGGTCAGCGGGCTGCCGCCGGAGGTGCTGGTCCGCAGTGTCTTCGCGGCCCGGGACCGGATGCCACCGGCGACGCTGGTCGCGGTGCCGTTGACCCGGCGCGGTGACGAGATCCGGGACGCGCTGCTGCGGGCCCGGGTGGCCGCCGCGTACGGCGTCACCCATCTGCTGTCCACCGGCGAGATGCTCTCCGGCGGCGGCCCACGGGTGCTGGTGCCCCGGGAGTTGGCCTACGACAACCGGGACGGTCAGTGGCGCTGGCGCGACGACATCCCGCCGCGCAACCGGCGGCTGGCGCTCGACCAGGAGGAGATCGACGACCTGCTGGACCGGGGTTTTCCGTTGCCGGAGTGGCACACCCCGCCGGCGGTGGCCCGCGAGCTGGCCCGGGCCCGTCCGCCGCGCCGGCACCGTGGCCTGGTGGTGTTCTTCACCGGGCTGTCCGGCTCCGGCAAGTCGACCATCGCCCGGGGGGTGGCGGACGCGCTGCGGGAGAGCGGCGACCGGACCGTCACGCTGCTCGACGGGGACGTGGTACGCCGGGAGCTCTCCGCCGGGTTGACGTTCTCCAAGACGGACCGGGACCGTAACGTCCGTCGGATCGGCTGGGTCGCGTCCGAGGTCGGTCGGCACCACGGGGTGGCGATCTGCTGCCCGATCGCACCGTACGCCCAGGCCCGGGCGGTGGCCCGGCAGATGGCGAACGACGCCGGAGCCGGTTTCCTGCTGGTCTGGGTGGCGACCCCGTTGGAGGTCTGCGAGAGCCGTGACCGCAAGGGGTTGTACGCCAAGGCGCGGGCCGGCCAGCTGACCGGGATGACCGGGATCGACGATCCGTACGAGGAGCCGACTGATGCCGACCTGGTGCTGAACACCAGTGAGATGAGCATCGAGCAGGGCGTGCAGACGGTGCTGCAACACCTCACCGAAACGGGTTGGGTGGAGCCGCGACTGAAGTCGGCCTGACCCACGACATCCTCCTTTGTCGCCTTTTCTGCAGATGACGGCAAGTCAGCCGAGAGGCCACGCTTGTCCGGGTAGCGGCAGCGTTATCCGATAGATAGCGTTTTACGCTGCTCAGGCAGGACAGCCGCCCAGGCAGGACAGGAGAGGCGACATGCCGTTACGCAGTCGGATTCCCGAGCCGCTACGTCGGATCGTGCCCACCCGGTCCTGGTCGTACGGGCGGTGGACGGCCCCGAACCGGGTGCTGCCGTCGTTCCTGATCTGCGGCGGGCACCGGTGCGGGACGGCCGGGCTGCACCGGATGCTGGCCGCTCATCCGCTGGTGCTGCGGGCGGCCCGGCGCGACGGGGTGAGCTTCTTCGACACCTCGTACGAGCGCGGCATCGACTGGTACCGGGGGCACTTCCCCCGCCAGCGCGCCGCCCGCCGGTTGCAACGACGCCACGGCGGCACCGCCAGCGCCTTCGAGACCAGCACCTACTACCTCTACCACCCGTACGCCGCACTGCGGATCGCCCGGGACCTGCCGGACGTGCGGCTTCTGGTACTGGTCCGCGATCCGGTGGACCGCGCCTGGTCGCACTTCCGGGTGGAACGGCTGGCCGGGCACGAGCCGGAGCCGTCGTTCGCTCGGGCGCTGGCGCTGGAGTCCGCGCGGCTACGCGGGCAGGAGGAACGCCTCGGCGTAGAGGCCGGGTACCGCAGCTTCGCCCACCAGCACCACGCGTACCGCCAGCGCGGCGAGTACGCCACCTACCTGGACCGGTTGGCCGGCCAGGTGGGTCGGGAGCGGATCTGCCTGGTGGAGGCCGAACGGCTGTGGACCACACCGGCCAGGGTGTACGGCGAGGTGCTGGACTTTCTCGGCCTGCCGAGGCTGGACGAGGTGCCGTGGCTGCCGCGGCCGACGGACTCGCCGGCCGTGGTCGACGGAGCACCCGGCGCACCGTCCGACGGTCTGCCGGTCGAGCCGCCCGGTGCCCGTACCCGTCGGGAGCTGGCCGACCACTACGCCCCGCACGACGCACGGCTCACCGACTGGCTCGGCCGTCCGCCGGTCTGGCGCAGCGCGGTGGCGGAAGCGTTCCGCTGACCCGGCTTCACCCAGCCATGAGCTCGTCGCCTACCCGGCCGGGGAGGCACTTCCGTTCGGCCGCACCTGCGCGATAGTGTTCGCATCTGTTGGATTGAGTGCGAGCCGGCGGAGGCAGGACGTGGTGCTGATGCTCGCGCCGCAGCGCCAGGCGGCGATCCTGGACCGGGTCCGGGCCGCCGGCGGAGTACGGGTCACCGACCTGGCCGTCGAGTTCGGCGTCTCGGACATGACGATCCGCCGGGACCTGGACGTCCTCGCCGACCGTGGGCTGCTGGCCAAGGTCCACGGCGGGGCCACCCTGGTCGATCCCGGGGCCACCGACGAGCCCGGGTTCGTGGCGAAGTCCGCCCGGCAGCAGGCCGAGAAGGCGGCGATCGCCGCGCGCGCCGCCGACCTGGTCGTCGCCGGCGGGGCGGTGGCGTTGTCGGCCGGCACCACCACGGTGGAGCTCGCCCGCCGGCTGGTCGACGTCCCCGGGCTGACGGTGGTGACCAACTCGATCCCGGTGGCCGACGTGTTCTACCGCGACGGTCGGGGCGACCGGACGGTGATCCTCACCGGTGGGGTGCGTACCCCCTCGGACGCGCTGGTCGGTCCGGTGGCCGTGACCGCCCTTCGCGACCTGCACGTGGACCTGCTCTTCCTCGGTGTGCACGGGATGAGCGAACGGGCCGGATACACCACCCCGAACCTTATGGAGTCCGACACCAACCGGGCGTTGATCATGGCGGCGGCCCGCCTGGTGGTGCTGGCCGACCACACCAAGTGGGACGTCGTGGGCATCTCCTCGATGGCGGAGCTGGCCGCGGCCCAGGTGGTGGTCAGCGACCCCGGACTACCCCCGCCGGCCCGCGACGTGCTGGCCGGACACGGCGTCGAGCTGTCGATCGCCGACCCACACCGATAGGAACTCAGCGCCGTGAAACGCAGTGCGGTACGGCTCGCCGACGGGCGGGAACTCCTCTACTTCGACGAGCGGGACGACGCCGTCCGGGAAGGCCCGGACCGGCGGGAGCTGCCGCCCCCGCCGCCCGCCTCGGAGCTTCGCTACGATCCGTTGACCGACGAGTGGGTGGCGATCGCCGCGCACCGGCAGACCCGGACCTTCCTGCCGCCGACCGACCAGTGCCCGCTGTGCCCGTCGCGGCCCGGCCGGTCCAGTGAGATTCCGGCGTACGACTACGACGTGGTGGTCTTCGAGAACCGGTTCCCGTCGCTGAGCGACCGGGTCGGTGACGGGACGGCCGGCTACCCCGGTGGTACGCCGTTCACCCCGACCCGGCCGGGTCTCGGGCGCTGCGAGGTGGTCTGCTTCACCGCCGAGCACGGCACCTCGTTCGCCGCGCTGGCCCCGACCCGGGTCCGCACCGTCGTCGACGCGCTGGCCGACCGGACCGCCGAACTGTCCGCGCTGGACGCGGTGGAGCAGGTGTTCTGTTTCGAGAACCGCGGCGTGGAGATCGGGGTGACCCTGCATCACCCGCACGGGCAGATCTACGCGTACCCGTTCGTGCCGCCGCGTACCCGGTCGATGCTGGCCGCCGCCCGACGGCACGCCGAGGCGACCGGCGGGCAGAACCTGTACGCGGACGTACTGGCCGCCGAGCGGGCGGCCGGGGTACGGGTGGTGGCGGCCAACGACCGGTGGACGGCGTACGTGCCGGCGGCGGCGCGCTGGCCGTTCGAGGTGCACCTGGCGCCGCACCGCCGGGTGCCGGACATCGCCGCGTTGGACGACGCCGAACGGGACGCCTTCGGGCCGCTCTACCTGGATGTGCTGCGCCGCTTCGACCGGCTCTTCGACAGCCGGCAGGGTACGCCGTACATCGCTGCGTGGCATCAGGCGCCGGTGCGTCACGAACGGGAGCTGGGTTACCTGCATCTGCAGGTGTTCACCATCCGGCGGGCGGCGGACAAGCTGAAGTACCTGGCCGGTTCGGAGTCGGCGATGGGCGTGTTCATCAACGACGTCCGGCCTGAACAGGCGGCGGCGCTGCTGCGCGACGCCTGACCGGGCCGGGACGCGTTCCACCGGACCCGACGTGTCTGACCGCGCCGGACGTGGTTGCGGGGGGCCCGGGACAGGGCCCCCCGCAGGGAAGGGACGGCAGGCTGCTGGTTCACAGCCGAGGATCGACCGTCAGCGTCATGTTGCTCAGGGCGACCGCCACCGGAAGATCCCCTTGGACGCGACTGGCACCACGTCCACCCTGTTCAACGATTCGCCGGAGGGTCCGGTGACGGTGCCGGCCGAGTGCTCGGACGCTCAGCCCCGAGGGCTCAGGCGCCCAGCCGCTTGGCCAGGTTGCCGTCGAGAGCCGCCATGAACTCGTCGGTGGTCAACCACGGAGCGTTACGGTCGATGAGCAGCGCCAGGTCCTTGGTCATCTGACCCGCCTCGACGGTCTCGACGCAGACCTGCTCGAGCGTGTTGGCGAACTCGGTCACCGCCGGAGTGCCGTCCAGCTTGCCGCGGTGGGCCAGACCCCGGGTCCAGGCGAAGATCGACGCGATCGGGTTGGTCGACGTCTTCTCGCCCTTCTGCCACTGCCGGTAGTGCCGGGTCACCGTGCCGTGCGCGGCCTCCGCCTCCACCGTACGGCCGTCCGGGGTCATCAGCACCGAGGTCATCAGCCCCAGTGAACCGAAGCCCTGGGCGACGGTGTCCGACTGCACGTCACCGTCGTAGTTCTTGCAGGCCCAGACGAAGCCGCCCTCCCACTTGAGCGCGGCGGCGACCATGTCGTCGATCAGCCGGTGCTCGTAGGTGATCCCGGCGGCGGCGAACTCGGTAGCGAACTCGGCCTCGTACACCTCGGCGAAGATGTCCTTGAACCGGCCGTCGTACGCCTTGAGGATGGTGTTCTTGGTCGACAGGTAGACCGGGTAGCCGCGGTCCAGGCCGTAGCGCAGCGAGGCACGCGCGAAATCGCGGATCGACTCGTCGAAGTTGTACATCCCCATCGCGACACCGCCGCCGGGGAAGTTGGCGACCTCCATCTCGACCGGGGCGCTGCCGTCGGCCGGGGTGTAGGTGATGGTCACCGTGCCCGGCCCGGGCACCACGAAGTCGGAGGCCTTGTACTGGTCGCCGTGCGCGTGCCGGCCGATGATGATCGGCTTGGTCCAGCCGGGCACCAGCCGGGGGACGTTCGACATGATGATCGGCTCGCGGAAGACCACGCCGCCGAGGATGTTCCGAATGGTGCCGTTCGGGGAGCGCCACATCTTCTTGAGGCCGAACTCCTCGACCCGGGCCTCGTCGGGGGTGATGGTGGCGCACTTGACGCCGACGCCGTGCTGCTTGATCGCGTTCGCGGCGTCCACCGTCACCTGGTCGTCGGTCTCGTCGCGGTACTGGATCGACAGGTCGTAGTAGTGCAGGTCGACGTCGAGGTAGGGCAGGATCAACTGCTCCCGGATCTGCTTCCAGATGATCCTGGTCATCTCGTCGCCGTCGAGCTCGACGACCGGGTTGGTTACCTTGATCTTCGCCATCGACCGGCGCTCCTCTCGGAAACTCGTGTTAGCAGTACGAGCGTACTGGATTGCCGAACGCGGTGCGCAGCGGGCGGGACGAACGAGGCACTGCACACGTCGGGGCGGGCACCTGGATGCCCGCCCCGATCGTCACGCCCGTACGGCTCAGAGGTCGGCCACGTCCGCCTGCTTGGCCCGGACCGCCTCGGCGGCCTCCTTCAACGCGGCCAGTTCCGTACCGGTCAGGTCGGTGGTCACCACCCGACGGACGCCCTCGGCCCCGAGCTCAGCCTCCACGCCCAGGTAGACGCCGTCGATGCCGTACTCCCCGGTGACCCAGGCGCACACCGGCATCACCGCGCCGGAGTCCTCGGCCACGGCCTTGGCCATCCGGGCCGCCGCCGCCGACGGCGCGTAGTACGCCGACCCGGTCTTGAGCAGGGCGACAACCTCGGCCCCACCGTTGCGGGTCCGGACCACCAGTTCCTCGATCTTGTCCGCCGGCAGCAGCTCGGTCAGCGGCTTGCCGTTCACGGTGCACCGTGACGGCACCGGCACCATGGTGTCACCGTGCGAGCCGAGGGTCAGCGTGCGTACGGTCGCCACTGGTACCGCCAGCGTCTCGGCGACGAAGTGGGAGAACCGGGCGGTGTCCAGCATGCCGGCCTGGCCGAGCACCCGGTTGCGCGGGAACCCGGTGGCGATCTGGGCCAGCGCGGTCATCTCGTCGAGCGGGTTGGACACCACGATGACCACCGCGTCCGGGGCGTACCGGGCGATGTTCTCCGCGACGCCGCGGACGATCTTGGCATTGACCTCCAGCAGGTCCATCCGGCTCATCCCCGGCTTGCGCGGCAGGCCGGCGGTGACGATGACGACGTCCGAGCCGGAAATCACCTCGTAGCCGGAGCCGTCCACCCCGGTGGTCGCACCGACGACCTTGGTCTCGAAGCCCTCGATCGGCCGCGACTGGTTGAGATCGAGGGCCAGTCCCTCGGGCTTGCCCTCGATGATGTCGGTCAGCACGACGGTGTCGAAGACGTCGTACTCGGCCAGGCGCTGCGCGGTCGTCGAGCCGTAGAAGCCGGCCCCGACGACGGTGACCTTCTTGCCCATTGTCGTCTCACTCCCTGCTACCGGGCGAATTTGACGGGACCGTATCAGCCAGGTAACGGCTGAGCGGGCCAGGGGCGCGCCCGGAGACCCACCTCACGCCCGCCACGCCGGTCGACTCGCCGACCGGCTTCACCGGTCGGCGAGGCCGCGTTCCGCCAGCTCGACGACGTTGGTCAACAGCATCGCCCGGGTCATCGGGCCGATCCCGCCGGGCACCGGCGCCAGCGCAGCGGCCACCTCGGCCACGTCCGGTGCCACGTCACCGGTGTACTGGCCCTTGCCGTTCTCGCCGAGCACCCGAGTGATACCGACGTCGACGACCGTCGCCCCCGGCGTAACCATTTCAGCGGTGACCAGCCCCGGTACGCCCGCCGCAGCGATCACGATGTCGGCCCGGCGGGTGTGGTCGCCCAGATCCAAGGTGCCGGTGTGGCACAGCGTCACCGTGGCGTTCTCGCTGCGCCGGGTCAGCAGCAGACCCAGCGGCCGACCGACGGTGGTGCCCCGGCCGATCACCACCACCTCCGCGCCCCGGATCCGGATCTCGTTGCGGCGCAGCAGGTCGACGATGCCGCGCGGGGTGCAGGCGACCGGCGCGTCGAAGCCGAGCACCAGCCGGCCCAGGTTCACCGGATGCAGCCCGTCGGCGTCCTTGTCCGGGTCGACCCGCTCCAGCACCCGCTGGGTGTCGATCTGCTTCGGCATCGGCAGCTGCACGATGTAACCGTGGCACGCCGGATCGGCGTTCAGCTCGGCCACCACCGCCTCCACCTGCTCCTGGGTCGCGTCGGCCGGCAGGTCGCGGCGAATCGAGGCGATACCGACCTCGGCGCAATCGCGGTGCTTGCCGTTGACGTACGCCTGGGAGCCGGGATCCTCACCGACCAGCACGGTGCCGAGACCGGGCACCACCGACTGCTCCGCGAGCGCCTTGACCCGGGCACGAAGGTTGTCCTTGATGGCGGATGCCGCCGCCTTACCGTCCAGAATTGTCGCCGTCACGTCACCGATCGTCTCACGTCGCCCGATCCGCCCCGGTTGGCACCTCGCACGGACCAGCCGGTCAGGGCCGCACGTCGGCACCGTACGCCGCCGCGACCTGCACCGCCTGGGCCAGGTCGATCCGCGCCCCGGTCAGGTCGAGGCCGCGCAGCTCGACCCCGGCCAGATCCGCGCCACGCAGGTCCGCGCCACGCAGCTTCGCGCTGGTCAGCCGGGCATAGCCGAGGTCCGCCCCGGAAAGATCCACCCGGCTCAGGTTCGCCTCGGTCAGGTCGGCTTCCCTTAGCCGCAGCCCGGACAGCTTCGTACCGGTCAGGTCCTGGCCGCGCAGCAGCACGAACCCCCAGTCTCCGCCGTCGACATGCAGCGGGCGCAGCGTGCAGTCGAGAAACTGGGTGCCGGTCAGCTTGCAGTCGGCGAAGGTCGCGTCGAAGAACGACGACCGCCGGATCACGCAGTGCAGCAGCGCGCAGTGCGTCAGCCGGGCCGCGTTGGCCCGCACGTTCGCCAGTACGCAGTTGGTGAAGACGCAGCCGGTCAGCACCGCCTCGGTCAGGTCGACGTCGACGAGCTCACAGCGGTCGAAATGCACCCGGTCGAACTCGTCGAGCGCCCAGTCGGCCCCGACGATCCGCTCCTCGACGCGCTGCTGCGGCGACACGACGACGGCCGGCCGGTCAGTGGAAGAAGTGCCGGGTGCCGGTCAGGTACATGGCGACCCCGGCGGCGTTCGCCGCCGCGATCACCTCGTCGTCCCGGATCGAACCGCCGGGCTGCACCACCGCGCGTACCCCGGCGTCGATCAGCACCTGCAGTCCGTCCGGGAACGGGAAGAACGCGTCGGAGGCGGCCGCCGCGCCGGCGGCCCGGCCGGCACCGGCCCGGCGTACCGCCAACTCGGCGGCGTCGACCCGGTTGACCTGGCCCATGCCGACCCCGACGGTCGCACCGTCGCGGGCCAGCAGGATCGCGTTGCTCTTCACCGCGCGTACCGCCCGCCAGGCAAAGCCCAGGTCGGCCAGCAGGTCCGCGTCGGCCGGCTCACCGGTGGCCAGCCGCCAGCTCGCCGGATCGTCGCCGGCGGCGTCGACCCGGTCGACGGTCTGCGCCAGCCGGCCACCGGTGACCTGCCGCCACTCGACGTCCGCCGGCTGCCACGCCGGGGCGAGCAGCAGCCGCAGGTTCTTCTTCCGGGCCAGCACCTCGACCGCGGCCGGGTCGAACCCGGGGGCCACCACCACCTCGGTGAAGATCTCCGCGACCTGGTTGGCCAGCTCGACGGTGACCGGCCGGTTGACCGCGATCACCCCGCCGTACGCGGAGACCGGGTCGCAGGCGTGCGCCTTGCGGTGCGCCTCGGCGACGTCGACACCGACCGCGATGCCGCACGGGTTGGCGTGCTTGATGATCGCCACGGCCGGGGCGGTGAAGTCGTTCGCCGCCCGCCAGGCGGCATCGGCGTCGACGTAGTTGTTGTACGACATCTCCTTGCCGTGCAACTGCTCGGCCTGGGCCAGCCCGGCCGGTGCCGCCGGGTCCAGGTAGAGGGCCGCCCGCTGGTGCGGGTTCTCGCCGTAGCGCAGCACGGCGGCCCGACGCAGCGCGGTGCCGGCGAA
This sequence comes from Solwaraspora sp. WMMA2065, assembly GCF_030345075.1. Taxonomy (NCBI): domain Bacteria; kingdom Bacillati; phylum Actinomycetota; class Actinomycetes; order Micromonosporales; family Micromonosporaceae; genus Solwaraspora; species Solwaraspora sp. WMMA2065. The sequence goes on from NZ_CP128361.1 coordinate 3,864,879, forward strand.
CTCCGGCCAGTCGACCGGCTGGTCGGTGTCCGCGCCGACCAGGGTCCGGGCGCACCAGTCGGCGACCGCGACGTCGTACTCGGCGATGTCGGCGAAGGCACGGGCGGCGAGGGCGCGCCGCTGCCGCAGGGTGAAGCCGCCGTCGGCAAGGGCCTGCTCGACCAGCGGGTACGCCGACACCGAGGTGACCACCGCGACGCTGGTGTGGTTCTTCGCCGCCGCCCGCACCATCGCCGGGCCACCGATGTCGATCTGCTCCACGCAGCCGTCCAGGTCGGCACCGGAGGCCACCGTCTGCTGGAACGGGTACAGGTTGGACACCAGCAGGTCGAACGGGGCGACGCCGAGCTGGGCCAGCTGCGCGGTGTGGTCGGCGGAGCGCAGGTCGGCCAGCAGTCCGGCGTGCACGTGCGGATGCAGCGTCTTGACCCGGCCGTCCAGGCATTCCGGGAAACCGGTCACGTCCTCCACCCGGACCACCGGCACACCGGCGGCCGCGATTGTGGTCGCGGTCGACCCGGTGGAGACGATCTCCACCCCGGCGGCGTGCAGCATGGTGGCCAGCTCGACCAGACCGGTCTTGTCGTAGACGCTGATCAACGCCCGGTGCAGCGGGCGGCGGCCGTCGGTGCTCGGGTTCATCGGATGGTGACCTTTCGATGCGAGATGGTCCAGCCGTGCCGGACCAGCCGGCCGACGTACTCGACGAGCTGCGCCCGTTCCGCTTCCTTGATCCGCTCGGTCAGGCTGGCCTCGTCGTCGTCCGGCTCGACCGGGACCGCGACCTGCGCGACGATCGGTCCGGTGTCGACGCCGGCGTCGACGAAGAAGAGCGTGGCACCGGCCAGCTTGACCCCGTAGGCGAGGGCGTCACGCGGGCCGTTCATGCCGGGGAACGCGGGCAGCAGCGAGTTGTGGGTGTTGACGTAGCGGTCCCCGAAGGCGGCCAGGAACCGGGCGCCGACCAGTTTCAGGAAGCCGGCCGAGACGATCAGGTCCGGCTGGTACGCGGCGACCTCGGCGGTCAGCGCGGCGTCCCAGTCCGCCCGGCTGGCGTGGTCGGCGACCCGGGCCACGAAGGTGGGCACCCCGGCGGTCCTGGCCCGGTCCAGCCCGGCGATCCCGTCCCGGTCCGCGCCGACCGCCACGACGACCGCGCCGTACGCCGGGTCCTCGGTGGCGTCGAGCAGTGCCTGCAGATTGGTGCCGGAGCCGGAGACGAGCACCACGAGTCTGGCCGGGGACGAGGTCACCCGAGCACCCTACCCGGCCGCCGCCCAGGCCCCGCCCAGGTCCCGACCAGCGCGACGGGCGGGCGTGACGGCGGCAGGATTTGCGCTGACCAGTTACGCTGCCCGACGCTCGGGCAAACACGATCTCCGACCGCCCTGAGCGTCGTCGTCATGAAGGAGCTCTCTGTGCAGCCCGGCTATCCAGGCCAAGATCCGTACGGCCAGCAGCCCCAGGATCCGACCTCGTCGCCACCGTCCGACCCGTACGGCCAGCAGCCGCCGCCGGGGCAGCCCTACTCGAACCCGTACGGCCAGCCGCCGCCGCCGGGGCAGCCGTACCCGCAGCAGCAGCCGGGGCAGCCCTACGGTGACCCGTACGCGCAGCAGCCGGTGCCGGGCCAGCCGTACCCCGCCGGCGGCTACGGCATGCCGGGCCAGCAGAAGAACAACAACCTGGGCCTGATCGGCATGATCGTCGGCATCGCCTCGTTGGTGCTGGCCCTGTGCTGCCCGCTGCTCGGCATCCCGGCCGGGATCGCCGGCGCGGTGCTCGGCTTCCTCGGCAAGAACAAGGTCGACCAGGGGCTGGCGGACAACCGTGGCCAGGCGATGGCCGGGCTGATCTGCGGCGCGATCGGGGTGGTGCTCAGCATCGCGAACTCGATCCTCGGCGTTCTGATGGACTTCGGCAGCGGGTTCAACAGCATCTGAGCCAGGCTCTGTGACGCGACCCGTTCAGGGCGTCCCGGATCGTCCGGGGCGCCCTGTGCCGTTGCCGACGTGTCCCGGACCGGCGCCTTGTCCCGGCCCGGCACCGGACCGTCGCTGGCGGGGCCCGGACCGGTCCGCCGGGGGCGCCGCCACCGCCCGCGCCGCCACCGCGCCGACCACCGCCCCGACCGCGACCACCGCGCTCGACACCGCCGCCACCTGCCAGGCGACCGGGCCGACGTCGGCGAGCCGTCCGGCACCGAGCGGCCCGCCGGACACGGCCGCCGCACCGCCCAGGAACAGTCCGGCCACCGGCCCGCTGATCAGGGCGGCACCGATCAGCACAGCCCAGCCGGGCAGCCCGGCACCACCCCGGTCGGTCGCCGCCGGCCAGCGGCGGGCCAGCACCCACCCGGTGGTCATCCCGGCCAGGACCGGCAGGGCCAGCAGCGCGGCGCTGAGCCCCCCGGCCGGGCCGTTGGGCAGTCCGGCGAACAACGGGACCGCCGGCAGGCTGCCGAGGGTGACCTCGGTGGTCCGTACCGCAGTGTCGGAGCCGAGCGCGAAGCCCGGCCCCAACAGGTAGGCGGTCGCCCAGATGGTGGCGTTCGGCGCGTACGCGAGGCTGAGCAGCGTGATGCCGGCCTGCCCGGCCACCCCGGCCCGGTACACCCCGATGGTGTCGGCGGCGTCCCCGCCGCTGATCGCCACGGACAGCCCGGCCACGGCGGCACCGGCGCCGAGCACCAGCAGCGCGGCGACCACTCCGGCGCGCGCCGCGTGCCGGAGCAGGTCGGGGCAGCGCGCCGCCAGTCGACGCAGCGAACTGGTGGTCTGGCCGGCGCCGAGCAACGCGCCGATCCCGCCGAACGCCGCCAGCGTGCCCCCGGCCCGCAGCGGTTCGATCCCCGTCGTAGCGCTGCTGGCGACGTGCGCGGCGGCGGCGCCCAGCGCGCCGTACGCGGTCGCGACGGCCAATGCGACGACGATCGCCCGTACGGCGGATCCGCTGCGCCGGGCACCGACCGCCCGGGTGGTGTGTACCCCGGCCCGGTAGATCCGCCAGGCGGCGAGCGCGCTGAGCAGCAGCGGCGGCAGGCCGAGCGGCCCGGTCGGCGTGTCCAGCGGTACGCCGTGCCCGAGCAGCCAGGCGGCCAGACCGATCCGGGCCGCGCCGAGGACCGACGAGTCGCCTTCGGCGAGTCGGATCAGCCACATCACCACCGCGACCGGCAGGTACGACACCACCGCGGCCCACAGGGTGGTCACCGAGGCCGCGACGACCAGCGGGGCCCGGCCACGGCGGGCGGCGCCGGGGGCCCGGCCGGGGCCGGGGTGCCGAACGGCGTCGACCGACGCGGTACCGTCCGGCGGTCGCGGCGGATCCGGGGGGTGGGCTGCCATCGTGCCTACTTTGGCACGTGGGCGCACTGATCCGGCGGCAATATCGACGTGGCCTGGCCGGTCACCTGCCGAACCCGCCGACATTCCGGTCATTTGGCCGTACGCTCGGTGCTGGACCACGCCGTCGACGACGGCGGTCGTCGAGTTGACGGGGGACCCTGCTGATGACCCAGTATCCACCGGCCGCGGCGTCGGCCGGCAGCGACCGCAGCACCCTGTGGGGTGTGCTCGGGATCGTGATCGGCCTGCTCTGCTGCGGCATCCTCGGCATCGTCTTCGGCGCACTGTCGATCCGCGACGCCAACCGCTTCCGCAAGTCCCCGGTGCTGGGCTGGGTGGCGATCGTGCTGAGCGTGCTGAACATCATCGGTGGGGCCAGTCTCTGGGCAACCGGGAACTACCCGATCGGCTGACCGCACGACGACGGCCGCCGACCGGTTTCCCGATCGACGGCCATGTGTCGACTGTGGTCGATCAGTGTCGGCTGTGGCCGGTCAGCTGCCGGTGATCACCTGGCGCATCAGCCGGGCGGTCTCGCTCGGCGTACGGCCGACCTTGACTCCGGCCGCCTCCAGCGCGACCTGCTTGGCGGCGGCGGTGCCCGCCGATCCGGAGATGATCGCACCGGCGTGGCCCATCGTCTTGCCGGGCGGGGCGGTGAACCCGGCGATGTAGCCGACCACCGGCTTGGTCACGTTCGCCTTGATGAACTCAGCGGCCCGCTCCTCGGCGTCGCCGCCGATCTCGCCGATCATGACGATCGCGTCGGTCTCCGGGTCGTCCTGGAAGGCGGCCAGCGCGTCGATGTGGGTGGTGCCGATGACCGGGTCGCCGCCGATGCCGACGCAGGTGGAGAAGCCGATGTCACGCAGCTCGTACATCAGCTGGTAGGTCAGCGTGCCGCTCTTGCTGACCAGGCCGATCCGGCCGGCCGGGGTGATGTCCGCCGGGATGATGCCGGCGTTGGAGGCCCCTGGGGAGGCGATGCCCGGACAGTTCGGGCCGATGATCCGGGTCTTGCCGCCCTTGGCGGTGTTGTGGGCCCAGAAGGCGGTCGAGTCGTGCACCGGGATGCCTTCGGTGATCACCACGGCGAGCGGGATCTCGGCGTCGATCGCCTCGATCACCGCCGCCTTGCAGAACGCCGGCGGGACGAAGATGACCGTGACGTCGGCCCCGGTCTCCTTCATCGCCTCGCCGACGGTGGCGAACACCGGGAGCCGGGTGTCGCCGAACTCGACCTGCTGTCCGGCCTTGCGCGGGTTGACCCCGCCGACGACGGTGGTGCCGGCGGCGAGCATCCGCCGGGTGTGCTTGGAGCCCTCGGAGCCGGTCATCCCCTGCACGATGACCTTGGAGTCCTTGGTCAGCCAGATCGCCATCTCGATCACTGTCCTTCCGGGCGGCCGGACGCCGCTGCGGCGAGCTGCGCGGCCCGCTCGGCCGCTCCGTCCATGGTGTCGACCCGCTCGACGAGGGGGTTGGCGGCCGAGTCGAGGATCGCCCGGCCCGCCTCGGCGTTGTTGCCGTCCAGCCGGACGACGAGCGGCTTGGTCACCGTCTCACCGCGCTGTTCGAGCAGGGCCAGCGCCTGGACTACGCCGTTGGCCACCTCGTCGCAGGCGGTGATCCCGCCGAAGACGTTGACGAACACGGTCCGCACGTCCGGGTCGGAGAGCACGATCTCCAGACCGTTGGCCATCACCGCCGCGCTGGCGCCACCACCGATGTCGAGGAAGTTGGCCGGTTTGACGCCGCCGTGCGCCTCGCCGGCGTACGCCACCACGTCGAGGGTGGACATGACCAGGCCGGCCCCGTTGCCGATGATGCCGACCGAGCCGTCGAGCTTGACGTAGTTGAGGTCTTTCTCCTTGGCCCGCTGCTCCAGCGGGTCGACCGCGGACTGGTCGACCATCGCCTCGTGGTCGGGGTGCCGGAAACCGGCGTTCTCGTCCAGGGTGACCTTGGCGTCGAGGCAGAGCACCCGGCCCTCGGGGGTCCGGGCCAGCGGGTTCACCTCGACCAGGGTGGCGTCCTCGGCGATGAACGCCTGCCAGAGGCGTACCGCGATCTCGGTGATCTGGTCGGTGAGCTCAGCCGGGAAGCCGGCGGCGGTGACGATCTCGGCGGCCTTGGCCTCGTCCACCCCGACGTTGGCGTCGATGGCGATCTTCGCCACCCGCTCCGGGGTCTCGGCGGCGACCTGCTCGATGTCCATCCCGCCCGCGACACTGGCGATGCAGAGGAAGGTGCGGTTGGCCCGATCCAGCAGGTACGACAGGTAGTACTCGTCGGCGATGTCGGCGGTCACCGTCAGCATGACCTTGCCAACGGTGTGCCCTTTGATGTCCATGCCGAGGATGTTGGTGGCGTGGCTGACCGCCTCGTCGGCGTCCTCGGCTAGCTTCACGCCGCCGGCCTTACCTCGACCACCGACCTTGACCTGGGCCTTGACCACGACACGGCCGCCGAGGCGCTCGGCGATCGCGCGGGCCTCTTCCGGGGTGGTGGCGACGCCGCCGGCGAGCACGGGCAATCCGTGTCGCTCGAACAGCTCGCGCCCCTGGTACTCGTACAGGTCCACGTTTGCGCGTCCCGTTCCGTCTCTGCGGCGCGCCGTCGCGCCGCCGCCAGCGTGCAGAATCAGATGATTTCCCGGTCACGAGCGGTGACCGGCCATTGGCGCAGCCTAACCACCCGGCCCTGGGACGCCAGCAGGCGGGCGGACGGTGTGCGCAACCGCACACATCCGGCGAGCCGCCCGCGCAGCAGTACGGCGACCTGGCCCCGACCACCGGCACAGACCCGAGAAATAGGGTGTGCCGGCGACGTAACCCCCGGTGACAGGTGTCGTTGAGTGAGGTGTCGGAAACGCAGCGCGGGGCCGACGGAAAGCGGCCGATGCCCTGTCGGTCGAGGGGTGGCGGCGGGGCATCGTGCATGGAGAGGCCGGACGTGTGAGGGGTGCGTCCGGCCTCTCACCCTTTTGCTGCGCGCCCCACCCCCTTACTGGGCGGGAACGTTGCCGCTTCACTTGGCGGGGACGTTGCCGCGGACCCAGTCGACAATGTCGGCGGTGCTCGCCCCAGGGGTGAAGATCCTGGCCACGCCGAGCTCACCGAGTGCTGCGATGTCCTCGTCAGGGACGATGCCTCCGCCGAAGACCACGATGTCGTCCGCACCTCGCTGGCGCAGCAGGTCGAGCACTCGGCGGAACAGCGTGAGGTGCGCGCCGGACAGCACGGAGAGCCCGATGGCGTCGGTATCCTCCTGGATGGCGGTCTCGACGATCTGCTCCGGTGTCTGGTGCAGACCCGTGTAGATGACTTCGATGCCGGCGTCCCGCAGCGCCCTGGCCACCACTTTGACGCCGCGGTCGTGGCCGTCGAGACCAGGCTTGGCCACCACCACCCGGATCCGAGTCTCCATCGCTGCACGCCTCCTGCCGACCGACCGATCCTTAACGAAGGTTAACCAACCTCGGCACATCGACGGCAGCCCGGCCGACCCTGAGCCGCAACCCCGATTCACCCTGACTGAACGCACGATAAGTATTGCTCCATGTAACCAGCGGTTACCAACGAGGGGCCCGATAAAAGGTTACGAAAACGGACAATAGACAACGGACAGTCGCAGATCGTCAACAGTTTTTCGCGAGTCGGGTTGTGGCGGCCCTAGGGGTTGGCTACCGTGTCCACGGTTGTCCTCTGGCTCCAGCCAGAACCAACCCGGCCAACGAGCGTTAATCCCAGGTTCCGCAACGAGGGTCCCGGATGCTCGCACCGCCGCCGAACTACCCGCCGATGGAGGGTGTGCGTGCGCCAGCGCCTGTCGTCAGAGCCCGATCGATATCGGGGTCGTCGCCGCGTACCGACTCCACCCCGTAGCCGCTACGCGGTCGTCATGACCACCGCCGTCGTCGGCGCGGGTGTCGTCGCCCTCGGGGCCAGCGCGATGCCCGACGCCAAGACGCTCAGCCCGGCGGCCCTGGCCGACCTGGAGAACAGCGTCGCCCTGAGCGACCAGGCCCTGGAGATCGACGACCAGGCCCTGGACCTGGACAGCCAGATCAGCGAGCGGGCCGAGGACGCCGAGCGCGCCTCCCGGGACGCCGACCGGACCCCGGCCACCTCGATGACCCAGGCTGCCCCGGACGTCTGGATGCTGCCGCTGCGCGGCTACACCTTCACCTCTCCGTACGGCATGCGCTGGGGAAAGCTGCACGCCGGCGTCGACCTGGCCGCCGCCGAGGGCACCCCGTTCCACTCGATCCACGCCGGCACGGTCACCCTCGCCGGCTGGAACGGCGGCTACGGCTACTGCGTGATCGTCAAGCACGACGACGGGACCGAGGCCGTCTACGGCCATGCGTCCCGGCTGCGGGTCACCGCCGGTCAGCGGGTAGAAGCCGGTGATCTGCTCGGCGACGTCGGCAACACCGGTCACTCCTACGGCGCCCACCTGCATCTCGAGGTGCACGTGGACTCGGAGCCGCAGGATCCGATCACCTGGCTGCGGGGCAAGGGAGTGGACCTCAAGCTGCAGGTCGAGGCGATCTACGGTGGCGTCGTCGAGCCCTGACATTGAGTGACTGAAGAAACCGCTCAGGCCGCACGGTCTGAGCGGTTCTTTGTGCAGTCCGGACGCCCACCACCAGCGAAAATATGTCCTGCGTCACATTGGATTTTGTGACCTGAACCACTATCGGTCCAGTCAAGAAATCCCCCATCCAAACACGGAGAGTCACGAAATTCCGGCCTCCGAGCGGTGCTCCTCGCCTTCTGTGACTACCCGGTACCCACCCACCGTGCCTGGCACACCACCATTTCCGGGTCCGTGCCCCCCTTACCGCGGAGGTCACTCCCGTGTCGCACCCCGAGCCCACGGAGCGCAGCAAGCCCTCGACCCGGCGTCGGCCACCAGGGCTGCACCGGCTGGTTCCGCCCGGCAGGCACGCCCAGGTAGCGGAGTTCGGCCGCCGGACCCGCACCGCCGCCCTCACCGTCCTGGCCGTGGCGGCCCTCGGGATCGGCGGCGCGGCCACCGCACTTAACTCCGCCCCCGACCCCACCGCGACCGATCCGGCGACGACCTCGGCCCTCGCCGACCGGGCCGACGCGGCGGGACGCGCCGACCGGAGCACCCGTCAGCCGACGGCCACCCCGGACAGCGGCGGGGACGAGACCGGCTTCGGCGCGGCGCCCACCGACAGCAGCACCAGCCGTGCCGAGGAGACCGGTCAACCGGCGGACCCGACCGAAGCAGCCGACGACGCGCCGACCCGGACCGACGACGAGCCCGCAGGGTCGGCCGACGCCAACAGCAGCGACGACAACAGGGACAGCGGTGACCCGGCAACGACCTCGGCGACGGCGGCGCAGCCGAGCTCGACGGCCGGCACGTCCGACTGGGTCACCCCGATGCCCGGGGCACAGATCACCTCCTGCTACGGCCAGCGCTGGGGCGTCCTGCACGCCGGGATCGACCTGGCTCTGCCGGCCGGCACCCCGGTGCTCGCCGCCGGCGCTGGGACGGTGCAGGTCGCCGGCTGGGCGTACACCGGCTACGGGATCTCGGTGGTGATCGACCACGGCGGCGGTGTGCTGACCCACTACGCGCACCTCTCCGCGACCAGCGTGTCGGTCGGCGACCGGGTGGCCCCCGGGGACACCATCGGTGCGGAGGGCTCCACCGGCGACTCCACCGGCCCGCACCTGCACTTCGAGGTACACATCGGCGGGCTATGGAGCCAGGTGGACCCCGCCCCGTGGATGCGCGAACGCGGCGTCGACCTGGGCTGCTGACCGGTTCGGTACGGGTCCGGGGTCAAACCTTCTCGATCGGCGCGTGCCGCAGCACCAGCCACATCGTCTGGTCGCCGAAGTCGACCTGCGCCCTGGCTCCCGGCCCGTGCCCCTCCACCGCCAACACCCGGCCCAGCCCGTACCGCTGGTGGTTGACCCGCTCCCCCACCGTCACCTTGGGCGCGGTGGGCAGCTCGCTGGCGGTACTCAGCCGACTCGGGTCCACCCCGAGCCGCTGAGCGAGGCGGGCGGCTTTCGGCGTACCGCCGGCGAAGCCGCCACCTCGCGCGACCGGTGACCGGTCTGCGGCGGCCGACCGCCCACCGACCCCGCCACCCGTGCCCGACCAGGAGGTGTACGCCGCCTCGGTCCGCTCCCAGCGGACCAGCTCGGCCGGCAACTCGGAGAGGAACCGCGACGGCGGGTTGTATGCCGGCTGCCCCCACGCGGCCCGGGTCACCGACCGGGACAGGAACAGGCGCTGCCGGGCCCGGGTGATCCCGACGTACGCCAGCCGCCGCTCCTCCTCCAGCTCCCGGGTGTCGCCGAGGGCCCGCAGGTGCGGGAAGACGCCGTCCTCCAGACCGGTCAGAAAGACCACCGGGAACTCCAGGCCCTTGGCGGTGTGCAGCGTCATCAGGGTGACCACACCCTGGTGGTCCGGGTCGTCGTCAGGCACCTGGTCGGCGTCGGCGACCAGCGCGACCTGCTCCAGGAAGCCGGCCACGGTCGCCGGCTCGTCGGACGCCTCGACCCGCTCGGTGTACTCGCGGGCCACGCTGACCAGCTCCTGCAGGTTCTCCACCCGGCCGGCGTCCTGCGGATCCAGGCTCTCCTCCAGCTCGGTCAGATAGCCCGAGCGCAGCAGCACCGACTCCAGTGCCTCCTCCGGGGTGGTGGTGGCCAGCTGCTCCCGCACGCCGTCGAGCAGCGCCACGAAGTCGGTGATCGCGTTCACCGCCCGAGTGGAGATCCCCGGTGCCTCGGCCGCCCGGCCCAGCGCAGCACCGAACGAGATCCGCTCGCGGGCGGCCAGCGCCTCGACGCACGCCTCGGCCCGGTCGCCGATGCCCCTACGCGGCGTGTTGAGTACCCGCCGGATGCTCACCGTGTCGTCGGCGTTGACCACCGCCCGCAGGTAGGCCAGCGCGTCGCGGACCTCCCTACGCTCGTAGAAGCGCACCCCGCCGACCACCTTGTACGGCAGGCCGACCCGGATGAACACCTCCTCGAAGACCCTGGACTGGGCGTTGGTGCGGTAGAAGACCGCCACGTCGCCCGGTCGGGCCGCGCCGTCGTCGCACAACCGGTCGATCTGCCGGGCCGCCCAGTCCGCCTCGGCGTGCTCGGTGTCGGCGACGTAGCCGACGATCTGCTCGCCGTCGCCCTGGTCGCTCCACAGCCGCTTCGGCTTGCGGCCGGCGTTGTTGGTGATCACCGCGTTGGCGGCGGTCAGGATCGTCTGGGTGGAGCGGTAGTTCTGCTCCAGCAGGATCGTCCTGGCCTGGGCGAAGTCCCGCTCGAACTCCAGAATGTTGCGGATGGTGGCGCCCCGGAAGGCGTAGATCGACTGGTCTGCGTCGCCGACCACGCAGAGCTCCCCCGGCGGCACGTCGTCCGACCCGTCGCCCACCAGCTCCTTGACCAGCTGATACTGCGCGTGGTTGGTGTCCTGGTACTCGTCGACCAGCACGTGCCGGAACCGCCGCCGGTAGCTGCCGGCCACGTGCGGGTGGGCCTGCAGCAGGTGCACCGTCGTCATGATCAGGTCGTCGAAGTCGAGCGCGTGTGCCTCGCGCAGCCGACGCTGGTAGAGCGTGTAAGCCTCGGCCAGGGCCCGCTCATTGGGGCCGGCCGCCCGGTCGGCGAACGTCTCCGGGTCGACCAGCTCGTTCTTCAGGTTCGACACCTGGGTGGCCAGCCCACGGGCCGGGTAGCGCTTCGGGTCCAGGTCGAGCTCCCGGGCGACCAGCTGCATCAGCCGCCGTGAGTCGTCCGCGTCGTAGATGGAGAACGTCGACTTCAGCCCCGCGTGCTCGTGCTCGGCCCGCAGGATCCGTACGCAGGCGGAGTGGAAGGTGGAGACCCACATCATCCGGGCCCGCGGCCCGACCAGGTTGCCGACCCGCTCCTTCAGCTCACCGGCCGCCTTGTTGGTGAAGGTGATCGCCAGGACCTCACCGGGGTGGGTCTGCCTGGCCGCGAGCAGGTACGCGATCCGGTGGGTGAGCACCTTCGTCTTGCCGGAACCAGCGCCGGCCACGATCAGCAGCGGGCCACCGGCGTGGGTGACCGCCTCTCGTTGCGGGCCGTTGAGCCCGGTCAGCAGCGCGGCGGCAGCCAAATTGGGCTCAGCCGGCCCTCGGCCGGCCGAACTGGGCTCAGCCGGCCCTCGGCCGGCCGAACTGGGCTCAGCCGGCGGACCGCCCCGATCCGTGACTGGTACGGATGGGGCCGCTGGGGTTTCGAAGAGTGGATGCATCGCACGGGCGAGTCTATGCCGCACGACCGACAGCCCCGCGCCGCCAGGCCCGCGCCGCCAGACTGGGGCCGTCGGCGCGCTGGGTGTCTTCCCAGAGGGTGGCGGAATTCTTGCGCTGGCGTCGCCAGCCTGGGCATACTCGTAGCGTGATCCGCCAGGCACGATTCTTCTTTAGCTACGGTTCCGGGAGTCCGGCTGCCGTAGGTCGCGCCTGATCATCAGACCTACAAGTGCCCCGGGCTCTCGCGAGAGCCCGGGGCACTTCGCGTTCCGGGTTCCGCGTCCACCGGGGCCGGACAGTCCAGGAGGCAGGACATGGGGACCAACGCCGTTGCGCACACCGCCGACAGCAGCGCGACGCCACCGGCCGGCACCGCTGAGGAGGCGGGCCAGTCTGGCGCGACCGGCCCGGCAGGGCGATCCGACGGTCGTCACCAGACCGGGACGGACGCGCCGGAGGCGGCCGACCGTATCCTGGCCATCCGAAACAGGATCAACGAGATCGACGACGCGCTGATCGCGCTCTGGCAGGAACGGGCCGAGCTGTCGCGGCAGGTGGGCGCGGTCCGGATCGCCTCGGGCGGCACCCGGCTGGTGCTCTCCCGGGAACGTGAGATTGTCGACCGCTACCGGTCTGAACTGGGTGCCGACGGCACCCAGTTGGCGCTGCTGGTGCTGCGGGCCGGCCGCGGCCCACTGTGATCACCGGCCCGGCCGTCACCTCAGCCAGCCGGCGCTCGATTCAGCCGGGCGGAACGCACGAGGGCGGCCAGCCGGCCCGCTCCCACCATGCGTCAACGTGATGCGAGGCGACGAGCGGGCCGGCGCCCGGACTACTCGGTGACGTGCACGACGTCGCGCACCTCGGCGAAGTGGCAGGCGCTGGGGTGCGCCGACGTCTCCCGTACCGTCAGGGTCGGTTCCTCGGCGGCGCAGATGTCCTGTGCCTTCCAGCAGCGGGTCCGGAACCGGCAGCCCGACGGCGGGTCGGCCGGTGACGGCACGTCGCCTTCCAGCACGATCTGGTCCCGCAGGCCGCGCACCGTCGGGTCGGGCAGCGGGACCGCGGAGAGCAACGCCTGGGTGTACGGGTGGGTCGGCCGCTCGTAGATCTCCTCCTCGGTGCCGATCTCCGCGATCTTGCCGAGGTACATCACACCGACCCGGTGTGCGATGTGCCGCACCACCGACAGGTCGTGGGCGATGAAGATGTACGACAGCCCCAGTTCCTTCTGCAGCTGCTCCAGCAGGTTGATCACCTGCGCCTGGATCGACACGTCCAGCGCGGAGACCGGCTCGTCGCAGAGGATGATCTCCGGGCGCAGCGCCAGCGCCCGGGCGATGCCGATCCGCTGCCGCTGCCCGCCGGAGAACTGGTGCGGGTAGCGGTTGATGTGGTCCGGGTTGAGGCCGACCAGCTCCAACAGCTCCTGGACGCGGCGGCTACGGTCGCTCTTCGGCGCCACGTCCGGGTGGATCTCGAACGGCTCGCCGATCAGGTCACCGACCGTCATCCGCGGGTTCAGCGAAGTGTACGGGTCCTGCATCACCAGCTGGATGTTGCGCCGGGCCCGGCGCATCTCGGCGCCGCTGCGGCCGGCCACGTCCGCGCCGTGCACCATGATCGAACCGGACGACGGGGTCTCCAACCCGACAAGCAGCTTGGCCAGGGTGGACTTGCCGCAGCCGGACTCGCCGACGATGCCGAGCGTCTCGCCCCGGTGCAGCTGGAGGCTGATCCCGTCCACCGCGCGGACCGCGCCGATCTGCCTCTTGAACAGGATGCCCTGGGTCAGCGGGAAGTGCTTGACCAGATCCTTGGTCTCCAGGACAACGTCACTCATCGCCCTTGACCTCCTTCCAGAAGTGGCAGGCGGAGGTCCGGCTCGGCGTTAGCGCGAACCGGGGCGGCTCCGGGTCGGCCCGGCAGACATCCTGCGCGTACCGGCAGCGCGGGTTGAACGAGCAGCCGGCCGGGATGTTCGTCAGCGCGGGCGGCAGGCCCTTGATGACGTTCAGCTCCTGGCCTTTGAGGTCGATCCGGGGGATCGATTCCAGCAGCGCCTTGGTGTACGGGTGCGCCGGCGAGGCGTAGATGTCCCGCACCGGCGCCTCCTCGACGACCCGACCGGCGTACATGACCGAGATCCGGTCGGCGACGTCGGCCACCACCCCCATGTCGTGGGTGATCAGCACCAGGCCCATGTTGCGTTCCCGCTGCAGCTCCGCGAGCAAAGCCATCACCTGGGCCTGGACGGTGACGTCGAGCGCGGTGGTCGGCTCGTCGGCGATCAGCACCTCGGGGTCGAGAGCCAGCGCCATCGCGATCATCACCCGCTGGCGCATGCCACCGGAGAACTGGTGCGGGAAGTCGCCGACCCGCTGTTTGGCCGCCGGGATCTTCACCAGGTCGAGCAGCTCGACCGCCCGTGCCTTCCCGTCGGCCCGGGACATCCCCCGGTGCTTGCGGAACAGCTCGGAGAGCTGGAAGCCGACGGTGAACACCGGGTTCAACGCCGACAGCGCGTCCTGGAAGATCATCGCGATCCGGTTGGCCCGGATCTTGCGCCGCTGCGACTCGGGCAGCTTGAGCAGGTCCACGCCCCGATACTTGATCTCGCCGCCGGTGACGAACCCGGGCGGCGAGTCGATGATGCCCATGATCGCCTGGGCGGTGACGCTCTTGCCGCAACCGGACTCACCCAGGATGGCCAGGGTCTCGCCGGCCTGCAACGAGAAGCTCACCCCGTTGACCGCGCGGGCGATGCCGTTGCGGGTGCGGAACTCGACCTGCAGGTCGTTGACCTCCAGCGGCGGTGCGCTGGCGTCGAGGCCGGGCAGCGCGTCGATGGTGGCGGTGATGTCTCTGTCTGTCGCCATGGCTCACCTCACCGCAGCTTCGGGTCGAGGGCGTCACGCAGGGCGTCGCCCATGAGGATGAAGGAGAGCACCGTGCCGACCAGCAGCCCGCACGGGAAGAGCAGCAGCCACGGGTGGTCCAGGAAGTAGACCTGGTGCTGGGAGATCATGATCCCCCAGGACTCCTCCGGTGGCTGCAGACCGACACCGAGGTAGGTCAGCGTCGCCTCGGCGGAGACGAACGCGCCCAGGGTGATCGTCGCGTAGACGACCATCGGTGCGATCGCGTTCGGCAGGATGTGCCGGAACATCAGTCGACCGTGCCCGGCCCCCATCGCCTTGGCCGCCTGCACGTAGTCCAGGCCCTTGGAGGAGAGCACGCTGCCGCGCATGATCCGGGCGATGGTGGTCCAGCCGAGCACGATCAGGACGGCGGCCAGCGTCCAGACGTTCTGCTGCTTGATCACGGTCAGGAAGACGATCGCACCGAGCAGGAACGGCAGCGAGAAGAAGATGTCGGTGATCCGCGAGATGATCGCGTCCACCCAGCCGCCGAAGTAGCCGGCGAGCAGCCCGGCGGTGCCGCCGAGCAGGACGATGCCCAGCGTGGCGAAGATCGCGATCTGCAGCGACGGCCGGGCCCCGTGGATGGCGTGCGAGTAGTAGTCGCAGCCCAGGTTGTTGAACCCGAACGGGTGCTCCCAGCTGGGCGCGATCCGGGTCCGCTGGACGTCGCAGGCGCGCGGGTCCTGCCGGGTCCACAGGGTGGGGAAGGCGGCCATCGACGCGACCAGCAGCACGTAGATCGACGCGGCGATGAAGACCGGGTCGCGCAGCAGTTGCCGCCGGGCGTCGGCCCACAGGCTGGCGTTGCGTTCGGTGGTGGCCGCGGCCGGGGCCGGTTCGGGTGGCGGTGGTGCCACCTCGGTGCCGCCGGCGGGGGCCGTGGGATGGGTCGGGTCACTCATGGTGGCACCTCGCTACGCTCGGTCCGCCGTGGATCAGCACGGCACCGGGCCAGATGTTCGGTCCATTGTGATCACTCATAGCGGATCCTCGGATCGAGGACCGCGTAAAGCAGGTCCACCAGCAGGTTCACCAGCAGGAAGACCATGACCAGCATGGTCACCACACCGATCGCCACCGAGGCTTCACCGGAGGTGGCGGCCTGGGCGACCAACGATCCGATACCACGTACGTTGAAGATCCGCTCGGTGACCACCGCGCCGCCCATCAGCGAGCCGATGTCGACACCGAGGTACGTGATCACCGGGATGAGCGAGTTGCGCAGTGTGTGCACGCCGATGACCCGCCGGTTCGCCAGACCCTTGGCCTTGGCGGTACGCACGTAGTCGGCCCGGACGTTCTCCATGATGCTGGTCCGGGTGAGCCGGGCGGTGGTGGCCAGGGAGACCGCGCCGAGCACCATGCCGGGGATGACCAGGCTGGCGGTCGGGTAGTCGGCGATGAACCCGGCGCCGAAGACGCCTCGCGAGATCAGTTCCGGTATCCAGTCCTGCCCGCGCAGGACGTTGCCGAACTCGACGCCGACGTACTGGCGGACCACGACGCCGAGGACGAAGATCGGCACGGAGATGACGAAGACCGTGGAGATCTTGACCAGGTAGTCCCAGAAGCTGCCGTTACGCAGACCGGCCAGGACGCCGGCGAAGATGCCGATGACCGCCTCGAAGACGATGGCGATGAGCACCAGCTTGAGGGTGTGCGGCAGGGCCCGGGAGACGAGCTCGGTGACCGGCTCCTGCTGCAGGTTGATGCCGAAGTCGAAGCGCAGGAAGATGTCCTGCAGGCGGTCGAGGAACAGACCGAAGCACGGGTTGCCCGGCTGCTCCAGGCAGGGGTCGCCGAAGCCGAGCTTCTCGGTCATGGCGGCGAGCTGAGCTTCTGTCGGCTTGCGGTCGCCGAAGATCGCCCGGACCGGGTTGCCGCTGAACTGGATGCCCAGCGACGTGACGTAGTGCAGTAGGAACATGGTGCCCAGCACGGTGGGGATGAACTGGAGCAACCGTCGGATGACGTAGCGCCCCATCTGGGGGGTCTCCTCTCGGCGCTAAACGTGGCGGCAACAGGCCCCCTCGTGGGAGTTCCCGTTGCCGCCACGTCGCGTTACGACTTGATCAGTCAGACTCGCAGGTCAGGAGTTCTTCAGAGTGATCTTGCCGTACTCAGCGTCCGAGATCTTGTTCCAGTGGAATTCGTCGACGTTCTCGCCGTACAGCGCAGCGATCTTGCTGAACCACATCGGGATGACCGGCATGTCCTCCACGATGAGGTCCTCGGCCTGGTTGTAGAACGGGATGGCCGCCTCGAGGTCCGCCGCGGCGTCGCCCTGGGCGATCAGCGCGTCGAAGTCGGGGTTGTTGTAGCCGGACGCGTTGCTGTCCGAACCGGAGCCGTAGAGCGGGTAGAGGTAGGTCTCGACCACCGGGTAGTCCGGGCCCCAGCCGAGCCGGAACGGACCGGTGAACTCCTTCTCGTCGGCGGTCGCCAGGTACTCGGGGAACTGCAGGTTGACCTTCAGCTCGTAGTCGATGCCCAGCGCGGCCTTCAGCTGGTCGCCGACCGCCTGCAGCCACTGCTCGTGACCGGCACCGGCGTTGGCCCACAGCACCAGCGGCTCGCCGTCCCAGCCGCCGGCCTCTTCCAGCAGCTCCTTGGCCCGCTCGACGTCCTGGGTGCAGTACTCGCAGACACCCGGGCGGTAGCCGTCGAAGGTCGGCGCCACAACGCCCTCAGCGGGGGTGAACCGGCCGTCGAAGACGGCGTCGATGATGCCCTGCCGGTCGACCGCGAGCGAGAAGGCCTGCCGGACCCGCTTGTCGGCGAAGCGCTCGTCGTAGGTCGGGAAGCCGACGTAGGTGAAGCTGTCGCCGGGGGCCTCGTACATCCGGTCGCCGTACTGCTGCTTGGCCTCCTGGTACCGCGCCGGCGGGATGGTGTACATCACGTCCAGCTCGCCGGACTGGAAGGCGGCGTAGCCGGCGTCCACATCGGCGTAGATCTTGTAGTCCAGGACGTCGGCCGCGCCCTTCTCCTCACCGGCCCAGGTCTCGCTGCGCGCCAACTGGATCCGCTGGTCGTGCTCCCAGCTGCCCTCGATCTTGTACGGACCGTTGCCGATCGGGGTCTCGTTGCAGGCGTCGGTGTCCTCGAGGCAGGCCTCGGCCATCGGGAAGAACCCGGAGTAGCCGACGATCGCCGGGAAGCCGGCGAACGGCTCCTTCAGCTCGACGGTGAAGGTCAGCTCGTCGACCTTGGCCAGGCCGGAGAGCTCCTCGGCCGCCGGCTCCTCGCCGCTGACCTCGTCGATGCCGACGATGCGCTTCATGAAGTAGGCGTTGTTCTGGGCGTTGGGCCCGTACGCCGTGTAGTTCCACGCCCGGATGAAGGCGTCGGCGTTGACCGGCTCACCGTTGTCGAAGGTGTAGCCGTCCTTGAGCGTGACCGTCCAGGTCTTGTTGTCCTCGGACTCGATCGACTCGGCGAGGTCGTTCTCCGGCTCACCGGTCTCGGCGTTGTACTTGACCAGACCACGGTAGAGCTGGCGGATGACCAGGATGGACGGCTCGTCGTCACCAGCGGACGGCAGCAGGAACGCCGGCTCCGAGGCGTAGATGCGAAGCGTACCGCCGGAGTTGTTGTTCTCCGTGGTGTCTTCGCCGTCGCTACTGCAAGCGGTGGCGAACAGAGCGATGGCGGTCGCTGCGACCGCCACCTTTAGGGTTTTCCCACGCATGGGAGAGCCTCCTCAGGGCGCTCACGGGGGGGTTGTGAGGTGACTGACACTGTGACACCAGGTAGCCCGTTGCGTGAAGGTGCCGTTATCAAGGTGATACGCGGACGGGACGGCCCCGATACTCCGGTCAAGATCACTCAACCGTCGCTCAGACCCGCCCTGACCTGGGCATCCGACCACTGTACAACCCTTATTACCGCAGAGTAGGAAAGCCCTCGTGTGACCTTCCCCGCGACCCCTCCATCACGTTCGGATGTTAAGTCAATACGATTAGTCACCACTTGTCCGAGGTGCCCGGATGCCGGATTGGCGGCAATTGCCGGCTTGTAACCTCAGGGTTAACACCGGTCCGCAGCAGACGCATCGCGAGCCCACAACCAGGCCCGCCATGATCGACACCGGACGGATCGCCAACCAGGTTCCCACCATCCGGGAGATAGAGCAAGTCCGCTGGTCGGTCAGATGAGCCGGCGGTCCGCCGCCCATCTGGACAGTTCGTACCGGTTCGACATCTGCAGCTTGCGCAGCACGTTCGAGACGTGGGTCTCCACCGTCTTGATCGAGATGAACAGCTCCTTGGCGATCTCCTTGTAGGCGTAGCCCCGGGCGAGTAGCCGCAGCACCTCCCGCTCCCGGTTGGTCAGCTGGTCCAGCTCCGGATCCACCACCGGCGCGTCCGGCCGGGCGGCGAACGCGTCCAGCACGAACCCGGCCAGCCGGGGGCTGAACACCGCATCCCCGTCGGCCACCCGTTGGATCGCCGCCGCCAGATCGTCCGGTGAGATCGTCTTTGTCACGTAGCCACGTGCGCCGGCCCGGATCAGCCCGATCACGTCCTCCGCCGCGTCCGAGACGCTCAGCGCCAGGAACCGCACCGACGGCCGCGCCACGCCCGAGCCCCGCAGCACCGCGTCCAGCACCGCCCGTCCCCCACCATCAGGCATGTGTACGTCGAGCAGCACCACGTCGGGGCCGACCGCGGCGATCCCGCTGACCGCCTCGGCCACCGTGCTCGCCTCGCCCACCACATCCACGTGGGCGCCGAGTTCGGCGCGGACCCCGGTACGGAACATCGCATGGTCGTCGACCAGGAATACCCGCAACCGCCGTCCGTCCGGCTGCCCCGGTGCCCCACCCGCCGCCGGCTGGCTGGTCGGTTCACTCATGTCGGCCATCCTCTCCAGGCTGTCGGCTCTCCGGCCCAGGCCGCCGGCTCTCCGGCCCGACCGGCAGCGTCAGCCGGACCTCGGTACCCGAGCCCGGCGTACTAATGATCTCGGCTCGACCGCCGTGCCGGCGCATCCGGCCGACGATCGAGCCGCGCACCCCGTGCCGGTGGTCCCCCACCCGGGTCGGGTCAAAGCCCGCGCCCCGGTCCCGGACGAAGACGCTGAGCTGCTCCGGCTCCACCTCCGCGTACAGCGACACAGTCTGCACCCCGGCGTGACGCGCCGCGTTGACCAGCGCCTCCCGGGTCGCCGCCACCAGCGCGCCAACCCGCTCGTCGGTGCCCCGGTCGCCCACCACAACGGCCTCGACGGACAATCCGAAAGTGTCTTCCACCTCGGCCGCGACCTGCTCCAACGCCGCCGCGAACCGCTCGGTCGGCGAGGCGGTCGGCTTGTAGAGCCAGTTCCGCAGCGTCCGCTCCTGCCCCCGGGCCAGCCGCTGCACGGTCTTCGGGTCGGCGGCGTTGCGCTGGATCAGCGCCAAGGTGTGCAGCACCTGGTCGTGGATCATCGCGGCAAGCTCGGCCCGCTCCTGCTCCCGGACCCGGCCCTCCCGCTCGGTGCGCAACTGGTTGAACGTCCGCCACAGCACCGGGGCGGTGACCACCCCGACGCCAGCGAGACCGACCAGGGCGAAGATGACGCCGTTGATGACGGCGGCGAAGTCGCCCCGGGGCGAATACACCGCCACCACCCCGATCACGCCGACCGCCACCAGCAGCCCGCCGCCGATGAACCGCAGCAGGAAGGCCCGGCGGTCGCTCTCGTCGACCACCGCGCCCAGCCACGGCACCTGTGGCAGGGTCTCCCGCCAGGCCCGCCGGCGCTCCGGTGCCGACTGGTGCCAGATGATCCCGGTCCCGACCGCGATGACCGCCACCAGCCAGCCGGCGGTGGCACTCACTCCACTGGATTCGAAGACCAGCACCTGGATCAAGATGACGCCGAGGCCGATCGCCACGAACGGCAGTAGTTCGCCCAGGTCGCGACGCTTCGGGGGCCCAACGGTCGCAGGTGGCACCACCGCCCAGAACGCCGCGTAGAGCAGCACCCCGAGGCCGCTGAACCCGATCAGTACGACGAACGCCACCCGTACGCCGACCACCGGCAGTCGCAGGTGGTGGGCGATCCCGGCGGCGACTCCGGCGACCACCCGCTGCTCGCGACTGCGATACAGACGTGGCGGCTCGATCGCGGTAGTGATCGCTGCCTCCTCGGCGGGTGGGACGTGGACGGTCTGACGGCCGATTCCGGCCGGCGGCGCCCGGCGGCGGTGACTTCGGCCGGTGGATACCGGCCGGTGGATTCGATCGTCACACGGCGACGACCCGCGCGACCACGGGGACGTCCCGGACAGCCACCGTCTGGAAAGTCAGGGTGGCTTCAGGGTCGATTCCCGAGGCAGGTCGGGCAGCCGGACACGGAGGATCACAAGTATGACCGACGACCCGACCAAGCCAGGTGGACCGGCGCAGCCACCCGACCCAGCGACCGAACCGGCACAGCCACCCGACCCAGCGGACGAGTCGACGCAGCCACCCGACCAGGCAACGGGGCCGGCAGGGGCGGCCAGTCCAGCGGGCGAGTCGGCCGGCGGGACCGCGTCGGCCCCGCCGACGGACCCCCCCACCACCGGGTACGGCTGGCAGCCACCGCCTCCGCAGGCCGAGGCCCTCGCCTCGCGGTACGGGTTGATCAGGCCGCGTCAGGGCCGGTACCTGGCCGGGGTGTGCGGAGCCATCGGCCGGGCCACCAACACCGACCCGGTTCTGTGGCGGGTGCTGCTGGCGGTGCTCGGCTTCTTCGGCGGTATCGGCATCCTGGTGTATCTGGTGGTGTGGCTGGCCACCCCGAGTGAGGGGGACAGCACCTCGCCGGTGGAAGGGCTGCTTGGCCGGGGCCGGTCGAGTACTTCACCGGTCACCGTCCTGGTGATCGGCATCCTCGCCGCTGTCATGTTCGGCTTCATCGTGACCGACGGGTTCCGGGCCGTCCTGCTCGGTTCGGCGGTGCTGATCGGCGGCGTGTTGCTGCTCAACCGCAGTCTCCGGGAGGACGGTCCGCGACCGGCTGGACCCCCGGCGCCGCCACCGCCGGGATACGGCCCACCGGCCGCGTACAGCCCACCGCCACCGGCCGGGTACGGTCCGCCGCCACCGGCGGGATACGGTCCGCCGCCACCGGCGGGATACGGTCCGCCGCCGTACGGGCCGGTAGCGGGAGCGGCGCTAGCGGCCGCACCGGTCGCCGCCGGCCAGCCGGCAGCCCTCGGGGGCTACCGGGCACCATTCGCGCCCTACGGCCCGTACGCGGGTCGTAGCGGGCCACCGGGGCAGTTTCCCCCGCCACCTCCGGTCCCACCGCACCCGGTGCCACCGCCACCGTCGGTCGCGCCACGGCCCCGTAAGGAACGGTCCCGGCTGGGCACCATCACATTTTCGATGATCTTCGTGGTGCTCGGGCTGGTCACCGCGCTCGACCTGACCGACCTGGCGCCCACGCCACCCTCGGCCTACTTCGCGGCGGTACTCGCCACGATCGCGGTCGGGCTGCTGGTCGGGGCCTGGATCGGCCGGGCCCGCTGGCTCATCGCGCTGGGTCTGACGGCTGCCGCAGCGGTCGGTGTCTCCAGCCTCGCCGAGTCGGCCAAGGAGGCCGCATCGGAGCCGATGGTGTGGAAACCGGCCACCTACGGCCAGGTGGATTCGCGTTACCAGGCAACGTTCGGCGACGCCGTGCTGGACCTGCGCAACGTGGACTTCACCGACCGGCAGAAGGACGTGACGGTCTCGCTGTCGTTCGGCAAACTTCGCGTCTACCTGCCGGACGAGGTCGACGTACGGACCGAGACCGACATGAACGCCGGTAACGCGTCCGTGCTCGGACACCGCTGGGACGGCTTCGAGCAGGGCCGCCGCATCGTGGAGGACCTCGGATCGGACGGTACCGGCGGCGGCGAACTCACCCTGCGGATCGAAATCAACGCCGGCGACCTGGAGGTCATCCGATGAAACGGCACCGCACCGACGGCGTCTCCCTCACCTTCGGCCTGATCTTCCTCCTGATCGCCGGTTGGTGGCTGATCGCCCAGTCAGTCGACGTACCGCTGCCCCGGGTCGGCTGGATCGTCGCCGGCGGGCTGATCCTGCTCGGCGTACTCGGGTTGGTGGGCGCGTTGCGGTCCGGCCGCAGCGAACCGCCCCCCGGCACCGCTGGCCAGGCCCACGGGCCGGCGGAAGCCGACGCCTCCGCGCCCGCCGGGCCGACGTCCGCCGGGCCGACGTCCGATGCCCCGACGTCTGCCGAGCCGGCCACCCGGCCCAGCGGATCGGGTGGTTGACGGCCCGCTGCAGCCCACCGGTGGTGCACCTATGCTGGGTCCGCGTCCCACCATTGCCGCGAGGAGCCCGTCCGCCATGTCCGACACCCCCGTACCAGTCACTTCCGTGCTTCGTGCCCGCGCCGACGTCGGCGACCGCGCCGCCCGGGCGCTGACCGCCGAACTCGCCCGGGACAACGCGGCGAAGCACGTCCTGCTGGTCGAGGTGGCCCCGGGATCGATGCTGGTCGACGCCGCCATCGACGCACTGCTACCCGGCGACACGATGACCGTGGTGCCGGCCAGCGTCGACCAGACGGCACAGCTGCGGGCGGAGATCGCCGGCCACGGCCCGTGGGTCGACGAACGGGTCCGGGTGATCGAGACGGCGTCGGCCGCCGACCCGGCCGACCTGCTCATCATCGGGACCGTCCTCACCGGCAGTGGTGAGCAGGCCCGCGTCATGATCGACGGCTACGGCAAGTACCTCACCGAAGGCGCCGTGCTGTCCGTGGCCGTCGCTGCGCTGCCGGGCGGCACCTCGGGTGCGGCCGCCGAACTGGACCGGCAGGTGGCGCTCTTCGGCGTCGGCAGTGACCTGGTGCTGCGCAACGTCCCGCCGCTGCGGGTGCACCGGCTGCGGTTCACCCCGGCGCCGGTCGACCGGGCCGCCAAGCTGGGGCCGGCGTTCCGGACGAGCAGCGTGCCGCTGACCCGGGGGATGCACATCGATTCCAGCGGCGTGGCCGCCGCCGGGATCGCCCTCGGGCTGGCCGCGGCGACCCGGCTGGCCCGGCCGAAGAGCCGGCTCTGGCTGCTGCCGGCGTTGGCCGCCGGCCCGGTCGCCGCGTTCTTCCGCGATCCGCAACGCGACGTTCCGGAGGATCCGACCGCCGTGGTCGCGGCGAGCGACGGCCGGGTGCTGTCGGTGGAGCGGGTGCACGACGAACGGCTCGGTGCCACCGGGTTCCTGCGGATCGCGGTCTTCCTCTCGGTGCTCGACGTGCACGTCAACCGCAGCCCGGTGGCCGGCCGGGTGGTCGACCACTTCGTCACCGACGGCGGTTTCGCCGCCGCGATGAAGCCGGCCGCCGAGCACAACGTCGCCGCGTACACGGTGCTGGAGACCGCTCGGGGCCGGGTGGTGGTCGCGCAGCGTACCGGAATGGTGGCCCGACGGATCGCGCACCGCGCCCCGGTCGGCAGTCTACTCGCCAAGGGTGAGCGGTTCGGGCTGATCAGGTTCGGTTCACGCACCGACGTCTACCTGCCGGCGGACGCCGCCGAGGCGCTGGTCGGGCCGGGTGACCGGGTGGCCGGTGGCAGCTCGGTGATCGCCCGCTGGCGCTGACCCCCAGAGCCGGCCGGTCGGGGCCGGGCCGGTGGCTGAGGGTCAGGTGGCCCGCCGCTGGTGCAGCCAGAGCACCGGCCCGCTCACCAGGTAGGCCAGCACGGTCAGGCCGAAGGTCAGCCGCGCGTCGATCAACGCGCCGACCACCGGCACGACCCACAGCCACGGCGGCAGCTTGATCAGCCGGGCCAGCTTCGCGTACGGGAAGCTGGAGATCATCGCGAAGGCCAGCAGCGCCACGACCGCCAGCTGCGCACCGCCGGGGATCGGGACGTCGATCAGCACGCCGAGACCGAGGACGGCGGCGGCCAGCGTGGTCGGTACGCCGGTGAAGAACCGGCCGTCGCACGGCGACACGTTGAACCGGGCCAGCCGGATCGCTGCGCAGCCGGCGACCAGGGCGCAGGCGACCGCCGCGGCGGTGGTGGAGACCGAGCCGGCCAGCGAGGCGTAGACGACGACCGGGGCGGCCAGCCCGAACGAGCACATGTCGGCGAGTGAGTCCATCTGCGCGCCGAACGGGCTCGCCACCCCGAGCCGGCGGGCCAGCGCCCCGTCGAGTCCGTCGAAGACCACGCAGGCGATCAGGCAGGCCGCAGCCGGGCGTACGTCGCCTTCCATCGCCAGGAAGATGGCGGTGAGGCCGAGCGTGAGGCTGGCCAGCGTAGTCGAGTTGACCAGCACGAAGCCGGCCCGCCGGGCCGCCGTCGGGGTGCCGGGCAGCAGCGGTACGGCAGCCGGCGGCAGCTCTCCGGGCCGGCTGTCCGCCGTGGCGGTGTGGTCGTCGGGGGCGATCGGGCGGTCCTCGACACCGGTGGCAGGTGCCGGACCGACCGGACCGACCGCCGGGCTGAGCGGAACGATCGCGGCGATCTCGGCCGCCGTCAGCGGGTCAACCCGGTACCGTCCGACGGAGTCCGCCGACCGCCGGCCGAAACGGAGCCGGTCGCTGCCGCTGCGGCCGACCCGCACCAGCAGGACCTGGCGGGCCAGGCTGCCACTACGACGAAGCGGACCGGTCCATCGACGGCCCGCCCATTGACGTCCTGCCGGCCGGGGACTGTCAGTCGTACGCCGCCGCCGCCACGGGGCTCTCGCCACGGATCCCTCCATCATCGGTCGGTCGCCCGGCGCAAGTTTGTGCCGGACGCCCGATTATGCGGCCTACACCATTGCACAGCCGACGCGGGATGGCGAGAGATCAGTCTGAGTTATGCCGGTTCGTCCGGGCCAAACCGGTCACCTGCTCACGGCGATGCGCTTGCTTCAGCAAGCGGTGCTAGCTGAAGCAAGCATCGACGACAGCCTTCCCAGCGGTGCCGCCGAGCGTCGGAGGGCACCGCCAGGGTCGGGGTCAGACCAGCCGGGCGGCTCCGACCGCCTCGGCGGTCACCTCGGTCAGCTCCGACCGGATGGCAGCCAGATCCGTCCGAGCGAACCAGCGGGCCTCCGAGGTCGACCCACCGATGTCAGTGACGATCGGCAGCGACGGGCGGTCCACCTCCACCTGGTAGAAGGCGCGCACCCCGTGCCAGTCGATCGGGTAGCCCTCCGGACCGAGCGAGGCCGCGTCCCGGTGGCTGGCCACGCCGAGCAGCCGGACCAGCCTGCCACGCTGGCCGGTCTCCTCGACCAGCTCTCGGATCAGCGCCGTGCCAGGCTGTTCGCCGTAGTCGGTGCCACCGCCGGGCAGATGCCACCGACCGGCACCCGGGTAGCCGGGCGCGATCCGGGTCAGCAGGACCCGCCGAGCCGGATCGGTGGCGACCGCGTACGCGGCGAACCGTTGCGCCCGGTGCAGCCCGTCCGGCCCCGGTACGGCGTAGAACGACGGGAAGTCGGGAGCGGTGTCCGGGCGCAGGTCGATCGTCTCCGGCGGCAGGCCGAGGGCACTGGCGGTGAACGGACGCAGCGGCAGTTGCTTCGCCTCGTCCAGACTGCACCACCGGGCGAGGTCGGTAGGCTGGTTGATCCGGTGGCAGATCTGCCCGCCACGGATCGACGCATCGTAGATCAACCGGTCGGTGTGCAGGGTGATTCCGCGCCGAGGAAGGGAGCGCATGTCGGCAAGCACGTCACGCAACCCGGTGATCGCGACCGAAATGCCGGTTTCCGCGGCGGTCTCCCGGACCACGGTGTGGTTGGGATCCTCCCCGTGGTCCACCGCTCCTCCCGGCAGCGACCACACCCCGGGTGTACCAGAGCGCGGAGAGGCGCGGACCAGCAGAACCCGGTCCTCCGAATCGGCACAGACAGCGTATGCCGCGATCCTGCGAAGCGGCTCTAGGGCGGGAGTCACGAGTCCGAATTCTGCCCGCAAGTGGCCAGTCGGCGCGGACGACTGTCAGATTGGCGACAGTATTCTAGGTAACTACTTGACTACCTAGAGCCGCATTCCGGGACGGATCAGGGTATTGATCCGGGGGGTCACCGAGGTCGCCGAGGACCGCCGCGTGGACCGTTGAAGCATGACGACCTCCCAGAACCCCACAGCTCAGGCCCCGTACAAGCAACTCCGGCGACCCACCACGGACCGGATGATCGCCCCTCGGCCACCACCGGCTGACCGGTCAGTTCACTCCCACTCGATGGTGCCCGGCGGCTTGCTGGTCACGTCCAGCACCACCCGGTTCACTTCGGGCACCTCATTGGTGATCCGGGTGGAGATCCGGCCGATCACCTCGTACGGCAGCCGGGACCAGTCGGCAGTCATGGCGTCCTCACTGGACACCGGACGCAGCACCACCGGGTGGCCGTAGCTGCGCCCGTCGCCCTGCACCCCGACGCTGCGCACGTCGGCCAGCAGCACCACCGGAAACTGCCAGACGTCGCGGTCCAGCCCGGCGGCGGTCAGCTCCTCGCGGGCGATCAGATCGGCGGCGCGCAGCAGGTCCAGCCGCTGCCGGTCGACCGCGCCGATGATCCGGATCGCCAGCCCCGGGCCGGGGAACGGGTGCCGCCAAACCATCGCCTCCGGCAGCCCGAGTTGCAGGCCGAGCGCCCGCACCTCGTCCTTGAACAACGTGCGCAGCGGCTCGACCAGGGCGAACTGCAGGTCGTCCGGCAGCCCGCCGACGTTGTGGTGCGACTTGATGTTGGCGGTGCCGGTGCCGCCACCGGACTCCACCACGTCCGGGTAGAGGGTGCCCTGCACCAGGAACTCGACGTCACCGGCGGCGGCCACCTCGCGGGCCGCCGCCTCGAAGACCCGGATGAACTCCCGACCGATGATCTTGCGCTTCTGCTCCGGGTCGGTCACCCCGGCCAGCGCGCCGAGGAACTGGTCGGTGGCGTCGACCACCTTCAACTTGATCCCGGTCGCGGCGACGTAGTCCGACTCGACCTGCTCGGCCTCCCCTGCCCGCAGCAGCCCGTGGTCGACGAAGACACAGGTCAACTGGTCGCCGACAGCCCGGTGCACCAACGCGGCGGCGACCGCCGAGTCGACTCCGCCGGACAGCCCGCAGATGACCTCCTTGGCACCGACCTGCTCGCGGATCCGGGCCACATGCTCGTCGATGATGTTCTGCGGCGTCCAGGTCGGCTCGATGCCGGCGATGTCGTACAGGAAGCGGGTCAGCATCAGCTGGCCGTGCGCGGTGTGCCCCACCTCCGGGTGGAACTGCACCCCGGCCCGCCGGCCGGCGAGATCCTCGAACGCGGCGACCGGCGCCCCGGCCGAGCCGGCGGTGACCGTGAACCCTTCCGGCGCGGCGGTCACGCAGTCACCGTGACTCATCCACACCGGGATCTCGGTCGGCAGCTCCCGCAGCAGCACTCCGGCCTCGGGACGGGCGGCCAGCGGGGTGCCGCCGTACTCCCGGTTGCCGGTGTGCGCCACCGTGCCGCCGAGCGCCAGCGCCATCGCCTGGAAGCCGTAGCAGATGCCGAAGACCGGCACCCCACCGTCGAACAGCTTCGGGTCGACCTGCGGGGCACCGTCGGCGTAGACGCTGGCCGGGCCGCCGGACAGGATGATCGCGGCCGGCTCCTTGGCCATCATCTCGGCCACCGGCATGTCGTGCGGGACGATCTCCGAGTAGACCTTGGCCTCGCGCACCCGACGGGCGATCAGCTGGGCGTACTGGGCTCCGAAGTCCACCACCAGGACCGGACGCGGCGTGCTCATGCTCCGGAGCCTACCGACCGTCGCCGAACCGTCCCGACGATGGTTCAGGGTCGCGGCTCAGCTCGCCGGGGGGCGGCGGTCCGGCTCGCCCTTGACCGGCCAGTGGGCCATCGCCCGCTCGGCGAGCGCGACGATGGTCAGCGACGGGTTCACCCCCCCCCCGGTTGGCCGGCGCCGCCGCGCCGTCGACCACGTACAGGCCCAGACAACCGAAAACCCGGTGGTACGCGTCGACGACGCCGTCGGAGCGGCTGGCGCCGATCACCGCCCGCCCAGGATGTGCGCGGTCAAAGGTGCGGTACGCGGTGTTCAGGTCCGCGAGGGCCTGCTGCAACACCACCGCCGACACCTCACCCAGCCACGCCCAGCCACGCCCGCTCCGGAGTCGCCTTGGCCCGCGTGATGACCCGCCTGGACAGCTCGGCGTCCGACACGTACGGCAGACCCTGCTCGTGGGCGGTCCGCCGGGCGCGCAGCCCGTCGTTGAACACCACCCGGGCGCATCCGAACGCCTTCGCCAGCGCGATCTGCTGGCCGGGCGTCGGATAGACCCGGAACTGGTACCGGAGCTGCACGAACCACACGACACCATATTGGTCTACGCCAGAAGTCGAAGGTGTCCGTACCGGCAGGCACTGCGTCGTCGCGATGCACGTCCACTTGGTTTCGTGACGAGGTTCCGGCACACGGTGTTCGCCGACCGGCACCTGACCCGCATGAAACAGATCATGCGGGACGTGTGCACGGACTTCGAGGCCGAACTGGTCGAGTTCAACGGCGGCCACAACCACGTCCACCTGCTGGTCGACCACCCACCCGAAGTCGCCGTTTCCCGCCTGGTCAACTCACTCAAGGGCGTCCCGCCGCGCCGCCCCCGGCAGGAGTTCCCCGACCTCGCACGCCACTACCACCGGGCCAACAAGCTCTGGTCGGGCTCGTACTTCACCGAGTAGCCCTTTTCGGCGAGCCGCAGAGCGGCGACGCTGCCGCCGAACCCGGAGCCGATCACGACCACGTCGTACCGCATCCGGCCATCATTACCGACCGGTAACCGCTGCACCACCAGCCGCTAGCGGATCGGCAAGCAGCCGAAGGAAGTAGACCTGAGTTGTAGATGACAAGTAGCCCGATACGTAGACTTCTCTGCATGGCGACGACGACGATCCGGGTCAGCACGGCCACTCGCGACCGGCTGATGCGGACCCGCACGGAAGAGTTCGGTGACGCGCCGATTGACGAGGTCATCACGCGGCTTCTCGATGAGCACGCCGACCAGGCGCTGAGGGCAAGGATGCGGGCCGACGCGGAGCACGCTCGTGGCGACATCGACGACCTCGCGGAGGTTCGCCGGGTACAGGCTGAGATGGACGAGCTCAGTGCGTGGTGACGTTTACCGGCTGCGCGCACCCCGCAATGAGCAAAAAGGAGCGCGGTACGCCGTGGTGGTGCAGTCCGACGATCTCAACCTGTCCACGATCATCGTCGCTCCTACCTCCGCCTCAACCCACCCGTACGTGTTCCGGCCCGAGGTCACCGTGCGCGGCGAGCCAACCCGACTCATGCTGGACCAACTGCGTGCCGTCGACGTCGAAAAGGCGATCGGCGAGCGCGTCGGCCGGCTGAGCCCGGCCGAGATGGTCGAGGTCAACCGGCTGCTACGCGCCGTTCTCGACATCCTTTGAGCCGGCCCAACTCCTGGACGGCAGACTACCGGACCTGCGCGTCGGGGTCCTGCGTCGAAGCCTCCAGCGCTCGGGCGACCGCCGAGCTGATCTGGCTGTCGTCCACGCCGAGTTGACGCGTCTCGCGGACGAACGCGGCAGCGTGGTGACGCAGCATCTCATCCGGACCGGGCCCGGCGGGCTGCGCGGCTGCGACCCGGGTGCCGCCGCCACGCCGGGAGGTCACCAACCCGGCCGCCTCGAGCTCGCGGTACGTACGGGCCACCGTACCGGCGGCCAACCCCAGGTCGGCGGCGAGCTGGCGGACGGGCGGGAGGCGGTCGCCGGGGGCCAGCGCGCGGTACCGGATCAGTTCGACCAACTGACGGCGTAGTTGTTCGTAGGGCGGCGTGGGATCACCGGTGACCACCGTCAACGCAAGACGATCGGTCATCGCGTCCGCACCGGTGAATCGGCCCGGTCCGTGGGCAGCAGGACTGCAGCCGCACACCAGGCCCCCATCGCGAGCGCTGCCGGTGCCAGCGCGAGCAGCACCCAGCCTGTGACGGTCCACCAGGTAGGCGCGCAGGACGTGCCGAGCAGGCCGTTGGCCGCCGTCAGGCTGACCCCGGCGAGCGGGATGGCGACGAGGATGCCGACCGCGCCGGTGACGACGTGGGCCGCGCGTCTGCGCAGCACGTCGTCGACTGCCGCATCGCCGGTACTCCCGGACCGCGGTCGCCGGACGATGGCGCGCAGGGCGAGGCACGCCATCAGTAGACCGACCAGCACGACGACCGCCAGCCCGCCGGTGTAGAAAGAGCCCGGCCACGGGCCGCGGCTCTCGTACAGGCCGGCCGCGCAATGCCGGATGAGCGCCCGTCCCGGGCGACCCATGTCGTCGGGGTCACCGGCCGTCGTCGTCGCGGCGAGCAGGATGAGGAGCACCCCGCCGGCCACCCCCACCACCCCGCCGAGGCGGCGCGGCAGGTAGTCGCGGATCCGGCGGACCTCGACGGCGGCGGTCCGGGTCGGCCCACGTGGTGGCCGTACCGTGAGCTCCCCGGCGAGTACGCCGACGAGCGTGCAGAGCCCAAGCAGGGGTGCCGCCACTAGCAGCCCCACGCCGAGGTCCCCCGATCGCGCGGCGATCACGCCGACGACAGCCCCGACCGCCACTCCGGCCCAGCGCAGCGCGGCGGTGCGCCGGGCGATCGACCTGGTCATGAGTTTCCCCGCTTGTGTCAAGCATGCAGTACAAGCAGAGTGAACCAAGGCGCCCATTTGTGTCAACTACTTGCTACAAACGAGCCGAGCCGCGCACCCGGTTCGGCATCGACCTCCGCCGCCTACTCCTGGGTCGGCACGCTCAGCAAGGGGAGTCTCACGGGCGGCTCGGAGGTTGACCGAACGGTCCACGTCCATCATCATCTCAGACTGAGGTGCGTACTATCATCTCAGGCCGAGATGCGCATCATCCGCTGACGTGCGTCGTCCACTTCGGGCAGAGATCCGCTGCGGGCAGGAACAGGCTGCGGGCAGAGACAGGGCTAGAACACTGATCAAACAGACCTTCACCTTCGCCAAGCACCACACGCCCAGCAACCTGCGGGTAGCGGTGCGGTGGACGATGCTCGAGACGCGGATCGCGAGAAGCCGGCTGACGATCCCGGTGGTCGCCCGCTGCGAATACGACAACATCTACCACTGCACGGTCCGCAAGACGGGCAGCCAGTGGGTGAAGGCCATCCTCAGCGACCCGGTCGTGTATCAGTACTCCGGCCTGCTGCCCTTCGATCAGCGGGTCCACCGGCGGCGTTACCCTGACGCCATTCCGCCCGGCCGGGTCGCATCGTCGCTCTTCGTCGGCTACAAACGCTTCGAAGCGATCCCCAAGCCGGAGAAGTACCGGGCCTTCTTCGTGATGCGGGACCCGCGCGACATCGTCGTCTCCAGTTACTTCTCGCTGCGGAACTCGCACACCCCGATGGGTGACGTCCTGCACCATCGGAAGATCCTCAAAGAGAAGCCGCGCAAGGAAGGCCTCCTCTACATCATCAACCACCTCGCGGAGAAGAACCTCTTCTCCGCGCTGCGGTCGTGGGTGGTCGCACCCAGCGCCGAGACGTTCCGCCTCTTCCGGTACGAGGATCTGACCGGTGAGCGACAGGCGGACGAGGTGGAAGAGTTGATGCGGCACTGTGGGATTGCCCTGCCTCCGGCCGAGTTGGCGGCGCTGCTCGACCGGCACGGGTTCTCCCGGATGCGCAAGAATCGCCTGGAAACCGGGCCGACGGCGCACTACCGCAAGGGCAAGGCCGGCGACTGGCTCAACCATTTCGACGACGACATCTACGAGGCATTCGTCGCGACGACCGGCAATCTCGTCGAGCTCTGCGGGTACCCCAGCCGAGACGAGGCGCGTGCTGCCCTGGACCCGAATGGTCAGCAGAGCCTGGACCCGAACGGCCAGTAGGGCCACACCGATACGGATCGACCGTGGTGCGGGCCGATCCCGGCGGGGCGGGGCTGCGGTCCAGCGATTGAGCCATCACAATGCGTACATGGTCTATGACGCCAACCAGGTGCCTGAGCACCTGTTGATCAGGATCGAGCATCGGGACGACCCGGTATCGGCGGTTTCCGAGGACGACGCCCGCAACCGTGCGGCCGCCTATCCGAAGATCATGTGGGGTGCCCCGATCTACGGCTCCGCCCAGGAGGTGAACGGTCGGTGGCGAATTTTACGGCTGAACGCCGACAGCCCGCAGGATGCCCGTGACAGCCTCGCGTCCCACTTCCGGCGGCTGCACAGTGAGACACCGCAGACCCCCGAGCACGCCGCCGAGCGGGCAGAGTACGAAGCGGTGTACGAGCTGCTGGACTGGGAGGCGGTCGACGAACTGACCGTCAACGGTTCCCGCTACCGGATCATCCGAGCCCAGCCGTTCATCCGGATGGGCGCGGACGGGCCGGAGCCACCCCGGCCGACCGACCCGGACCCGTACCCGCCGGGCCAGACGATGCGGAACACGTCGCAGTTGGACGGATTCGTCATTGACCCGGCCGCCGGCACCGGACTGACCAACGGACTCGTCCGGATGGAGATGGTCTCCGCCTCCTACCATCCGAGAGCTGTCCCAGGGGACGTGCACGCCGATTCCCGGCTGGCGGTGACCACGCATCCGAACGTGGTGTTGCTCCCGGTCGGCTTCACCGTCGGAGAGTGCGTCGCTGGCAGATGGCGGCCGCGGTCGTCCACCACCTACGCTACGCCGCAGGACGCTCGGGACGCGGAGTCGTTCTCAATTTCCGACGTCGGGGTCAAGCTGGACGACGACACCCCGGTGGAGGAGTTCATGGCCGCGTACGAGCGGGCCCGCGCGGCGCACCGGCCGCCGCGCACCGACGACTTCGAGTTGAAGGGCGTCCGGTGCCGGGTGACCCGGGTGGAGACATTCGTCCGGGTCGGCCCGGACGGCCCGGAGGGCCCCCGTCCGTCGGACCCCGACTCGCACCTGCCCCCGGCGCGCCTCATGCAGGAACCCGACGTCCCAGCATAGACATGGGTTGATGTAGTGGGAACGCTCCCGTAACGTACCCGGCACGGATGTTAACGCTCACCTAACACTGACCTGCGCACAGAGTGCCAGATCACCGTCCTGCTGGGAGAGTGCTAAATGATCAAATCGAGAACAACCAGAGCCGGCCTGGCGTCGGCCGGGGCCGCGTTGCTGGCGTCGGCCGCGCTCGCCGTGGCGGCACCGGCCGGTGCCGCCGCGGCGGGCTGCTCGGTCAACTACGCGGTGTCGTCCCAGTGGCCAGGCGGGTTCGGCGCCCGCGTGACCATCACCAACCTCGGTGATCCACTGACCAGTTGGACGCTGACGTGGTCGTTCGGCGCCGGGCAGACGGTGATGCAGGCCTGGAACACGTCACTGACCCAGAGCGACTCGGCGGTGAGCGCCAGCAACGTCAGCTACCGGAACGCGGGCCAGTGCTCCGGCCTTCAGACCGGGGGTGAAGGCCCGCGCTGGGGGGCCGCCAGGGCCCGAGCAGTGCTCTAACCTGGCCGGTTCTGCTGCTCGATGTGCTGCTTCACGATGCTCGGTGGCGCGCCGCCGACGGAGCCGGCGAAGTACGAGCCCGACCAGAGAGTTTGTTGGCCCGGTGGTAGTGGCGTGCGAGGCACCAACCTCGGCGGCACCTGGACCCCGAACGCCACCAGCGAGAACAACCCCTTCGCCGGCAAAGCCAACAGCGGCGCCACCTGGACCAACGACATCAGCCACGGCGAACTCATCCGCACCAACCCCGACCAGACCATGACCATCGACCCCTGCAACCTCCAAATGCTCTACCAGGGACGCTCCCCCAACTCCGGCGGCGACTACGGCCTCCTGCCCTACCGCCCCGGCGTCCTCACCCTCCAACGGTGACCGAAGCCCACACCACACCATGACAAGGCGGGCACGGCATCCACGCCGGGCCCGCCACGCACTACCAGTCAGGGCTTGGCCGGGGCGGTGTCGCCGAACAGCCAGGCATCGAAGAATTCCCGCAGCGGCTGCCCGGAGACCCGCTCGGCGACCGTGACGAACTCCTCGGTGCTGGCGTTGCCGTTGCGTCGCTCGGCCGTCCAGGTGCGGAGCAGGCGGAAAAACGCGTCGTCGCCGATGGTCAACCGCAACGCGTGCACGGTCAGCCCGCCCCGCTTGTACACCGACTGGCTGAAGATCCCCGCCGGGCCGGGGTCACCGGCCGGACTCGCCCAGTCGATCCGGTCGTACTCGCGGTCGAACATCTCGTCGACGGTGGCCGCACCGTCGTGCTCGGACCACAGCCATTCCGCGTACGTCGCGAAACCCTCGTTGAGCCACATGTCCCGCCAGTGCCGGATCGACACGCTGTTGCCGAACCACTGGTGGGCCAGCTCGTGGGCGACCACCCAGGTGACCGGTCCGGAGTCGAAGAACACGTCGCCGTACACCGGCCGGGACTGGGTCTCCAGGGCGTAGCGGATCCGGTCGTCGTTCACCACCACGCCGCCGTACGCGTCGACCGGGTACGGGCCGAACACCGTCTCCAGATAGTCGGCGATCTCGCCGGTGCGGGCCATCGCCTGCTCGGCCGGGCCGCCTTCCGGCAGGTCGGCGGAGACGGCGGTCACCATCGGCCGGCCGGCATGGGTGCCACGCTCCACCCGGTAGTCGCCGATCACCACAGTGGTCAGATAACTGGCCACTGGGGTGGACTCCGACCAGGTCCAGGTGGTCCAGCCGTCGTCGCTGCGGGTCGGCCCCGGTACGCCGACGCTCAGCGCAGCCAGCCCGTCCGGGACGGTGATCTCGATGTCGAAGGTTGCCTTGTCCAGCGGGTGGTCGTTGACCGGGAACCAGGTGCTGGCCGACTCGGGTTGGCCGAGCGCGATCGCCCCGTCGTCGGTCACGTGAAAGCCGCCCACGCCGAGGTCCGGGCTGGTCAGCGGCTCGGGCCGGCCACCATAGTCGACGACCACGGTGAACTGCGTACCGTCGGTCAGGCCGGTGGTCGGGGTCACGACCAGTTCGTTGCCGTCGCGGCTGTGTTCGGCCGGGGTGTCGTCGACGATGACCTCGTCGACGACCAGCCCGGCCAAGTCGAGGTTGAACCGGGACAGGTCCGCGGTGGCGGTGGCGGTGATCGTGGCGGTGCCGTCGAGCCGCTCGCCGTCCGGGTCGTAGCGCAACGCCAACTGGTAGCCGGCCACGTCGTAGCCGCCGTTGCCGTACGTCGGGAAGTAGGGGTCGCCGATGCCGGCCGCACCGGGTTGGAAACCACCCGCCGGGCTGTCGTCGTTTCGGTCGATTAGCTCCGGCAGGACGCCGCAGCCGGCAATGCCGGCGGCCAGCACCACCGTCAGCAGCGCGGCGACACCCGCCGGACGCCGCCGTGGCCCGGACCACCGACGGCGGCCCGGCGCGAACGACGGACGGCGGATGGTCACCGGTCGAGGACCAGACCGACCCGCTGGAACTCCTTCAGGTCGCGGTAGCCGCACTTGGCCATCGCCCGGCGCAGCCCGCCGAACAGGTTCTGCTGGCCGTCCGGGGAGTCGGCCGGGCCGAACAGGATCTGCTCCATCGTGCCCAGCGGCTCGTCGGCCACCCCGAGCGCGCCGCGCGGCAGCTTCGGGTGGCTGGCCACCGAATGCCACCACGCCCCGGCCGCCGGGGCCTCGGCACACAGCGACAGCGGCTCCCCGAGCATCACCGCGTCGGCACCGCAGCCCAGCGCCTTGGCGATGTCACCGGAGGTCTGCAGGTCTCCGTCGGCGATCAGGTGCACGTACCGGCCACCGGTCTCGTCCAGGTAGTCGCGGCGGGCGGCTGCCGCGTCGGCGATCGCCGTGGCCATCGGCACCCGGATGCCGAGCACTGAGTCGGTGGTCGACCACTCGTCCGCGCCGATCCCGACGATCACCCCGGCCGCACCGGTACGCATCAGGTGCAGCGCCGTCTTGTAGTCGGTGCAGCCGCCGACCACCACCGGCAAATCCAGGTCGGCGATGAACTCCTTGAGGTTCAGCGGCTCGTCGGTGGTGGAGACATGCTCCGCAGACACCAGCGTGCCCTGGATCACCAGGATGTCCACGCCGGCGTCCAGCACCACCGGGGCCAGCGCCAGGGTGTGCTGCGGTGACACCCGGGCGGCGACCGTACCGCCGCCGGCCCGCATCTGCCGGACCCGTTCGGCGATCAGCTCGGGGCGGATCGGTTCGGCGTACGCCTCCTGCAGCCGCTGGGTCGCCGGGTCGTCGTCGTCCAGCGCGGCCAACTCGCCGAGCACCTTGCTCGGGTCCTCGTAGCGGGTCCACAGCCCTTCGACGTTGAGTACACCGAGCCCGCCGAGCTCGCTCAACTTGGCGGCGCTTGCCGGGCTCATCGTGGCGTCCGACGGGTGCGCCACGCATGGGATCTTGAACTGGTACGCGTCGAGCTGCCACGCGGTGGAGACGTCGTCGACGTCCCGGGTCCGCCGGCTCGGCACGATGGCGATGTCGTCCAGGTGGTAGCCGCGCTGC
Source organism: Solwaraspora sp. WMMA2065 (assembly GCF_030345075.1). NCBI lineage: Bacteria > Bacillati > Actinomycetota > Actinomycetes > Micromonosporales > Micromonosporaceae > Solwaraspora > Solwaraspora sp. WMMA2065. The sequence continues at coordinate 3,901,880 of NZ_CP128361.1, forward strand.
GCGGTCTTGCCCAGCCCGATCTCGACCACGTCACGCATGGCATATCTCCGTCATGAACAGGTCGACCGCCCGGCGGCTCGGCCACCGCGCGGGCAGGTCGACGGCGTAGGTCAGCGGGTGTGGTAGTTGGGGGCCTCGACGGTCATCTGGATGTCGTGCGGGTGGCTTTCCTTCAGACCGGCGGCGGTGATCCTGATCAGTTGGCCGCGCTGGTGCAGGTCGTCGATGCCTTCGGCGCCGACGTACCCCATTGCCAGCCGGACCCCGCCGATCAGCTGGTGCACGACGGTGGCCAGCGGTCCACGGTACGGCACCTGGCCCTCGACACCCTCCGGGACCAGCTTCTCGTCGCTGAGCACGTCATGCTGGAAGTAGCGGTCCTTGGAGTAGGAGCGGGCCTGGCCACGGGACTGCATCGCGCCCAGCGACCCCATTCCCCGGTACGACTTGAACTGCTTGCCGTTGATGAACAGCAGCTCACCGGGGCTCTCCTCGCAACCGGCGAGCAGGCTGCCCAGCATCACCGTGTGCGCACCCGCGACCAACGCCTTGGCGATGTCGCCCGAGTACTGGATGCCGCCGTCGGCGATCACGGGAACGCCGGCCGGGTGGCAGGCCCGGACCGCCTCCATGATCGCGGTGATCTGCGGTACGCCGACCCCGGCAACCACCCGGGTGGTGCAGATCGCACCCGGACCGACCCCGACCTTGACCCCGTCCGCGCCGGCCTCGACCAACGCGCGGGCACCGGCGTAGGTGGCGACGTTGCCGCCGACCACGTCGACCTCGGTGTCCCGTTTCAGGGCGCGCACCATGTCCAGCACCCCGCGCTGGTGGCCGTGGGCGGTGTCGACGATCAGTACGTCGACGCCCGCGTCGACCAGGGTCCGGGCCCGCTTGTACGAGTCGTCGCCGACGCCGATCGCGGCGGCCACCCGTAGCCGGCCGGCGTCGTCCTTGGTCGCGTCCGGGTACTGCTCGCTCTTGGTGAAGTCCTTCACGGTGATCAGCCCGCGCAGCCGGCCGGCGTCGTCGACCAGGGGCAGCTTCTCCACCTTGTGCTGGCGCAGCAGGGCCAGCGCATCCGCCTTGGCCACCCCGACCGGGGCGGTGACCAGCGGCATCGAGGTCATCAGGTCGCGTACCGGGCGGTTCTGGTCGGTCTCGAACCGCATGTCGCGGTTAGTGATGATGCCGACCAGGGCGCCCTGCTCGTCGACGACCGGGACGCCGGAGATGCGGTACCGGCCGCACAGTGTGTCGACGTGCCGCAGGGTGTCGTCCGGGCCGCAGGTCACCGGGTTGGTGATCATGCCGGCCTCGGAGCGTTTCACCAGGTCGACCTGGATCGCCTGGTCGTCGGCGGAGAGGTTGCGGTGCAGCACGCCGATGCCGCCCTGCCGGGCCATCGCGATCGCCATCCGCGCCTCGGTCACCGTGTCCATCGCGCTGGACAGCAGCGGTACGGACAGTCGCACGTTGCGGGTCATCGAGGTCACCGTGTTGACCCGGCTCGGGATGACGTCCGACTCGGCGGGCTGCAGCAGCACGTCGTCGAAGGTCAACCCGAGCGGCACCGCCCGGGCCGACCCGGCGGGCATCTCCGGCACGTGGCCGCCGAACGCGGCGGGGACCGGGGGCACGTGACCGCCGTTGGCGGTGCTGTCGACGACGGGCTGCTGGGTGGGCGAGTATTCCACGACTTCTTCCCCTGAGCTGGTCGGACGGTTCGCCTGAGGCCGGCGGCGGCTGATGCCCGGGCGCCGGGGCGGCAGGCGGCCCGGCGTGGGTGGCGGTTGACCGGCTCGCCCCGTCTCGCGGTGCGATGGTTCATCGTACCCACCGTCGGTCCGGCCGGACGCGCCACCTGCGCGGCCAGCCGGACCGGGTGGGGCCCACGCAGCCGGTACGGGTGGGACTACGGTGGAGGGGTGCACGAAGAGCCGATCGATCCGTTCAGCGGCGACCCCGCCGATCCGGCAGCCGGGCTGGAGGATCCCACCGAGGCCGGCGAGCCGGATTCGTTGACGCCGGCCGAACGGCAGGACGTGTTGGAGGACCTCGCCGACCTGGAGGTCTACCGGGCGCTGCTCGGCGCGGTCGGGATCCGCGGGCTGGTGATCGACTGCGAGGACTGCCGGGAGCCGCACTACTTCGACTGGGACCTGCTGCGTGGCAATCTGCGGCACCTGCTGGACTCCGGCCGGCCGAGGGTGCACGAGCCGGCCTTCAACCCCGACCCGGACCACTACGTGAGCTGGGAGTACGCGCGGGGGTACGCCGACGGCGTGCACGACACCCTGCGGGACGAGGCGGACGACGACCAGGACCGACCGGCCGACGACAAGGGCCGGCCGGGTTAAGGTCGGTCAGGCGACCAGTCCGGTACGGAATCCGGTGGCCACCGCGTGCGCCCTGTCCCGTGCGCCGAGCTTGCGGAACAGTCGCCGGGCGTGGGTCTTGACGGTGTCCTCCGAGACGAACAGGTCGCGGCCGATCTCGCCGTTGCTCTTGCCTTCCGCCATCCCGCGCAGCACCTGCAGTTCGCGTTCGGTGAGCCCGATCCGGCGTAGTGCGCTGATTCGACCGTCTGACGGCTGAGTGCCGTCCGGCCCGGCACCGTTCGGCCCGCCGCCGTTCGACACAGCGCCATCCGTCGGGGCGGTGCCGGAGTCCGTGTCCTGGTCCTGGTCCTGAGTCACCGTGCCGTCGGAGTGCGGGACGGGCATCGGTGCGCCGGCGGTGTCGGCGGCCGACGCCGTCGCGGCCGCGTCGTCGCGCTGGTTCGGCACGACGTTCGGCCCGGTGGCCGGGTCCGCACCGGCGGCGGCTGGCGCCGCCGGTTCGGCGGCGGCGCCGGTGACCGATCGTCCGGCGGAGTCGGTACCAGCGGCGGCAGCCCCGGGGTGGTGGGTCACCGCGCCAGCGGCACCGATGGCGGCGGTCACCGCCGGGGCCGGTGCGGCTGCTGACTGCTCGGTCAGCAGTGCCGGTGTACGGCGGCCCGGCGCGGCGAGCAGCAGCAGGGTCTTCGCCACGGCGGTGACCAGGTCGTCGGTGCCGCGTAGCAGCCCGCGGGCGCCGGCAGCCAGCGCGGCCGACGCCACCTGCGGGTCCTCCCCGCCGAACAGCACGATCACGCTGCCCGGCGAACGGGCCAGCACCCGGCGGGTGAAGCTTGCGCTGTCCGGACGGGCCAGGGCGGTGTCGGCGAGTACGATCTCGGCTGGCCGTTCGGCGAGCCGCAGCATCACCTCCGGTTCAGAGACTGCTGTGCGTACTGCGGCGGAGAGGCCGAGCCGGGCGGCGGCGGCGGCGATGTTCTGAGCTGCAATTACCGTTCGTACACACACGAGCACCTTGCGCACTTGTGACTCCCCTCTCCCGCCAGCAGCAGATCACGCGAGGCACGCTCGCTCATGTGCTTTGCCACGAAAAAAGATGAAAGTTCAGGACCGGCGGCCACGTCGCCGACCGGCTATCGCGCGCAGGTTCCGACCCGGGTGTTCCCACACGTTCCGGCACGGGTGATTGAGCAGTGGGACTCCCGGGTACCCCGGTGACATGAAGGACCGGAGCGCTTGCGCGGCCGGCCGCCCGGTCCTACCACGAAGTGTCCGCGGGAGCCGCGCGGAAGGAGGGGTGCAGATGTCGGATGTACGCCGACTGCCCGGACCGATCGTCGACCTGTGGGAGTGGCAGATCCTCGGTGCCTGCCGTGGCCGGGACAGCGCCCAGTTCTTCCACCCCGACGGTGAGCGGGGGTCGTCACGCAACCGCCGGGAGTCTGGAGCCAAGGCGGTCTGCCGGACCTGCCCGGTCCGCGCGGAGTGCGCCGCGCACGCCCTGTCGGTGCGCGAGCCGTACGGGGTGTGGGGCGGCTTCAGCGAGTCGGAACGGCTCCGGCTGCTCGCCCTCGGCTGGGAGGATCTTGCCGACCGCCGTGGCGGCCGGGTCGATGTGCAACGGCTGGAGGCCCGGCTGGGCCGACCGCACAAGTCGACCGTGCCGGCCCAGCGCCGGCCGGAGTCGGCCGCCGTCAGGCCGCAGCCGGCTGACTCGGCCACCGCCGCCTGACCGCGGCGAACTGTCACCTACCGCGCGGCTGCGGTCGCGGTCGCGGCCAGCACGGCCGCGACCTCGGCCACGGGCCGCCGGTTCGATTGTCCCTACTGGACTGTTACGCGGACCGAGTGCCAGCCTGTCGCCCCGTCCGGGGCGACAGGCTGGCGTAGTTCGGGCTGGGTGGCACCGGTCCCGTCAGTGGCCCGGACCTGCAGTAGGTGCTCACCCGAGGTTGCCGGCCACTGCCAGACCCACTGCACCCAGGTGTCTGCGGAGACCGCCGGGGCCAGCTCGGCCGGCTGCCAGGGGCCGTCGTCCACCCGTACCTCGACGCCGCTGATGCCCCGGTGCGGGGCCCACGCCACCCCGGCCACCGGTACGGTGCCGGCGGACAGTTCGGCGCGGACCCGGGGGGTGTCGATCCGGGACTGGGTCTTGATCGGGCCCTGCGCCGCCCAGCCGCGCGGCACCCAGTACGCGTCGAAGTCGGCGAAGCTGGTCAACTCCAGCTCGGTGACCCACTTGCAGGCGGAGACGTACCCGTAGAGGCCGGGCACCACCATGCGGACCGGAAAACCGTGCTCGACCGGCAGTGGTTGACCGTTCATTCCGACCGCGAGCAGCGCGTCCCGCCCGTCCAGCAGCGCTTCGGTCGGGGTGCCGCAGGTCCAACCGTCGACGGACCGGCCGACGACCTGGTCGGCTCCGGGCAGCGGGCCCGCCTCGACCAGCAGGTCCCGCACCGGTACGCCGAGCCAGCGGGCGTTGCCGATGAGAGTCCCGCCCACCTCGTTCGAGACACAGGCCAGCGTGACGTACCGCTCCACCAGCTCCATCCCGAGCAGGTCGGAGTAGCTCAGGGTGATCGGGTTGGTCACCCGGCCGTGGATCCGCAGCTGCCATTCGTCCGGGTCGACCTGGGGCACGACCAACGCGGTGTCGATCCGGTAGAAGTCACGGTTGGTGGTGACGTACCGGCTCAGCCCCGGCGCCGCCGGGTCCACACCCGAAGGCAGCGGCGGCGCGGCGTCGACCGGAGCGGGCAGCGACACCGCGGACCGGGCGGTGGCCACCCCCCGGCGTTGTGCCAGCCAACGACCGCCGGCACCGGTGACCAGGGCGGCACCGACCGACACGCCGACGCTGGACAGGAAACGGCGCCGGTCGGCGGTGCCGGCACCGGGCTGAACCGGTACCGGTTCATCCGACGAGGCCGACGAGGCGACGGAAGCCGGCCGCAGCGGGCCGGCGAGCAGCGCCCAGAGCAGCAGCGCGGCGGCGGACGCGCCGATCACCGCCGGCAGGACGGCGGCCGGCCCGGCACCGGGCCGGGTGAGCGCGGCCGCCGCGCCGACCACGCCGAAGACCGCGACGCCGACGAAGCCGACTGCGAGCCGGCCGGCGGCCAGCACCCCGATCACGGCCGCGAACCCGGCGAGCAGTACGCCGGTGCCGATCAGCAGCGCGGTCTTGTCGTGTACGCCGAACACGTCGATGGCAAACTGTTTCAGCGGCTCGGGGACGGTGTCGACGACCACCCCGCCGACCGCGACCAGCGGTGCCGAGCGGGCGCCAGTGGCTACGGCGATCAGCTCGGCCAGGCCCAGGGCGAGCGCGGCAGCGGCCACCCCGGCAAGCGCTGCGAGCGGTCCGGGCAGGCGGCCCGGCGGTTCGGTCTGCGCAGCTGGCCCGGTCGGCTCCGGCCCTGTCGCGTCCGGCACCGTCGGCTCCGGCCTCATCGCGTCCAGCCCATCTGTCCGGCACCGTACGGGGTCGACGGCGCGTAGGTACCGCCGACGATACGCAGAATCCGCGTGATCAGAAACCTCGGGCAGAGTGCGCCCTCGGCCGTACTGATCACGCGGATCCAGGTGGAACAGGTGGAACAGGTGGAACTCCCGGTCAGAAACCGGGGCCGTGCTGGTGGCCGTGTCCGTGGTCGTGTCCGTGCCCGCCGGCGGCCGGCTCGGCCTTCTCCGGCTTCTCCACCACGAGACTCTCGGTGGTGAGCAGCAGCCCGGCGATCGACGCGGCGTTGCTGACCGCGTTGCGGGTCACCTTCACCGGGTCGATGATGCCGGCCCGGGCGAGATCGACGTACTCACCGGTGGCGGCGTTGAGCCCGTGGCCCCAGTCGCCTTCGAGCACCTTGCCGACCACGACGTATCCGTCGTAGCCGGCGTTCTGGGCGATCCACCGCAGTGGCTCGTGCAGCGCCTTGCGGACCACCGACACGCCGACCTTCTCGTCGCCGTCGAAGCCGAGGTCGTCGTCGAGCACGGCGGCGATCTGGCTCAGCGCCGCGCCGCCACCGGGGATGGTGCCCTCCTCGACCGCGGCCTTGGTCGCGGCGATGGCGTCCTCGATGCGGTGCTTGCGCTCCTTCATCTCCACCTCGGTGGCGGCCCCGGCCTTGATCACCGCGATGCCGCCGGAGAGCTTCGCCAGCCGCTCGGCGAGCTTCTCGCGGTCCCAGTCCGAGTCGGACGCGTCGATCTCCTTGCGGATCTGGGTGACCCGGTCGGCGACCTCGGAGTCGTTGCCGGCACCGTCGACCACCGTGGTGGTGTCCTTGTCGACCACGATCCGCCGGGCCCGGCCCAGCGACTCCAGCCCGACCGCGTCGAGCTTGTAGCCCAGCTCCGGGGCGATCAGCTCGGCGCCGGTCAGGATCGCCATGTCCTGCAGCATCGCCTTGCGCCGGTCACCGAAGCCGGGGGCCTTGACCGCGCAGATCTTCACGGTCTTGCGTACGGCGTTGACCACCAGGGTGGACAGCGCCTGCCCGTCGACATCCTCGGCGACGATCAGCAGCGGCTTGCTGTCCTGGACGATCTTCTCCAGCAGCGGCAGCAGCTCCTCGATCGAGGAGATCTTCTGGGTGGTGATCAGGATGTACGCGTCCTCGAGGACCGCCTCCTGCGCTTCGGCGTCGGTGACGAAGTGCGGGGAGATGAAGCCCTTGTCGAACTGCAGGCCCTCGGTGACCTCCAGCTCGGTGGCCAGGGTGGAGCCTTCCTCGACGGTGATGACGCCGTCGCGGCCGACCCGCTCCATCGCCTCGGCGATCAGCTCGCCGATCGTGGCGTCCTGGGCCGAGATCGTCGCGACCTGCGCGATCGAGCCCTTGTCGGCCACCTCCGCTGCCTTGGCCAGCAGCGATTCGGAGACCTTCTGTGCGGCCGCGTCGATGCCGCGCTTGAGGCCGGCCGGGTTGGCCCCGGCGGCGACGTTGCGCAGACCTTCACGGACCATCGCCTGGGCGAGCACGGTGGCGGTGGTGGTCCCGTCGCCGGCGACGTCGTTGGTCTTCGTCGCCACCTCCTTGACCAGCTGCGCACCGAGGTTCTCGTACGGGTTGGTGAGCTCGATCTCCTTGGCGATGGTCACGCCATCGTTGGTGATCGTCGGAGCGCCGAACTTCTTGTCCAGCACGACGTTGCGCCCGCGCGGGCCGAGGGTGACCTTGACCGTGTCCGCGAGCGTGTTGACGCCGTGCTCCAAGAGGTGCCGGGCGTCGTCCGAGAAACTCAGGATCTTCGCCATGACATTCCCTTCACAGGCACTAGCCGTCGGCCGGCCGGCGGCTGCCGGCACCGGCCGACGGGCGACGCCCCGAAGCCCCGGGCTGGGGCTTCGGGGCGTTCAGCACTGGCAGTAGGTCACTTCTCGATGACCGCGAGGACGTCGCGGGCGGAGAGCACCAGGTACTCCTCGCCGGCGTACTTGACCTCGGTGCCGCCGTACTTCGAGTAGATGACCGTGTCGCCGACGTTGACGTCAACCGGGATCCGGTTGCCCTTGTCGTCGACGCGGCCGGGGCCGACAGCGAGGACGGTGCCCTCCTGCGGCTTCTCCTTGGCGGTGTCGGGGATCACGATGCCCGACGCCGTGGTGGTCTCAGCCTCGTTCGCCTGGACCAGGATCCGGTCCTCGAGCGGCTTGATCGCAACCTTGGTCGCGGTAGTCACGGGCATACCCTCCTGGGGTATCTGGTTTTGGTGCCGGCCACGTGGGTAACCGGCGTCAATCTGCCTCATGTCCACCGGGCGGATCCGTCGTCGCGGGTGCCGGACCGCCTGGCGTTTCGCTCACCGGCGGGAGCCGGCGGGCTGGCACCCTCGACCCGAGAGTGCTAACCGCAGATTAGCAGTCGCCTGTGCGGAGTGCTAGCCCGATGGCCGAGCATGGACAATGTCGCGGTGCACCCGGACGAACTGGCCGCCCTGCGCGCCCCGGAAGGCGCGGCCGCGCTGGTCACCGCAGCCGAGGTGCTGGCCGCACCGGGCCGGACGGATCCACTCGCGGCGGCGACCGCGCTGCGTACCGCCGGGGTGCCGGCACCGCTGGCGACCGCCGCGCTCACCCAGGCCGCGCTGCGCGCCCGCGCGGTCGGCAAGTTCGGCCCGGCCGCCGCCCGGATGTTCTTCACCCGCGCCGGCCTGGAGCAGGCCACCCGGTCGGTGGTAACCGACCGGCGCGCCGACCGGTTACGCGCCGCCGGGGTACGCCACCTCGCCGACCTGGGCTGCGGTCTCGGCGCGGACACCCTCGCCGCCGCCCGGGCCGGCATCCGGGTGTACGCGGTGGAGGCCGACCCGGGCACCGCCGCGATCGCCGCCGCCAACGCCGAGGCGACCGGGCTGGCCCACCTGGTCGACGTGGTCTGCGCCGACGCCACCGGAGTCGACCTCACCGGCTACGACGCGGTCTTCTGCGACCCGGCCCGCCGGTCCGGCACCGGTCGGCGCACCTTCGACCCGGACAACTACTCCCCGTCCTGGGACTTCGTCCGGACCCTGGTCGCCCGAGTGCCACGGACCGTACTCAAGGTGGCACCGGGCATCGACCACAGGTTGATCCCGCCAGGAGCCGAGGCCGAGTGGGTCAGCGTCGACCGGGAGGTGGTCGAGGCGGCGTTCTGGTGCGGCCCGCTGGCCGACACCCCACGCCGGGCCACCCTGCTGCGGACCGGCCAGCCGGCCACCGACCTGACCGGCGACGGCGGCGAGCCGGTCACCGTCGGCCCGGTCCGGCGTTACCTGTACGACCCGGACGGGGCGGTGGTCCGCTCGCACCTGGTCGCCGCGTTCGCCGCGACCGTCGACGGCACTCTCGCCGACGAGTCGATCGCCTACGTCTACGCCGACACGCCGACCGACACGCCGTACGGCAGGTGTCTGGAGATCACCGACGTGCTGCCGTTCTCGCTGAAGCGGCTGCGGGCGCTGCTGCGCGAACGCGGTGTCACGCGGCTGGAGATCCTCAAACGCGGATCCCCGCTCGACCCCGCCCAGTTGCGCCGCGACCTGCGGCTGCGTACCGCCTCTGGGGCCGGCGTGGCGGCGAGTCTGGTGCTGACCCGGGTGGCCGGCGCCCCGACGGCGCTGCTCGCCCACCCGGTGCCGGCGCCGGGCCGGTGAGCGCGCCAGCCTGATGAGCGCGCGGGGCCGGTAACGTCGCGCGGCATGGCAGGTACCGCGACTCCGGCGACGACGCTGCTGACCAAGCGGCAGATCACCTTCCAACTGCACCCGTACCGGGTCTCGCCGGACACCCCGGACTACGGCGCGGCGGTCGCGGCCGCCCTCGGCGTCGCCGCCGAGCAGGTGTTCAAGACGCTGGTGGCGCAGGTCGACGGGGCACTCGCCGTCGGCGTCGTGCCGGTCACCGGGGAGCTGGACCTGAAGGCTCTGGCGGTGGCGCTCGGTGGTAAGCGCGCGGTGCTGGCCGAGCGGGTGCTCGCCGAACGGACCACCGGGTACGTCCGGGGCGGGATCAGCCCGATCGGGCAGCGTAAACGCCTGCCGACGGTGCTGGACGCCTCGGCGCAGCGGTACGCCGAAATGTACGTCTCGGCCGGCCGCCGCGGGTTGCAGTTGAGTATCACTCCGGTTGACCTCGCAGCGGTGACTGGCGCCCGATTCGCCCCAATCGCTGCTCACTGATCCGGTCAGGCGACGGGCAGGTGTCCGCCGCGTTGCTGAATTGTTATCGCGAGCAACAAAACTGGTGACGTCACCGTCTTGTGCCCGGCGCCACACTCCTAATACGTTGCCGGACACAACAAAAACCGCGATGGCCCAGCTCAGCCCCAGGCCGTTGCCGTCGCCGGCCGGGCCTCCGGAGCTCACCAGCGCCCCGCGAGCCCACGCCCGAGACCGCACGACACACACCAGCACAACCCCTTGTACGCGAAACATCACCCTTCGAAAGGACCCGAGCGATGCGCAAAGGGATCCTCAGCACCGCCGCCGCCGGTGTCCTGCTCGCCGGCGGCCTGACCGCCTGTGGCAGCGACACCGGCACCGACACCGGCAGCGGCGACACGCCGACCCCGAAGATCGGCGTGATCCTGCCGGACAGCGCCTCCTCCGACCGCTGGGAGACCGCCGACCGGCGCTTCCTGCAGGAGGCGTTCGACGCCGCCGGCGTCAACGCCAGCATCCAGAACGCCCAGGGCGACAAGGCCCAGTTCCAGACCCTCGCCGACCAGATGATCACCGACGGGGCCACCGTCCTGATGATCGTCAACCTGGACTCCGGCACCGGCAAGGCCGTGCTGGACAAGGCCAAGCAGCAGGGCGTCGCCACCATCGACTACGACCGGCTCACCCTGGGCGGCTCCGCCGAGTACTACGTCAGCTTCGACAACGAGGCCGTCGGCCAACTGCAGGGCGAGGGCCTGGTCAAGTGCCTGACCGACGCCGGCGTGGAGAAGCCGACCATCGCCACCCTCAACGGCTCGCAGACCGACAACAACGCCACCCTGTTCAAGGCCGGCTACGACGGCGTGCTCGACCCGCTGTACGAGTCCGGCGAGTACGTCAAGGGCCCGGACCAGTGGGTGCCGGACTGGGACAACACCCAGGCCGCCACGCTGTTCGAGCAGATGCTGACCCAGACCGGCGGCGAGGTCGACGGCGTGCTGGCCGCCAACGACGGCCTCGGCAACGCGGCGATCTCGGTGCTCAAGCGCAACGAGCTCAACGGTCAGGTGCCGGTCACCGGGCAGGACGCCACCCCGCAGGGCCTGCAGAACATCCTCGCCGGCGACCAGTGCATGACCGTCTACAAGGCGATCAAGGCCGAGGCGCAGGCCGCCGCCGACCTGGCGGTCGCGCTGGCGAACGGTGAGCGCAAGGAGGTCGCGCAGACCGTCACCGACCCGGAGACCAACCGGGAGGTGCCGTCGGTGCTGCTCACCCCGCAGGCCATCTACAAGGAGAACGTCGCCGACGTGGTCAACGACGGCTACGTCACCGCCGAGGAGCTCTGCACCGACGAGTTCGCCGAGCTCTGCGCCGAGGCCGGCATCAGCTGACCGGCGTACCGCCGACCGACCGGTAGCCCCGCCGCGGGTGTCACCCGGCAGCACCATCGCCCGGTGACACCCGCGGCGGCGGAACCGGCGCCGGCCGGGCACCCTCACGAAGGAGACCACCCGTGTCCGCGACCCCCCTGCTGCAACTGCGCGGGATCGACAAGAACTTCGGCCCCGTCCAGGTGCTGCGCAACGTCGACTTCGCCGTCCACGCCGGCGAGGTGACCGCGCTCGTCGGCGACAACGGCGCCGGCAAGTCCACCCTGGTCAAGTGCATCAGCGGCATCCACCCGATCGACCGCGGCGAGGTCGTCGTCGATGGCCGCCGGGTGCACATCCACAACCCGCGCGACGCCGCCTCGCACGGCATCGAGGTCGTCTACCAGGACCTCGCGCTCTGCGACAACCTCGACATCGTGCAGAACATGTTCCTCGGGCGGGAGAAGCGCTCCGGGATCGTCCTGGACGAGACCACCATGGAGCAGATGGCCGCGGACACCCTCGCCGGGCTCTCCGTCCGGACCGTCAAGTCGCTGCGGCAGCTCGTCGCCAGCCTCTCCGGCGGCCAGCGCCAGACCGTCGCCATCGCCAAGGCTGTGCTGTGGAACAGCAAGGTCGTCATCCTCGACGAACCCACCGCGGCGCTCGGCGTCGCCCAGACCGCCCAGGTGCTCGAACTGGTCCGCCGGCTCGCCGACAACGGCCTCGCCGTCGTACTGATCTCGCACAACATGAACGACGTCTTCGCGGTGTCGGACCGGATCGCCGCGCTGTACCTCGGCCAGATGGTCGCCCAGGTACGGAGCACGGAGATCACCCACGCGCAGATCGTGGAGCTGATCACCGCCGGCCGCAGCGGTGACCTCGGCCTACCGGCCGACAACGGCACCGAGTACGCCGCCACCAACGGACCGGGAGCCGACCGATGAGCACCGCCACCTCCACAGTCCAGCGGCCCGCCGCCCCGGCCGACTCGCCCGGCGTCGGCGAACACCTGCGCAACTACTTCTCCCGGATCCGCGGCGGCGACCTCGGCGCGCTGCCCGCGATCCTCGGCCTCGTCGTGCTCTGCACGGTCTTCTCGATCGTGCGGCCCAACTTCTTCACCGCCGGCAACTTTGCCAACCTGTTCATTCAGGGCGGCGCGGTCACCCTGATCGCGATGGGGCTGATCTTCGTCCTGCTGCTCGGTGAGATCGACCTGTCCGCCGGCTTCGCCAGCGGCGTCTGCGCCGCGATCCTGGCGGTCGTCTCCACCGAGATGGGACTGCCCTGGTACGTGGCGGTGCTGGCAGCCGTGGCCACCGGAACCCTGATCGGCACCGTCCTCGGGTTCCTGGTCGCCAAGGTCGGCATCCCGTCGTTCGTGGTCACCCTGGCCGCGTTCCTCGCCTTCCAGGGCACGGTGCTGCTGCTGATCGAAGGCGGCAAGAACGTCTCGCTGCGCGACGACGTGCTGATCGCGATCGTCAACCGCAACGTCCCGCCGGTGATCGGCTGGGCGATCTTCGGCGTCGGGGTGGCCGGGTTCGCGCTGATCCAGCTGCTGCGCTACCGCACCCGGTCCGCCAAGGGCCTGGTCACCGACCCGATCGTGGTGGTGCTAACCCGCATCGGAGTGCTGATCGCGATCGCCGGTGCCGCCGTCTACATCCTCAACCAGGAGCGCAGCATCAACCCGCTGATCACCTCGCTGCGCGGGGTGCCGATCGTGGTGCCGGTCATCGTGGTACTGCTGATCTTCTGGACCTTCGTGCTGCGGCGCACCGCGTACGGCCGGCACATCTACGCGGTCGGCGGCAACCGGGAAGCCGCCCGCCGGGCCGGCATCAACGTCGACCGGATCCGGATCTCCGCCTTCATGATCTGCTCCTCGATGGCCGCCGTCGGCGGCATCGTGGCCGCCAGCCGCGCCAACTCGGTGGACGCCAACACCGGCGGCAGCAACGTGCTGCTGTTCGCCGTCGGCGCGGCGGTGATCGGCGGCACCAGCCTCTTCGGCGGCAAGGGCCGGGTCCTCGACGCGGTCCTCGGCGGCGCCGTGGTCGCGGTCATCGAGAACGGCATGGGACTGCTGAATGTCAGCTCCGGGGTGAAGTTCGTCTTCACCGGTCTGGTGCTGCTGCTGGCCGCCAGCGTCGACGCGCTGTCCCGCCGTCGCGCCGCCGCCGGGTCCCGATGACTGCGGAGACGACGAACCGATGCGGGCAGGACCCAGCCAGGAGGAGATCCGCCGGCACAACCTCGGCGCGCTGCTGCGGCACGTGCACGTGCACGGCGCCACCTCACGGGCCGAACTGACCACCACGCTGGGGCTCAACCGCAGCACCATCGGCGCGCTCACCGCCGACCTGGCCGCCGCCGGCCTGGTCAGCGAGGGCGGTGCCCGGGAAACCGGCCGGGCCGGACGACCGTCGCTGGTCGTCCGGCCCGCGTCCGAGCGGGTGTACGCGTACGCGCTCAGCATCGAGGTCGACCGGTTACGGGCCGCCCGGGTCGGACTTGGTGGCCGGATCCTCGACACGCGCACCGGCGAGCGACCCCGGGGCACCCTCGCCGCCGAGGCGGTCGGCCCACTCGCCGGCTTCGTCAAGGAGCTGCACCAGGCGGTGCCGGCCGGCGCGGTCTGCGTCGGCAGCGGCGTCGCGGTCTGCGGCATGGTCCGCCGCGACGACGGCATGGTCCGGCTCGGCCCCACCATGGGCTGGGTCGACGAGCCGCTCGGCGCGGCCCTCGCCGAGGCGCTCGGCGACGACCGGGGCGTGCTGGTCGGCAACGTCTCCGACGTGTGCGCGCTGGCCGAACACACCCGGGGCGCGGCGGTCGGCTGCGACCACGTCGTCTACCTGTACGGCGACGTCGGCGTCGGCGCCGGGATCATCGCCGGTGGCCGGCGGGTCACCGGGCACGGCGGGTACGGCGGCGAGGTCGGCCACATGGTGGTGCACCCCGGTGGCCGGCCCTGCCTGTGCGGATCCCGGGGCTGCTGGGAGACCGAGATCGGCGAACACGCGCTGATCCAGGCAGCCGGCCGCAGCGGGGAAGTCGTCGGCCGGGAAGCGGTACTCGCCGTGGTGGACGCGGCCGACCGGGGCGACAGCCAGGCCCAGGCCGCGGTCCGCCAGGTCGGCAACTGGCTCGGCTTCGGCGTGGCCAACCTGGTCAACATCTTCAACCCGGAGACGGTGATCTTCGGCGGTACGCTACGGGACGTCTACCTGGCGGCGGCCGCGCACGTGCGCAGCCGGCTCAACTCCAACGGGCTACCGGCCTGCCGGGAACACGTCCGACTGCGTACCCCGAAACTCGGCGACGACGCGCCGCTGATCGGCGCCGCCGAACTCGCGTTCGAGCAGCTGCTCGCCGACCCGCTCGACGCGGTGGCCGGCTGACCCCGGTCAGCCGACCGCCTGCGCCGACCCGACGCCCTGCCAGGTGCGCCACAGTGCGGCGTACGGGCCATCGGCGGCGACCAGTTCGTGGTGCGAGCCGAACTCGGTGATCAGCCCGTCCTCGACCACGGCGATCCGGTCGGCGTCGTGTGCCGAGTACAGCCGGTGCGCGATCGCGATCACCGTACGCCCGTGCAGCACCGCAGCGAGCGACCGCTCCGTGCGCCGGGCGCTACGCGGGTCGATCAGCGACGTCGCCTCGTCCAGCACCAGGGTCTGCGGATCGGCCAGCACCAGCCGGGCCAGGGCGAGCTGCTGGGCCTGGTCCGGACCGACCGGATGGCCGCCGGCACCGACCACCGTGGCCACCCCGTCCGGCAGGGCGGACACCCAGTCCAATGCGTCGACGGCGGCCAACGCGTCGCGTACCTCGGCGTCGGTGGCGTCCGGCCGGACCAGCGCGACGTTGTCGCGCACCGTACCGATGAAGACGTGATGCTCCTGGGTGACCAGGGCGACCCGGCCGCGGCACCAGGGTGACCCCGCGTAGCACCTCCCGCCCGTCGACGTAGCTGAAGTGGACGTCGACCGCCGCGACCGGGTCGGCGGCGCACGCGCCGTCAGGTGCCGGCGCGCGGGGCACCGCGGTCGCGGACCGGCCCGGCTGGGCGACGCCGAGCAGCCGGGCCAGCGACGCGGCACCGAGCTGCAGTTCGTCCAGCCAGTTCAGCAGCCGGTCCAGCGGAGCGGCCAGCATCTGCACGTAGAGCACTGCCGCGGTGACCTGTCCGAGCGTCACCCAGCCGCGCAGGTAGCACCAGCCGCCGACCGCCAGGGTCGCCGCGACCGGCACCACGTAGCTGATCTCGATCAGCGGGAACCAGACGGTACGCAGCCACAGCGTGTAACGCTCGGCCGCGTACTGCCGGGCGATGTCGGTGTCGGTGCGCCGCCGCCGGTGCTCCTGCCGGCGCAGTGCCTCGACGGTCCGGGCACCGTCGACGGTCTCGCTGAGCCCGTCGGTGATCCGCGAGTACGCGGCGCTCTCGGCCAGGTAGCCGTCCGGCGCCCGGCGCAGATACCAGCGGGTGCCCGCCCACAGCAGCGGCACCACGATCAGGCAGGGCACCGCCAGCACCGGGGCGACCAGCAGCAACGCCCCGAAGATGAAGGTCGCGGTGCTGATCGCGATCAGCGTCTCGGGCACCGCGAACCGCACCGACTTGGACAGCACGGCGACGTCGTGCGAGGTCCGGGTGAGCAGGTCACCGGTGCCGGCCTTCTCCACGGTCGACAGCGGGATGGACAGCACCCAACCGATGAACTCTTCGCGCAACGCGGCCAGCACCCGCTCACCGAGCCGGGCCGATGCCACGTGGGCGTAGCGGGCCAGCACCGCCTGTAAGACCAGGAACCCGGCGATCGCCAGGGCGGTCCGGTCGACGGCGGCGATCGCCGCCGTCGACGTGGTGAGCGTCTCGACCAGGCCACCGAGCAGCCGGGGCGCGGCGAGCCCGGCGACCGCGGCGCCCACGTGCAGCGCGAGAGCACCGGCCAGCATCCGTGGGTGCCGGCGGACCAGGACACGGGCGTACCGGCGGACCTCGGCCCGGTCCGCGACCGGCAACGCCGTCACGACGCCACCTCACTCAACGCCGCCGACTCGGTCGACGCCACCGACTCGGCGCGGGTCACCAGGGCGGCGTACCCGGGTTCGGTGCGCAGCAGATCGGCGTGACTGCCGTCGGCCACCACCCGGCCGGCGTCGACGAACACCACCCGGTCGGCGTGTTCCAGCAGCAGCGGGCTGGTGGTGCAGACGACAGTGGTCCGGCCGGTCCGGGCCGCCCGCAGCCGGGCGGCGATCCGCACCTCGGTGTGCGCGTCGACGGCGCTGGTCGGCTCGACCAGCACCAGGATCGGCGGGCAGCGCGTCGACGATGTCGGTCACCAGGATCCGCTGCCGGACCGTGGCCAGGTCCAGCTCCCGCAGCGGTACGCCGGCCAGGGCGACTTCGGTGTCGCGGTAGCGCCCCAGCCGGTCGGCGAGCCCGACGACGTCCTCCGGCGCGGTGGCCGCGACGGCGGTCAACTGGTACGGGGCCACCCGCAGGCCGGACATGGAGTCGACCAGGTCGCCGGCGCGGTCCGGCAGTCGGCGGGGTCGGGCCGGGTCGGTGAACTCCGGCGTGATGGCGAGCAGGCCCGCGACCCGGCGGGCGGCGACGTGGCCACGGGTCATGGTGTGCAGGAACTCGGTCAACGTCCGGATCGGACCGGTCAGGAACGCGGTGTACGCGTAGGCGGCGACCAGTTGCCCGACGGTCAGCTCGCCGGCGAGAGTGAGCCGCGCCCCGAGCCAGGTCACCAGCACCAGGAACATCCCGGGCAGCAGCAGCTGGTTGGCCTCCAGGAAGGATTCGACCCGGGCCAGCCGGTCGCCGCGCCGCCGCAGCTCCTGCGACTGCTCCCGGTAGCGGTCGGCGAAGGCCGGTTCACCGCCGACGCCGCGCAGGATCCGCAGGCCGGTCACGATGTCGCCGGCCAGGGTCGCCAGGGTGGCCTGCTGTTCCCGGTACGTCTGCTGGCGGCGGTGCAGCGGCCGCAGGCCGAGCCCGACGGCCGCCATCAGCACCGGCACGCCGATCACGATCACCAGCCCGAGCGGGACGGAGGTGGCGACCAGGATCGCGGCGACCACGACGATCGCCACCACCGCACCAACCGCCCGGGCGACGACCTCCACCGCGCCGCCCAGACTGCTCATGTCGGCGGTCCCGATGCTCACCACCTCGCCGGTGGCCAGCCGTTTCGGCAGGGTGGCGCCGAGCCGGTTGGCCTGCCGTACGGTGAGCTGGACCGTGCGGTACGCGGTGGACAGCCAGTTGAACACGCCGAACCAGTGCTGGCTGATGCTGGCCGTCGCCTGGACCAGCCCCAGCCCCAGTAGCACCGCTGACCAGCCGAGCAGCGCCTGCGGATCGCGGGCGGTGAGGCCGACGTCGATGGCATGTCCGACAACCGCCGGCATCAACGCCTGGCTGCCCATCCAGACCACGCTGAGCACCGATCCCCAGGCCACGGACGCCCCGGCACGTCCGGCCAGCCAGCGCAGCAGACGCAGGGCTGACCGGTGATCGGCTACGCCGGGATCGGCGACGGGCAGGGACCACATGACATCGCGACGGTACGGCTACTTTACGTGACCGATCCACCTATTTTCCCATTTCCGCCGGACGATCTGGCAGCGGCTTCAGCGGTCGACCTGGGTGAAGTCCCAGCTGTGCGGTGCACGGGTGACCAGCCGCAGCGGTGGTTCCGGCAACGACAACGGGCTGCTGCGCCACTTCGAGATGACCACCAGCCGGTCATCGGTCGACGAGAAGACCTCACTGGCCAGGTGCAGCGGGCTGTGTTCGATCTCCGGCAGCGCGGTGTCGCAGACCCAGGTGAGCAACTCGGTCAGGCGGGACGGCTCGGCCTTGGCCTCCCACATCCGCACGATCACGTCGCCGGACATTACACGCTCACCGTGGTCAACGGCAGCGCGGAGTCGGCCGGCAGGTCCAGCCGGCTGGCCGGTACCCCGGCGGCGACCAGATGCGAACCGAGCGCGGCGACCATCGCGCCGTTGTCGGTGCACAGTTTCGGCCGGGGCACCCGGACCCGGATCCCGTACCGCTCGCAGCGTTGCTCGGCCATCGCCCGCAGCCGCGAGTTGGCCGCCACCCCGCCACCGATGACCAGGGTCTCGACGCCCCGGTCCCGGCAGGCGTCGACCGCCTTGGCGGTCAGCACGTCGCAGACCGCCTCCTGGAACGACGCGGCGACGTCCGCCACCGGCACCGGTTCACCGGCTCGTTCCCGGGCTTCGACCCAGCGGGCCACCGCGGTCTTCAGTCCGGAGAAGGAGAAGTCGAACCGGTGCGCGGCGAGGTCCTTCGGCGCGGTGAGTCCACGGGGGAATGCGATCGCCGCGGCGTCACCGTCGCGAGCCGACCGGTCGATCGGCGGCCCGCCGGGGAACGGCAGGCCGAGCAGCCGGGCCACCTTGTCGAACGCCTCACCGGCCGCGTCGTCGATGGTGGCGCCGAGCGGGGTGACTCCGGCGGTCAGGTCGTCGACCAGCAGCAGCGACGAATGCCCACCGGAGACCAGCAGGGCGATCGCCGGCTCCGGCAGCGGACCGTGCTCCAGGGTGTCGACGGCCACGTGGGCGGCGAGGTGGTTGACACCGAACACCGGCTTGTCGGTGGCGATCGCGTAGCCCTTGGCCGCCGCGACGCCGACCAGCAAAGCACCGGCCAGACCGGGGCCGGCGGTCACCGCGATCGCGTCGATGTCGGCCAGGGTGACACCGGCGTCGTCGAGCGCCCGGCGCATCGTCGGCACGATCGCTTCCAGGTGGGCCCGGCTGGCCACCTCCGGCACCACGCCGCCGAACCTGGCGTGTTCGGCCACGCTGGAGGCCAGCGCGTCGGCGAGCAGCGTGTGCCCGCGGACGATGCCGACCCCGGTCTCGTCGCAGGAGGTCTCGATCCCGAGGACCAGTGGTTCGTCAGCCATCTCGCATCATCACCAGAGCGTCGGTGTTGCTGGGTTGGTAGTAGCCACGGCGTACACCCACCGGTTCGAAACCGTACGCCGCGTACAGCCGTTGCGCGGGCGCGTTGTCCACCGCGACCTCCAGGTAGGTCCGGCCGGCCCCGCGTCGGGTGGCTTCGTCGAGCAGCCCGGCCAGCAGGGTCCGGCCCACGCCGCGCCGTTGGTGGTCCCGGCGTACCGCGACGTTCTGCACCCACGCCTCGTCGGGTGTCGCCGGATCGCCGGCCAGTGCCAGCCCGGCGTACCCGGCCAGCTGGTCGGTGCCGTCGACGACGGCCAGGTAGTGGTGTCCGTTGGCCAGCTCGTTCCAGAACATCTCGGCCGACCACTGTTCGGCACCGAACAGGTCGGCTTCGATCGGTACCGCCTGTTCGATGTGCCACCAGCGGAACCGGACGGTCCGCAGCTGCCCACTGACCTGGGTCACTGGAGCACCGGTTTGCGTCCGGCCGCCGCGACGGCGTCGGGCCGGCGCAGGTAGCAAGGGGTCAACGGCTCGGTGAGCGCGGCGGTGCGGACCCGGTCGGCCGCCAACCGCGCCAGCGGCAGCGCGTCCGGGTAGCGGGGCTCGGGTCGCACCGGTACGCCGAGCAGTTCGGCGTAGCGCAGGGCGCCGTCGCCGACTGCCGTGGTGACGCCGAGACCCGCCAGGGCCTCGGCGACGGCGGCCGGCGCGTCGACCGCCGGGTCGGTGAGCCGCTGACCGTCGGCGGCGTACACCGCCCAGTAGATCTCCCGGCGCCGCGCGTCGGTAGCAGCCAGCACCCGGCCGGTCGCGGCGTCGCTGCCGGCGAGGTCGGTGCCGGCGAGGTCGGTGCCGGCGGCATAGCCGAGCGCGTCGAGCGAGTTGACGCCGTACGTCGGGATGTCGAGGGCATGCGCCACGCTGGCGGCGGTGACCAGACCGACCCGCAGTCCGGTGAACGGCCCGGGGCCGAGCCCGGCCACCACTGCGGTCAGGTCCGCCGCCGCCGCGCCGGACTCGGCCAGGCAGGCGGCGATCTGCGGGGAGAGCAGTTCGCCGTGCGCCCGCGCGTCGACCGTACGTCGGCTGGCCAGCAGACGTACGTCGTCGGTGATCTCGGCCAGCGCGGCGGTCACCGCGGGAGTCGACGAATCCAGCACCAGTACCAGCACGGTATGCACCCTAACCGGACACCGCGGCCGGCTCCTGGCTGCCCTCGGCGCGCCCGTGGTCGGGTCGCCCCACACCCCCCACACCCCCCGCGACCCCCCGTGTCGCGCGTGTCGCGCGTGTCGCCCGCCACTCATACTCTCCGGACCTGATGCCACACGTGCATCTTGATGCCACAGGTGCATCAAGCCTGGAGAGAGACCATGTCCCCCGCGCCGAACCTGGCCCGGTCCGGTCCGAGTCCGGTCCAAGTCCGGCCGCCCGGGAGTCCAACCAGCCGGTCACGCGCCGCCGGTCGGGAACCGGACATCCGTCGAGGATGGACATTATCGGTACCGGACAGGGAGCATCAGCGAATGGAATCGTCGACCCGGCTCGGCGGGGAGGTCGGCCGGCTGCTGCGGCAGGAACGCGAACTCCGCCGGCTGACCCAGCGGGATCTGGCCACGGCCACCGGAATCGCGCAAACCACCGTAGCCAGGGTCGAGTCCGGTCACCGGGGCGCGGCGCTGCCACTGGTCGAGCGGTTGTTCGCGGCGCTGGGCCGGCAACTCGTGGTCGGAGTCGAGGACCTCGACGAGGACGTGGACCAGCAGATAGCGCAACTCGCCGACCGCGGGATCGATGACCGGCTCCTGGACACCGACGTCGAGCGGTTCCGCCGCCACGTCGACGGAATCAGCTACGTCTTCGACGGTCCGACCGCCGCACTGCTGCAGGGCGCGCCGGTGCCGGCACCCGGGGTGCACGTGGCCCTGCTCTGGTCCGAGGCGGACGCCATCACCGAATGGCTAACCGGCCGGTACGCGAGCCGGTGGATGGACCGCTGGCAGGAGTACCGGCACATTCCGGTCGATCCACGCGAGCCGCATCCACTCCGGTGGCAGACGATAGCCGGTGAGATCCACGCCCGGATGTGCGACAAACTCCCCGAGTCGATCGACGTACGGCACGGCGAGCGGCACTACCCGGTGGTGCCGCTGGCCGAGCTGGCGATCGCCGATCCGGGCGTCGCCCGGCTACTGGACCGGCACCGGGCGGGCCGCAGTGGTCAGCCGGTACCGGGGCGCGGCGGTTGACCGGTCAGCCGGCCACCGGCTGATCGGCACCGCCGGTCCGGCTCCAGTCGATGCCGGGCAGGCCGGCGTCGGCCAGCGCCTTGTCGGTGGCGCTGAACGGCCGGCTGCCGAGAAAACCCCGCGGGTTCATCGGGCTGGGGTGGCCGGCCTCCAGCACGACGTGCCCCGGGTTGGTGATCAGCCCGCGCTTCTTGCGCGCGTAGCCGCCCCACAGCAGGAAGACGACCCGCTGGTCGCGGGCGTCGAGCGCGGCGATCGTGGCGTCGGTGAACTCCTCCCAGCCCTTGCCGGCGTGTGAGCCGGGCCGGCCCTGCCGCACGGTGAGCACCGCGTTGAGCAGCAGCACGCCCTGGGCCGCCCAGCCGGTCAGGTCACCGCTGCGCGGCATCGGCACCCCGACATCGGTGCCCAGCTCCTTGAATACGTTGCGCAGCGACGGCGGCACCGATACCCCGTCGCGGACGCTGAAGCTGAGCCCGTGGGCCTGCACGGCCCGGTGGTACGGGTCCTGGCCGAGGATAAGCACCCGGCACTGCTCCGGCTGACACAGCCGGTAAGCGGTGAAGAGGTCCGCCACCGGCGGGTACACCGTCTGGTCGGCGTACTCGTCGGCGACGTACCGGCCGAGCGCGGTGGTGCCGGCCGGGTCCAGGTGCGGGGTGAGCGCGGTGGCCCAGGCAGGAGGCAACATGGCCAGCAGGTCGAGCATCTCGGGAGCCTAATGAGTTCTGGGAGTGAGCCATCCGGCAAACTCCTGGTGGGTAGGTAGCCGCCAGCCGGTGAGCACTCCGGGTTCCTGGACGTCGAGTCCTGACGAAAGATCGTGCCCCGGCTGGTCGGTGTGGAGAGTTGATCGCTGATGGGATGTCGTGCCCGCCCGGTCGCGGCGTGAGCACTGCTTCATTAGGTCGCTGATGGTTCTCCTCCTGGCTACCAGCGGTGATCGACTCAATAGGCGGGAGAGACGTTGCTGTTCATAGGAGATGACTGGGCGGAGGACCACCACGACGTCGAGCTCATGGACGCCTCCGGCCGCAGGCTGGCCAAGGCGAGGCTGCCCGAGGGCATCGCCGGCATCACCAGGCTCCACGCGATGATCGGCACGGCGCTCGGCGACGACATCGACGCCGACGCTGCTGCTGCTCAGGTGAAGATCGGTATCGAGACCGATCGGGGCCCGTGGGTGCAGGCGCTGGTCGCCGCCGGGTACACGGTGTACCCGGTCAACCCGTTGCAGGCGGCCCGCTACCGGGAACGTCTGGCGGTGTCCCGGGCCAAGAGCGACGCCGCCGACGCGCACATGCTGGCCGACATGGTGCGCACCGACTCGCACCAACTGAGCCCGATGGCCGGAGACTCGGCGGACGCCGAGGCGGTCAAGGTCGTCACCCGGATGCACAAGACGCTGATCTGGGAACGCACCCGTGCTGTGCAGCGGCTGCGGCACGCGCTGCGGGAGTACTTCCCTGCGGCGTTGGAGGCGTTCGAGGACCTCGACGCCGCTGACACCCTGCAACTCCTCGCGAAGGCCCCTGATCCGGCCAGCGCCGCCCGGCTGAGTATCAGCCAGATCAGCGCCGCTCTCAAACGGGCCCGGCGCCGTGACGTCGCGGCCAAGGCCGCGTCGATCCAGGCGGTGCTGCGTGCCGAGCACCTCGGCCAGCCGGCCGTGGTCACCACCGCCTACGCCGCGTCGGTGCGCGCCCTGGTCGCCCTGCTGGTCACTCTCAACGAGCAGGTCAAGGCCCTGCAAGGGCAGGTGGAGGACCATTTTGGCCGGCACCCGGACGCTGAGATCATCCTGTCCCAGCCCGGACTGGGTGCCGTCCTCGGCGCCCGGGTGCTCGCCGAGTTCGGTGACGACCACGACCGCTACGCCACCGCGAAGGCCCGGAAGAACTACGCCGCGACCAGCCCGATCACCCGCGCGTCCGGGAAGAAGAGGACCGTCGCGGCCCGGTTCGTCCACAACGACCGGCTCATCGACGCCCTGATGACCCAGGCGTTCTCCGCGTTGAAGGCCTCGCCGGGTGCCCGCGCCTACTACGACCGGCAACGTGCCCGCGGCGCCAGCTACAACGCCGCGCTGCGCCAACTCGCCAACCGGCTCGTCGGCATCCTGCACGGATGCCTGAAGACCGGCACCGTCTACGACGAGGCGACCGCGTGGTCGCATCACCTCAGCAAGGCTGCTGCTTGACATTCAAGCTCCTGGGATGTCTTTCGTCACGCCTCGGTGGTGGCCGCCGCCCGTCCTCATGGACAGCTGCGCGCCGTCCGGCACTCTACGGGTGGCCTACGACATCACCGTCCAGCATGGCCGGCCGGCTGGTCCAGCCCGGCGAGCCGACCCGACCAGCCGGGGCCCCGTCCAATCAACTCGGCGGTCCGGGAGTCGTCCTCGGCCCGGTGCATGCGGACCAGCAGGTGCGCCTCGGCCAGCTGCTCGACCATCCCCTCGCCCCACTCGACGACGGTGACCGCCCGGTCCATGTCGGCGTCCAGGTCGAGGTCGTCGATCTCAACCCGCGGGTCGGGCGCGTCGCCGAGCCGGTACGCGTCGGCGTGCACCAGGGTGAGCGAGCCGCCCCGGGACGGATCCGGTTGGTGTACCCGGGCGATGACGAAGGTCGGCGAGGTGACGTCGCCGCGTACCCCGAGGCCGTCGCCGATCCCCTGCACCAGCGCGGTCTTGCCGGCGCCGAGCGGACCGGTCAGCACCACCAGGTCGCCTTGGCGCAGCAGCCGGCCGAGGCGGCGGCCGAGGTCGTGGGTGTCGGCCAGTTCGGGTAGCGGGATCCGGACAGTCATCGGGCGATTTTCGCAAGGAACGCGACCAGCACCGCGTTGACCCGGTCGGCGTGTTCCAGCATCACCACGTGCCCGCCGTCGGGGATCCTCACGTAGTCGGCGTCGGGCAGCCGGCGCAGGATCTCCTCCGAGTGGGTCACCGGGGTGATCATGTCCTTGTCGCCGACGATGACCAGCGTGGGGCTGCTCTCCAGGACCGCGAGCGCCGGGTACCGGGAGTGGGTCAGCAGGGTACGCACGTACCGGGTGACGGTCTCCGCCGAGGTCCGCGAGTTCATCCGCTCCACGTAGCTGACCAGCGCCGGGCTGGGCCGGTCGGTGCCGAAGCCGTACTGGCGGGTCAGCAGCCAGGCGAGGTCGGCGGTGGCCACCCGCAGCCGGTCGATCACTGGACCGGTCAGCCGGGTGGCGTTGTTGACCAGCATCAGCAGCGGCGAGCCGGCCCGGCTGAGGATCGCCGGCAGACCGAGCCGGGCCTCGTCGACCAGGCTGCCCGAGGTCGCCATCAGTACGGTGCCGACCACCCGGTCGCGGAACAGCTCCGGATGCCGTTGGGCCAGGGCCATGATGGTCATGCCGCCCATCGAATGTCCGACCAGGATCAACGGGCCGTCGCCGGCGGCCTGCTCGATGACCGCCCGCAGCGTCTCACCGAGCGCGTCGATCTCGTAGTCGCCGGACTCCAGCCGGCCGGAGCGGCCGTGGCCGGGCTGGTCGTAGCAGACCAACCGGTACTCTCCCTGCCGGGTCAGCTCCCGGCGTTGGAAGTGGAAGGTCCCCATGTCCAGGCAGTAGCCGTGCACGAAGACGATGGTCGGCCGCAGCGGTGCCGCGTCGTCCGGCTCGACGATCTCCACGTAGACGTCGGTGCCGTCGGCCGCGGTGACCACCCGGGTCTCGTCGTAGGGCAGCTCGCCGAAGGGTTCGTCGGCGTACCGGTCCGCCACCTCCCGCTTGAGCCGGCGCACCAGGGCGCGTTCGACGGTGACCGTCGCGGTCACCCCGGCAGCCGCGACGCCGATGACCGCGCCGACGATGCCGGCGGTCCGGGCCACCTTCTGCGCACCGGCCCGCTGCCCGCTCATGGCCGGCTGTCCTGGTAGATCCGGGGCACCCGGGGGCTACCGAACCGGGTGACGATCTCGTAGTTGATGGTGCCGACCGCGTCGGCCCAGTCGTCGGCGGTCGGGCCGCCGTCGCGTCCGTCACCGAACAATGTGGCCACCTCCCCAGCGTTGATCTCGTCGTCGCCGCAGTCGAGCACGATCTGGTCCATGCACACCCGGCCGGCGATCCGGCGCGTCCGGCCACCGAGGCGCACCGGCCCGGTGTTGGACGCGTGCCGGGGCACCCCGTCGGCGTAGCCGAGCGGCACCACGGCCAGAGTGCTCTCCCGTTTGGTGTGGTAGGTGTGCCCGTAGGAGACGCCCTGCCCGGCGGGGATCCGCTTGACCAGCATCACCCGGGCGCGGACGGTCATCGCCGGCCGTAGACCGAAGCCTTCGCCCGGCACCGGGGACAGCCCGTAGCAGGCGATACCGGGCCGGACCAGGTCGAAGTGGGTGTCCGGCCGGGTCAGGGTGGCCGCGGAGTTGGCCAGGTGCCGGTAGCGGGGGCGCAGCCCGTACCGGCTGGCCACGGCGAGCCCGTCGTGGTACGCCGCCAGCTGCCGGTCGATGGTGGCGTGCCCGGGCGCGTCGGCGAAGACGAAGTGGCTCCACACCCCGACCACCTCGACGGTGCCGTCGGACTGCGCTTTGGCGGCCGTCTCGACCAGCTCGGGCCAGTCGTCGCCGGTGGCCCCACCCCGGGACAACCCGGTGTCGATCTTGAGATGCAACCGGGCCGGCCGGCCGGCGAGTCGGGCCGCGGCGACGGCCTCGGACAGCAGGGCGCGGCTGCCGACGCCGAGGTCGACGTCGGCGGCGACCGCCTCGTGCAGGGGCAGTCCGGGGCTGAGCAGCCAGGCCAGCACCGGCCCGGTCAGTCCGGCACCGCGCAGCTCCAGCGCCTCACCGAGGGTGCAGACGCCCAGCCAGTCCGCTCCGGCGTCGAGTGCGGCCCGGGCCGCCGGCACCATGCCGTGGCCGTACCCGTCGCCCTTCACCACCGCCATCAGCTCGGCGCTGGTGCCGGCCCGCAGCCGGGCCACGTTCTCCCGGATCGCGTCCAGGTCGACCCGCACCTCTGCCTGCCACATGAGGCCAGCCTACTGACCGGTCACCTGATCGGGCAGGTTCCCGGCCGGTCAGGTCGGCGGCCGGCCGTCAGATCATCGTCACCCACCGACAGACCGCTGGCACCCGCCGGTCAGGTCGGCCACCACCGGGCGCAGCGCGGCGGCCACCTCGACCGCGGTGACCGGCCCGGTGCGGGCGGCGGCCCGGCCGGCCAGGCCGTGCACGTACGCGGCGGCCAGCGCCGCCCGCTGCGGATCCAGCCCGGCGGCGAGCAGCGAGCCGAGCAGGCCGGCCAGTACGTCGCCGGTGCCGCCGGTGGCCAGCGCCGGGGTGCCGGTGGCGTTCACGTACGCCCGTCCGTCCGGTCCGGCGACCACCGTACGGTCGCCTTTGAGCAGGACGGTCGCCCGCATCCAGGCGGCCAGCCGCAGCGCGGCCCCGACCCGGTCGTCGCCGGGTGGCTGGCCGGCGAGCCGGGCGAACTCCCGATCGTGCGGGGTGATCACGGTGGGTGCCTGCCGGCCGCGCAACTGCTCCGCCCAGCTGCCGTCGACCAGCATGGTCAACGCGTCGGCGTCCAGCACCACCGGCACCGGCGCGGCCAGCACCGACCGCAGCTCGGTCACGGCGTGTTCCCCGCCGCCCAGCCCGGAGCCGCACACCCAGGCCTGCACCCGGCCGGCGTCTGCGACCCGACCGGTGGCGATCACCGAGGGGTACCGGTCCAGCACCTGGGCGGCGGCGCTGCCGGCGTACCGGACCAGGCCGGTCGGCCCGGCGACCGCCCCGCCCACGGAGAGCACCGCCGCACCCGGATAGGTCGCCGAGCCGGTCGCCACCCCGACCACTCCCCGGGTGTACTTCTCGGCGGCCGGGACCAGCGTCGGCCACCACGCCGAGACGTCGTCGCGGCCGGGCACCTCGAACGCGGGTGTGCCGCGCAGCCACGGTCGCAGGCCGATGTCGACCAGCTCTACGTGACCGGCGCGGACGGCGGCCGGTCCCACCATCAGCGCCGGCTTCAGGCAACCGAAGGTGACGGTGACGTCGGCTCGTACGGTGTCCCTCCCGACCGCGGCGGCTCCGGACCCGGTAGCTCCGGACCTGGCGGGGCCAGCTCCGGTCGACGGCACCGCGGCACCGTCGGGCACCCCGCCGGTGTCGACCGCAACGCCGCTGGGCACGTCCACCGCGACCAGCACCGGCCGGCCGCCACGTGCCGAAGTGAGCTCGCCGGCCCGGGCGAGCGCACCGGCGGCCGGCTCCCGCAGCCCGCCGGTGCCGCCGATGCCGACGATCCCGTCCATGATCAGGTCCGCGTGCCGGCCGGCAC
The DNA here is from genome assembly GCF_030345075.1 of Solwaraspora sp. WMMA2065. NCBI lineage: Bacteria > Bacillati > Actinomycetota > Actinomycetes > Micromonosporales > Micromonosporaceae > Solwaraspora > Solwaraspora sp. WMMA2065. The sequence goes on from NZ_CP128361.1 coordinate 3,929,804, forward strand.
CGTCGGCGGTCCGACCGTCGGCCACCCGGCCGCCCGCGGACCGTAGCGCGGCGAGCCCGCCACAGTGGGCCCGGTCCGGTCGCAGCAGCCAGGCGGTGACCCGGGCGCCCCGGCGGGCCAGTCGGGCTCCGGCGTACAGCGTGTCGCCGCCGTTGTCGCCCGAGCCGACCAGCAGCAGCACCTCGGCACCGTAGACCCCGCCGCGCTCGGCGAGCAGGGTGGCGCACCGGCGGGCCAGGCCGGCGGCGGCCCGGTGCATCAGTGTCCCCGGTGCAACGGTCGCCATCAGCGCCTGCTCGGCGCTGCGGACGTCGGACACCCGCCACACCTGGATCATTCGCTTACCTCCGCCGCGCCGCTTCGTCGCTCACCGCCCACGGTCACCCTACCGGCGGTGGTGACCGGTGGGACGGTAACCGCTGCGCCGATTGTCCACAGGGTCCCCCGCCACGCTGTCGGTTCCGGATAGCGTCTGCCCATCGACGCATGCCGACGGAGGCGACACGGTGACCGGAGCCGACATGGGTGAACGGAGGCGACATGGGTGAACGGAGGCGACATGGGTGAACTGCCCGGCAACGACGTGGGCCCGGCCGGCGGCGGGCCGCTGCGGGTGCGGCCGGCCGTGCTGCACGACGCCGCCGACCGGTTGACCGGGCTGGCCTACCGGCTGGCGCACGGGCTGGCCGGCCAGCCGGAGCTGACCGTCGCCGCACCGGGCTGGGCAGCGGCCGACCTGCTGGTCACGGTGGAGGCCGCAGTGCACCGGCAGGTGAGCCGGGCCGGCGCGGACGCGGCCGCCACCGGGCAGGCGCTGGCCAGGGCCGCCGATGAGTACGACGCCGCCGACTGGCGGGCGGTCCACCGGCTGGCCAAATGATCACGTACCGGCAGCTGTGGCGGGCCGACCCGGCGGCCTGGCAACAGGCCGCGTACGGCTGGCGGCGCCGGCAACCAGCGGTCGAACGGCGGGCCGCCGAGGTGGCCGGGGCGGCCGGGGCACTGCGCGCCGGCTGGTCCGGGCCGGCGGCGACCGCCGCCGACACCCGGTTGGCCGGCCTGGGTGACCGGCTAGACGCCGTCGGCCCGGCGCTGTGCGTCGTCGACCAGATCCTCAGCCGGTACGCCGAGCAGCTGGCCCGGGCCAAGGCGGTGCTCGCCGACTGGGTCGCCACGGCGGGGGTGCTCGGTCTGTCGATCGACCGGGACGGCCGAGTCGGCGTGGACCCGGCGGTGACCCGCCCGGACGGGCCGACCCTGGCCGGTGCCCGCCGGGTAGCCGCCGGCGTCGCCGACGCGCTCGCCCTGGCCACCGAGGCGGACGTCGACGCGGCCCGCCGGCTCGACGCGGCCGCCACCGCCGCCAGCCAGGGCTGGCCGGCGCGGCCGCCGGCGACGCGCCCACCGCCGTCGGCCGCGCCGGCTGCGGTGCGGGCCTGGTGGGCCGGGCTGGACGATGCGCAGCGACGCTGGCTGATCCGGCACGAGCCGGCCCGGGTCGGCCGGTGGGACGGTCTGCCGGCGGCTGCTCGGGACCAGGCGAACCGGCTGCTGCTGGGTCGGCAGCGGGCGGCGTTGCTGGCCGAACGGGCGGCGCTGCTGGACAGCACGGACCCGACGGCGGTGCCGCGGTTGCGCCGGCTGGACCGGCTGATCGACGGCCTGGACACGGTCGACGACCGGCTCACGTCCGCGTCCGGCCCTCGGGCCTACCTGCTGGCGCTGGACGGCGGCGCCGGCCGGCCGGGTGATCCGTCGGCTCCCGCCTCGACCGGCCGGGTGATCCTCGCGCTGGGCGATCCCGATCAGGCCCGACGCGTGCTGACCCACGTCCCGGGGATGGGCAGCGGTCTCGACCGGGTCGGCGGCGAGTTGGCCCGCACCGAGCAGGTGCTGCAACGTTGCCAGCAGTTGGCTCCACAGGAGTCGACCGCAGCCGTGTTGTGGCTGGACTACGCGGCACCGGCGTTCGTCGACGAGGCGGCCAGCACCGCCCCGGCGCGGGCCGGGGCCGCCGACCTGCGCCGGTTCCAGGATGGTCTGGGCGTCAACCGCGCCGGCGACCCGGGCGGGCTGACCGTGCTCGGACACAGCTACGGCTCGCTGGTGGTGGGTACGGCGGCGCAGGCACCCGGCCTGGCCGCCGACAACCTGATCTTCGTCGGTTCGCCCGGGGTGGGGGTGGACCGGGTGGACGAGTTGGCGGTGCCGGCCGACCGGGTGTGGGCCACCACCGCCGAGAACGATGTCATCCGCCGGGCGACCTGGCCGCAGCTGTGGCCGGGCGACCGGCTGTGGCACGGCGAGGACCCGAGCGGCGAGGACTTCGGTGCCCGGGTCTTCACCGGTGACGCGTCGGGGCATCTGGGCTACTGGGCCGGAGACAATCCGGCGCTGGACTCGATGGCCCGGATCGTGCTCGGCGTCGACCACCCGGCTGGCAGCCGGCCCGGCACGGGCGCGGCGGTCACTCCACGGTGACCGACTTCGCCAGGTTCCGGGGCTGGTCGACGTCGTGGCCCCGGGCGGCGGCGATCTCGCAGGCGAGCACCTGCAGCGGTACCGTGGTCAACAGCGGGGCCAGCAGCGTCGGGGTGCGCGGTACGTAGATCAGGTCGTCGGCGTACGGCGCCACGGCGGTGTCGCCCTCCTCGGCGATCACCACGGTCCGGGCGCCCCGGGCCCGTACCTCCTGGATGTTCGACACGATCTTGTCGTGCAGCATGCCCCGGCCGGCCGGTGAGGGCACCACGCAGACCACCGGGGTGCCCTGGTCGATCAGCGCGATCGGGCCGTGCTTGAGCTCGCCGGCGGCGAAGCCCTCGGCGTGCATGTAGGCGAGCTCCTTGAGCTTGAGCGCGCCTTCGAGGGCGACCGGGTAGCCGACGTGCCGGCCGATGAACAGCACCTGGTTGGCGGTGGCGAGGTCCCGGGCGAGCTGGCGGACCGGTTCCATCGAGTCCAGCACCTGCCGCAGCTTGTCGGGCATCTCCTGCAGCTGACTGACCACGGCGGCCACCTCGTCGGCGTACTTGATGCCGCGCACCTGGGCCAGGTGCAGGCCGATCAGGTAGCAGGCCACCAGCTGGGTGAGGAACGCCTTGGTGGAGGCGACCGCGATCTCCGGGCCGCTGTGGGTGTAGAGCACCGCGTCGGACTCGCGCGGAATGGTGGAGCCGTTGGTGTTGCAGATCGCCAGCACCCTGGCCTTCTGCTCCTTGGCGTGGCGCAGCGCCATCAGGGTGTCCATCGTCTCGCCGGACTGGGAGATCGCCACCACCAGGGTGGACCGGTCCAGCACCGGGTCCCGGTAGCGGAACTCGCTGGCCAGCTCCACCTCGCACGGGATCCGGGTCCAGTGTTCGATGGCGTACTTGGCGACCATGCCGGAGTGGTACGCCGTACCGCAGGCGACGATGAAGATCTTGTCGGCGTCGCGCAGGTCCTGGTCGGTAAGGCGGACCTCGTCCAGCATGATCTCGCCGGTCTCGGTGAGCCGGCCGAGCAGCGTGTCGGCGACCGCCTGCGGCTGCTCGGCGATCTCCTTGAGCATGAAGTAGTCGTAGCCGCCCTTCTCGGCGGCGGAGGCGTCCCAGTCGATATGAAAGTCGCGGCCGAGCGCCGGCGCGCCGGAGAAGTCGGTGATCTCGATGCTGTCCGGGGTGATCAGGACGACCTGGTCCTGACCGAGCTCGACGGCGTCGCGGGTGTGCTCGATGAACGCGGAGACGTCGCTGGCCAGGTAGTGCTCGCCTGGGCCGCGACCGACCACCAGCGGGGAGTTGCGCCGCGCTCCGACCACCGCGTCCGGGATGCTGGCGTCCACCGCGAGCAGGGTGAACGCGCCTTCGAGGCGTTGACACACCCGACGCATCGCGGCGGCCAGCAGCCGCGGCCCCTCCGGCTCGCCGGCGGCCCGCAGGTCGGCCAGCGCGGCGGCGAGCAGGTGGGCGGCGCATTCGGTGTCGGTGTCGCTGACGAACTCGACCCCGTCGGCTTCGAGCTCGGCGACCAGCTTGGCGAAGTTCTCGATGATCCCGTTGTGAATCACCGCGACCCGGCCGTCCCGGGACACGTGCGGGTGGGCGTTGCGGTCGGTCGGTCCGCCATGGGTGGCCCACCGGGTGTGGCCGATTCCGGCGGTGCCGTCGCCGATGCCGATCGGGGCCGGGCAGCCGGAGCCGTCGACCGGCGTGGTGTCACCGGCCGTGGCGGTGCCGAACCGCTCGTCGCCGAGCGCCTTCTCCAGGTTGGCGAGTTTGCCGGCCCGCTTCTCGGTGCGCAGTTCGTCGTCACAGACGATCGCCACGCCGGCCGAGTCGTAGCCCCGGTATTCGAGCCGCCGGAGCCCGTCCAGCACGATGCCCAGCGCCGGCCGCGTGCCGACGTACCCCACGATTCCACACATGGGTCGTAGCCTAGCCCACGATCGCTCATCGGCTGTGCGCATAACCCCAGCAATCAATCAAGCACGCTGAGCAGTAACCGACCAAACCCGCCTTATGGGCGCAAGGTATGGGTGCCGTCATCTGTTTCGATGGACCGCATAAAGTGGCGAGGTGGTCACCTCCCCCGGCGCCCCCGCCGACATCGACCCCCTGGTCCGCCGCATGCGCCCGTTCGGCACGACGATTTTCGCCGAGATGTCCGCTCTTGCCGTCCGCACCGACGCGGTCAACCTCGGCCAGGGCTTCCCGGACACCGAAGGGCCCACCGTGATGCTGACCGCCGCCACCGAGGCGCTGCGCAGCGGCCACAACCAGTACCCGCCCGGTCCCGGCATCCCGGCGCTGCGCACCGCCGTCGCCCGCAACCAGCAGCGCTTCTGGGGTCTCGACTACGACCCGGAGACCGAGGTCCTGATCACCGCTGGCGCGACAGAGGCGATCACCGCCGCCATCCTCGCCCTGTGCGAGCCGGGCGACGAAGTGGTCTGCTTCGAGCCCTACTACGACTCGTACGCGGCCGCGATCGCGCTCGCCGGAGCGGTACGCCGGCCGGTCACCCTACGTCCCGACGGGGACGGCCGGTACGCCTTCGACCCCGCCGCGCTGCGCGCCGCAGTCGGGCCGCAGACCCGCCTGGTGCTGCTCAACTCCCCGCACAACCCGACCGGCAAGGTCTTCACCGTCGCCGAGCTCACCGCGATCGCCGCGATCTGCCAGGAGCACGACATCTGGGCGGTCACCGACGAGGTGTACGAGCACCTCGTCTTCACCGACGCCGACACCCCGCACGTCCCGCTCGCCACCCTGCCCGGGATGCGAGACCGGACGTTGCGCGTCTCGTCGGCCGGCAAGACCTTCTCCTGTACGGGCTGGAAGATCGGCTGGGTCAGTGGGCCGGCCGCGTTGGTCACCGCCATCGCACGGGTCAAGCAGTTCCTCACCTACGTCAACGGCGGGCCGCTGCAGCCGGCCGTCGCGGTGGCGCTGGACCTGCCGGACAGCTACTTCACCGGGCTTCGGCAGAACCTGCAGGCGCAGCGCGACCAACTGGTGGCCGGGCTGTCCGAGGCCGGATTCCGGGTGCTGGTGCCGGAGGGCACCTACTTCGCCACCGCCGACATCAGCGCACTGGGCGACACCGACGGAATCGAATTCTGCCTGTCCCTACCGGAACGCTGCGGAGTGGTCGCCGTACCGACCCAGGTGTTCTACGACGAGCCGGACGCCGGCCGGCTGCTGGTGCGGTTCGCCTTCTGCAAACGTCCCGAGGTCCTCGCCGAAGCGAGCCGACGACTGGCCGGCCTGCGACCGGCTGGCTGATCAGGCGGGCCGGCGGACCGGGGCGGAGTCAGGCCGGGCTGGCTGCTCGGACGGCTGCGGCGATCCGCTCGGCGACCGAACGGGCAGTCTCCACCGTCGCCGCCTCGACCATCACCCGGACCAGCGGCTCGGTGCCGGACGGTCGCAGCAGCACCCGACCGGTGCCGCCCAGCTCGGCCTCGGCCCGCTCGGCAGCCGCCCGTACCGCCGGGTCGCCGGCGCCGGCGGCCCGGTCGCCGACCGGTACGTTGACCAGCACCTGGGGCAGCTTGGTGACGGCGGCCGCCAGGCCGGCCAACGAAGATCCGGTGGCCGCCATCCGGGACATCAGCTGTAGTCCGGTGAGCACCCCGTCCCCGGTGGTGGCGTAGCTGGGCATCACGATGTGCCCACTCTGCTCGCCGCCCAGTGCAAGCCCGCTGGCCCGCAGCTCCTCCAGCACGTACCGGTCGCCGACCTTGGTCTCGACCAGCTTGATGCCCTCCCGGGACATGGCCAGCCGCAGACCGAGGTTGCTCATCACCGTGGCCACCAGGGTGTCGGCGGTCAACGTGCCAGCGTCGCGCATGGCCAGCGCCAGGATCGCCATGATCTCGTCGCCGTCCACCTCGGTACCGTCGGCGGTCACCGCCAGGCACCGGTCGGCGTCGCCATCGTGGGCCAGCCCCAGGTCGGCGCCGTGTTCGAGGACGGCGGCCCGGACCACGTCGAGGTGGGTCGACCCGCAACCGTCGTTGATGTTGAGCCCGTTCGGCTCGGCGTTGATCGCGATGACCTCCGCGCCGGCCTCCCGGTAGGCGACCGGGCCGACCTCGGCCGCCGCGCCGTTGGCGCAGTCGACCACCACCCGCAGCCCGTCGAGCCGGTGGTTGACCGTGCCGACCAGATGACCGACGTAGTGCTCGGCCCCGTCCAGCAGATCACTCACCCGACCGATACCGGCCCCGGTGGGCCGCCGTCGGCCGGTGGACCCGTCGCCCTCGATCGCCGCGCCGATCGCGGCCTCGATCTTCATCTCGAGGTCGTCCGGCAGTTTGTGCCCACCGGCGGCGAACAGCTTGATGCCGTTGTCCGGCATCGGGTTGTGCGACGCGGAGAGCATCACCCCGAAGTCGGCCTTGGTCTCGCCGACCAGGAACGCGACGCCGGGGGTCGGCAACACGCCGACCCGTAGCACGTTCGCGCCGGCGCTGGTCAGCCCGGCCACCACGGCGGCCTCCAGCATCTCGCCGCTGGCCCGTGGATCGCGGCCGACCACGGCCAGCGGCTGGCGGCTCGGATCCCGCTCGGCCAGGGTGTGCGCGGCGGCCACCGCGACCGCCAGCGCCAACTCCGGGGTGAGATCGGCGTTGGCCCGCCCGCGTACGCCATCGGTGCCGAACAGCCGCGCCATACCAGTCATCCTCCGATGGTCCCGCTAACGGTGCCGCTCCGCCTCCCCGTCGGGGGTATGGATCCGCCCGCTGCGATGGCGAGCGAGCCGGCAACCGATGAAGATACTGCCGATGAACGAAAGAATCCGCATCAACTAGACAAAAAAGCACGGACGGCCGAGAAACCCCACGAAGGAGGTGTCCCGGCCGCCCGTTCAGCCGTGTCGGACTAGCGCTTCGAGTACTGCGGGGCCTTGCGGGCCTTCTTCAGGCCGTACTTCTTGCTTTCCTTGACCCGGTCGTCGCGGGTGAGGAAACCTGCCTTCTTCAGCGCCGGGCGGTCGTCGCCGTCGTTGGCGCACAGCGCCCGTGCGATGCCCAGCCGCAGCGCACCGGCCTGGCCGGTGATGCCGCCGCCGCGCAGGTTGGCGATCACGTCGAACGCCTCGGCCTTCTCGGCCGTCACCAGCGGCTCCCGGATCAACTGCTGGTGCACCTTGCTCGGGAAGTACTCCTCGAGCTCGCGACCGTTGCAGGTGATCTTGCCGGAGCCGGGGACGATCCGCACCCGGACGATGGCTTCCTTGCGCCGCCCGACGGTCTGGATCGGGCGCTCGCCGCGCGGCGTACGCACCACTGGCGCGGGCGTCACGGCGGGGGCCGGCTCGATGTCGGCAACGGCGACCGGGCTGGCCTCGGTGGTGTCGGTCATGCTGGTTCCTTCGCCCGCGCTCACTGCGCGATCTGCTTGATCTCGAACGGCACCGGCTGCTGAGCACCGTGCGGGTGCTCGGCGCCGGCGTAGACCTTGAGCTTGCGGATCAGCTTGGCACCGAGCTTGTTGTGCGGGAGCATGCCCTTGACGGCTAGCTCGATCGCCCGCTCGGGGCGCTTGGCCAGCAGCTCGTCGTAGCCGACCTGCTTCAGCCCGCCGGGGTAACCGGAGTGCCGGTAGGCCACCTTGGTGTGCCGCTTGTTGCCGGTCAACGCCACCTTGCCGGCGTTGACGACGATGACGAAGTCACCGGTGTCGACATGCGGCGCGAAAGTCGGCTTGTGCTTGCCGCGCAGCAGCGTGGCGGCGTGGGTGGCCAGGCGGCCCAGCACGACGTCAGAGGCGTCGATCACATGCCACTGACGCTCGATCTCACCCGGCTTCGGGCTGTACGTACGCACAGGTCTACCTTGTCTCGTCGTCGGTCTGGGGTCGCGCGTCGGTCGTCAGGTAACGCGCGGGCCGTCGGGGCGACCCGGAACCGGGGCGACCTGGCAGAGAACGCGCGCGAACGACAAGCATACCCCGGCTGACCTGGCACCATCGGACGGGGCCTCCCGCAGACGGTGAGCTGCATCCACGGACGGTGACCTGAGACGGTGACGGGTCTGGCGAGGGACGCCCCTCGATTGTCGCACAACAGCAGGCGACGATACCCGCTGCCCGGCACGCCGGTCAAAACGGCTGGTCGGCACCGGTACGCCGGAGGTCCCACCAAGTGGGCCGGCTAACCCTCTGACAACAGCCCGTGTGAGCTGCTCTTAGCAGGCTGGAAACAATCGGGACGTCGCGGCGAAATCGCCCCCCGGCACGCTTCGCACATGCCAGGCAGCGTGCAGTTGACCATCGGTCCGACCGGCGAATCCGCCGACCGGACCGTGGCCACCCACTGCCCGTACTGCGCACTGCAGTGCGGGATGCGACTGCGTGCCACGACCGACGGCGGTGTGCAGGTGCTGCCCCGGCAGTTTCCCACCAACCAGGGCGGGCTCTGTCAAAAGGGCTGGACCGCTGCGGAACTGCTCGACCACCCGCAGCGGCTGACCACCCCGCTGGTCCGCGACCGACCCGGCACCGAACTGCGGCCGGCCAGCTGGGACGAGGCCCTGACCCGGATCGTCGACGGTGTCCGGCGGATCCAGCAACGGCACGGCCGCGACGCGGTCGCGATGTTCGGCGGCGGCGGCCTCACCAACGAGAAGGCGTACGCGCTGGGCAAGTTCGCCCGGGTCGCGCTGCGCACCCGCAACATCGACTACAACGGCCGATTCTGCATGTCCTCGGCGGCCGCCGCCGGGATCCGGGCCTTCGGCGTCGACCGTGGCCTGCCGTTCCCGATGGCCGACGTCGGCACCGCCGACACCCTGCTGCTGGTCGGCGCGAACGTGGCCGAGACGATGCCGCCGTTCGCCCGCTACCTGACCGAGATGAAACAGCGCGGCGGCACGCTGATCGTGATCGACCCGCGCCGCACGGCCACCGCCCGCCTGGCCGACCTGCACCTGCAACCCACCCCCGGCACCGACCTCGCGGTGGCCAACGCGCTGCTGCACGTCGCGGTGCGGGAGGGCTGGGTGGACCACACCTACGTCGCCGAGCGGACCACCGGCTTCGACACTGTCCGGGCCACCGTCGCCGGCTACTGGCCGGCCCGGGTGGAACGGATCACCGGCGTGCCGATCGCCGATCTGGAGGCGGCGGCGCGCGCTCTGGCCGGCGGCGACCGCCGCGCGACCGACGCCCCGCCCGCCAAGGTCGTCATCCTCACCGCGCGCGGCGCCGAACAGCACGCCAAGGGAGTCGACACGGTCAGCGCCTACGTCAACCTGGCGCTCGCCCTCGGGTTGCCCGGCCGGACCGGCTCCGGTTACGGCTGCCTGACCGGCCAGGGCAACGGTCAGGGCGGCCGGGAGCACGGCCAGAAGGCCGACCAGCTGCCCGGCTACCGACGCATCGACGACCCGGCGGCGCGGGCGCACGTGGCCGGGGTGTGGGGCGTCGACCCGGCGGACCTGCCCGGGCCGGGGGTTTCCGCGTACGAACTGCTGGACGCGCTCGGCACCCCGGCCGGGCCGAAGGCGTTGCTGGTCTTCGGCTCCAACCCGGTGGTATCCGCACCCCGCGCCGGCCGGGTCCAGCGCCGACTGGCCGATCTGGACCTGCTGGTCGTCGCCGACTTCGTGCTGTCCGAGACGGCGGCGATGGCCGACGTGGTACTGCCCACCGCCCAGTGGGCCGAAGAGGACGGCACGATGACCAACCTGGAGGGACGGGTGCTACGCCGGCACGCGCTGCGGCCACCCCCGCCCGGTGCCCGCACCGACCTGGCCGTCCTGGCCGACCTCGCGCAGCGGCTCGGCTGCCCGGCCGGGCAGTTCCCGGCCGACCCCGCCGAGGTCTTCACCGAACTGCGCCGGGCCTCGGCCGGTGGCGTCGCCGACTACGCCGGGGTCAGCTGGGAGCGGATCGACGCCTCCGACGGGGTCTTCTGGCCCTGCCCGGACCCGGACCGACCGGACACCCCGCGGATGTTCACCGAACGGTTCGCCACCCCGGACGGGCGGGCCCGGTTCGTGCCGGTGGAGCACCGGGCCGCCGCCGAGGAGGTCTGCGCCGACTATCCGCTCTACCTGACCACCGGCCGGGTGCTGGCCCAGTACCAGTCAGGTGCACAGACCCGCCGGATCGCGCCGCTGCGCGGCGCCGCGCCGGAGGCCTTCGTGGAGCTGCACCCGGACCTGGCCGCCCGGCTCGGCGTCGCCGACGGCGAGCCGGTCCGGGTGACCAGCCGGCGCGGCGAGATGCGCGCCCCGGCCCGACTGACCGAGTCGATCCGCCCGGACACCGTGTTCGCCCCGTTCCACTGGGGCGGCGCGGGGCGGATCAACTCGGTGACCAACGACGCGTTGGACCCGACGTCCCGGATGCCCGAGTTCAAGATCTGTGCGGTCAGGGTGGAGCGAGCGTGAACCGTATCGTCATCGTCGGCCACGGCATGGCCGGTGCCCGGCTCACCGCCGAGCTGCACGCCCGGCGTGGGGATTACAAGATCACCGTGTACGGGGCGGAGCGGCACCGGGCGTACAACCGGATCATGCTGTCGAACCTGCTCGCCGGCCGGGCCGACGAGCTGGACGTGACGCTCACCGAGGCCGCCGGGCACGGCATCGACGTGCGGGCCGGGTTGGCGGTGACCGCGATCGAGCCGGCCACCCGGACGGTGCGCACCGCCGACGGCACCGCCACCGAGTACGACCACCTGGTGCTCGCCACCGGCAGCCGGGCTGTGGTCCCCAACCTGCCCGGCCTGACCGGTGCCGACAGCCCGGCAGGGCTGCCGGAGCGCGTCGCGCTGTTCCGGACCCTGGACGACTGCCGGCGGATCCTCGCCGCCGCAGCCGGTGCCCGCACCGCGCTGGTGCTCGGCGGCGGCCTGCTCGGCCTGGAGGCCGCCCGTGGGCTCGCCGCACGTGGACTGGACGTACGGGTGGTACACAAGGTCGGTCAGCTGATGGAGCGCCAACTCGACGCCACCGCCAGCGCGGTGCTCGCCCGTACCCTGGCCGGCCTCGGCGTCGGCACCGAGCTGGCCGCCGCCGCCGAGTCGGTCACCGCCACCACCGACGGGGTACGGCTGCGGCTCGGCGACGGCCGGGAGCTGGACGCCGACCTGCTGGTGCTGGCCTGCGGGGTCCGGCCGGACACCGACCTGGCCCGCCGGGCCGGGCTACGGGTCGGGCGCGGTGTGATGGTCGACGACCGGATGGCCACCAGCGACCCACGGATCTGGGCGATCGGGGACTGCGCCGAACACGACGGCGTCGTCACCGGGCTGGTCGCCCCCGCCTGGGAACAGGCCCGGGTGCTGGCCCGGGTGCTGGCCGGCGACGACCCGGGTGCCCGCTACCGGCCACTGCCGACGGTGACCCGGCTCAAGGCCGCCGGCATCGACCTCGCCGCGATGGGCGACACCCGGCCGGGCGCCGACGGGCAGACCGAGGAGCTCAGCTTCGCCGACCCGGCCCGGGGCACGTACGCGCGGCTGCTGATCCGCGACGACCGGCTGACCGGGGCGATCATGCTCGGCGACAACCCGGCCGTCGGCACCGTCATCCAGCTGTTCGACCGGGGTGGTCCGGTGCCGACCGACCGGCGGGCGCTGCTGCTCGGCCGGGCGGTCGGCGGCACCGTCGCGGCCCCGGCGACCAGCCCGGCCCTGATGCCGGACGCGGCGACCGTCTGCCAGTGCAACACGGTCAGCAAGGGAGCGCTGGTCCGCTGCTGGCGCGCCGGGGCCCGGTCGGTCGCCGAGATGGTCGCCGCCACCCGGGCCACCACCGGCTGCGGCAGCTGCACCGACGCGGTCACCGGCATCGTCGACTGGCTCTCATCTGTGGATTCCGACGTGGAGGTACCAGCATGAACCGGTTGGTCGTCATCGGCAACGGCATGGTCGGGCAGCGCCTGGTCGAAGCGGTCCGGTCCCGGGACACCGACGGTGGATGGCAGGTCACGGTGCTCGCCGAGGAGTCGCGGCCGGCGTACGACCGGGTCCGGTTGTCGGCCTTCTTCGACGGTGTCGGGCCGGACGAGTTGAGCGTGCACACCCCGGACGACGGGGTGGACCTGCGGCTGGCCGAGCCGGCCCGGCGCATCGACCGGGACCGCCGGGTGGTCGTCACCGACCACCGCGAGTACGGCTACGACGCGCTGGTGCTGGCCACCGGCTCGTACCCGTTCGTCCCGCCGATCGACGGCGCCCACCGACCTGCCGACCCCGGTACCGGTGGCGGGACCGTCGGCGGCCTGCGCGACGGGGTGTTCGTCTACCGCACGCTGGACGACCTGGTCGCCATCCGCGACTTCGCCACCGATCCGGCCGCCGGCCGGCGGGTCGGCACGGTGATCGGCGGCGGACTGCTCGGCCTGGAGGCCGCCAACGCACTGCGGCTGCTCGGTCTGCGTACCCACGTGGTGGAGTTCGCGCCCCGGCTGATGCCGGTCCAGATCGACGAGGCCGGCGGGGCGATGCTGCGCCGCTACGTCGAGGACCTCGGCGTCGAGGTACACCTGGGGACCGCGACGTCGGCGATCCGCACCGGACCGGACGGTACGCCGCACGGCGTGGCCCTCACCGACGGCACCGAACTGCGGTCCGACCTGGTGGTGGTGGCCGCCGGCATCCGGCCCCGCGACGACCTGGCCCGCGCCGCCGGGCTGGCCGTCGGCGAACGCGGCGGGGTGACCGTCGACGCCACCTGCCGGACCAGCGACCCGCACATCTGGGCGGTCGGTGAATGCGCCGCGGTCAGCGTCGACGGCGAACCGGGCCGCTGCTACGGCCTGGTCGCCCCCGGCTACGCGATGGCCGAGGTGGTCGCCGACCGGCTGCTCGGCGGCACCGCCGCCTTCCCCGGCGCGGACACCTCCACGAAGCTCAAACTGCTCGGGGTGGACGTGGCGTCGTTCGGCGACGCGCACGGTGCCACCCCCGACTGCCTGGACGTCACCTTCACCGACCCGGCCACCCGCGTCTACGCCAAGCTGGTGCTCTCCGACGACGCGCGGACCCTGCTCGGCGGGGTGCTGGTCGGCGACGCGACGGCGTACCCGACGCTGCGGGCCAGCGTCGGCGGGCCGCTGCCGGGCCCGCCGCTGGCGCTGCTCGCCCCGGCCGGCTCCGACGGGGCCGCTGGCGGCGCCGGCATCGACGCGCTGCCCGGCAGCGCCCAGGTCTGCTCCTGCAACGCGGTCACCAAGGATCAGATCCTCGGCGCGATCGGCGACGGTTGCACCGACGTCGCCGGGATCAAGGCGTGCACCCGGGCCGGCACCAGCTGCGGGTCCTGCGTACCGATGCTCAAGCAGTTGCTGTCCGTCGCCGGGGTGGCCCAGTCGACCGCACTGTGCGAACACTTCGACCACAGCCGCCAGGAGCTGTTCGACATCGTCCGGGTACGCGGCATCCGGACCTTCTCCCAGCTGGTCGCCGAACACGGGCGGGGGCGGGGCTGCGACATCTGCAAGCCGGTGGTCGCCTCGATCCTCGCCTCGCTGGGCAACGGCTACGTGCTCGACGGCGAACAGGCCACCCTGCAGGACACCAACGACCACTTCCTGGCCAACATCCAGCGCGACGGCACCTACTCGGTGGTGCCGCGGATCCCCGGTGGGGAGATCACCCCGGAGAAGCTGATCGTCATCGGCGAGGTAGCCCGGGACTTCAACCTCTACACCAAGATCACCGGCGGGCAGCGGATCGACCTGTTCGGCGCCCGGGTGGAGCAGTTGCCGAAGATCTGGCGGCGGCTGGTCGACGCCGGCTTCGAGTCCGGCCACGCCTACGGCAAGGCGCTGCGGACGGTGAAGTCCTGTGTCGGCTCCACCTGGTGCCGCTACGGGGTGCAGGACTCGGTCGGCCTGGCGGTCGCCCTGGAGCTGCGTTACCGGGGTCTGCGTGCCCCCCACAAGATCAAGTCTGCGGTCTCCGGCTGCGCCCGGGAGTGCGCCGAGGCCCGCAGCAAGGACTTCGGCATCATCGCGACCGACGTCGGCTGGAACCTCTACGTCGGCGGCAACGGCGGTTTCCGGCCCCGGCACGCCGACCTGTTCGCCAGCGATCTGTCCACCGACGACCTCGTCCGCACCATCGACCGGTTCCTGATGTTCTACATCCGCACCGCCGACCGGCTGCAACGCACCGCAGCCTGGATCGAGGCCATGGACGGCGGCCTGGACCACCTGCGATCGGTGATCGTCGACGACTCGCTCGGGCTGGCGGCCGAGCTGGACGAGGCGATGGCCCGGCACGTCGAGTCCTACTCGGACGAGTGGCGGGACACGATCGACGACCCGGAGCGGCTGGGCCGCTTCGCCTCCTTCGTCAACGCGCCCGACACCCCGGACCCGTCGATCACCTTCGAGGTCGAGCGGGGCCAGCCGGTGCCGGCCCTGGGCGAGCGCCGGCCCGTCGCGCTCGGTCTCCCGACAACCCTGGAGGTACGCCGATGAGTGTGCAGACAGTCAACGTCACCGCCCGATGGACACCGGTGTGCCCCTACTCCCGAGTGGAGCCGGAGCGGGGCGTGGCCGCACTGGTCGACGGCGAGCAGGTGGCAGTCTTCCGGACCTACGACGGGACGTTGTACGCGATCGGCAACCAGGACCCGGTGGCCGGTGCCCACGTCATGTCCCGGGGCATCGTCGGCACCCGAGGGGACCTCCCGACCGTGGCGTCACCACTGCACAAGCAGGTTTACGACCTGCGTACCGGCGAGTGTCTGGACCTGCCGGGCGTCGCCGTGCCGACCTACCGGGTGCGCTGTCGGGACGGGCTGATCGAGGTGCTCGGCCGGCGGCAGGACCAGTGATGTCCGACGAGCTGTCCGGGTTCACCATCGGGGTCACCGCCGACCGGCGGCGCGACGAGTTGGCCGCGTTGCTGGAGCGGCGGGGTGCCCGGGTGGTGCTCGCCCCGGCGCTGCGGATCGTGCCACTCGCCGACGACACCGAGCTGCGCGCGTCCACCCGGGCCTGCCTGGACAGTCCGCCGGACGTGCTGATCGCCAACACCGGCATCGGCATGCGTGGCTGGCTGGAGGCCGCGGAAGGGTGGGGCTTGGCCGAGCCGCTGCGGGCGGTGCTCGGCGGCGCCTACATCGTGGCCCGCGGTCCCAAGGCCCGGGGCGCGATCCGCGCCGCCGGCCTGCACGACCAGTGGTCGCCCGCGTCGGAGAGCTGTGACGAAGTGACCGACCATCTGCGGGCCCGCGGCGTGGCCGGTCAGGTGATCGCGATGCAGCTACACGGGGAACGGCAACCGGAGTGTTCGGCGGCGCTCGAGGCGGCCGGCGCCACCGTGATCGAGGTGCCGGTGTACCGGTGGGCACCACCGTCCGACCCGGCACCGCTGCACCGGCTGGTCGATCTGGTCGCCAGCCGGCTCGTCGACGCGGTCACCTTCACCTCCGCGCCAGCGGTCGGAGCGCTGCTGCGCGCCGCCGGGCCAAACGCCGACGCGGTGCTCGAGGCGATGCGGACCGACGTGCTGGCCGCCTGCGTCGGGCCGGTCACCGCGGCGCCGCTGCGCCGGCACGGAGTGCCGGTGACCGCACCGGCTCGCGCCCGGCTCGGGGCGCTGGTCCGGACGATCGTCGACGAACTGCCCCGCCGGGCGGTCAACCTGAAGGTCGGCGGACACCTGCTCACCCTGCGCGGACACGCCGCAGTCATCGACGGTGAGCTGCGTCCGTTGGCGCCGGCGCCGATGGCGGTGCTGCGTGCGTTGGCGCAGACCCCGGGACGGGTGCTGTCCCGGGCCGCGCTGCTGCGCACCCTGCCCCGAGGTGCCGACGAGCACGCCGTCGAGATGGCGGTGGCCCGGCTCCGGGCCGGGCTGGGCGCGCCCGGGGTGGTCCAGACCGTGGTCAAACGCGGCTATCGGCTGCCGATCGACTGAGGCAGCCGAGCCGGCCGACAGCGGAAACTGCCGACCGGCGGAGGCCGTGCCGGCCGGCGGCGCGCTGCGCCGCCGGCCGTTGCCGTACAGGTCAGCCGACCGGGGTCGGATACCCCCGGCCGTGCTCGGCGCGCAGCGTCGCCATGGCGTGTTCGACGACATTGACCAAGACATTCTTCGTCGAGTCCCGGCTGCGGGCGTCGCACATCACCAGCGGCACGTGCGGCGCGATGGCCAGCGCCTCCCGCACCTCCTCCGGCTCGTACTGTGCCGCGCCGTCGAAGCAGTTCAACGCCACGAGGTACGGCAGCTGCCGGTTCTCGAAGTAGTCCAGCGGGGCGAAGGCGTCGGTGATCCGGCGGGTGTCCACCAGGACCGCGGCACCGACCGCACCGCGGATGATCTCGTCCCACATGAACCAGAACCGGGTCTGTCCGGGTGTGCCGAACAGGTAGAGGATCAGGTCGTCGGCCATGGTGATCCGGCCGAAGTCCATCGCCACCGTGGTGGTCTCCTTGCCGGGGACCTTTGACGGATCGTCGATGCCGACACCGGCCGAGGTCATCAGCGCCTCGGTGGTCAGCGGCGTGATCTCGGAGACCGCGCCGACCATGGTGGTCTTGCCGACCCCGAATCCACCGGCGATGACGATCTTCGCCGAGGTGATCCCCTTGTCCTGGCGGAAACCGGGACGGTCATAGCCTGCGAAGTCCACTTAGCACCCTCTCAAGAAGTTCCATCCGCTCCTCGTAGCCCTCTGTTTCGGTCGGAGCGGTGCTGTGCAACGCCAGCAGGCCGTCGGCGACCATGTCGGCGACGAGGACCCGTGCGACGCCCAGTGGAAGCCGGGTGTACGCGGCGATCTCCGCCAGTGACTGGGCACGGTTGTCGCAGATCGTTGCGATTCGATGCTTGTCGTGCCCGGCGAAACGAGACTCGGTGACCGCTGCCGCCGAGGCCACCAGCACCGCTTCCAGCGCGATGTGCTGCCGTGGCTCGGTACGCCCGCGGGTGACCGCATAGGGACGGACCAGCGCTCCGCGCGGGTCCTGTCGTGGTTGGCCCATTGAGCGGTCACCTCCTCGTGGGTCTGCTGGCACGTCATCGGTGACGGTCCCTTGTGTCGCTGCGGAACTTCAGCCTCGGATCAGGGTCGGCCGCCCACGGCCTCCCGTGGTGCCGGGACCAGCGCGGCTCCGACCCGCTCGACCAGCAATGCCATCTCGTACCCGACCTGACCGACGTCGCAGCTACGGGCGGCGAGCACCGCCATCGACGATCCGTCACTGATGGACATCAGGAACAGGTACCCGCTGTCCATCTCGATCACCGTCTGCAGCACCCCGCCCGCGCTGAACATCCGCGACGCCCCGTCAGTGAGGCTGACCACACCGGAGGTGATCGCCGCCAACTGGTCGGCCCGGTCCGCCGGCAGGTCACGCGAGGAGGCGAGCAGCAGTCCGTCTGCCGAGACAGCCACGACGTGGGCGATCCCCGCCACGCTGTCGGCAAAGTTGCTGAGCAGCCAACCCATGTCCTGAATAGCTGCTGGCCTGTTCATTCGCTGGTCTCCTTGGTTGAGGTGGCGCGGTACTGCTCGCTGCCGACGGTCCGGCCGCGTTGCACGCCACGGTGATATGCCGACAGCAGGCCACGGACCTCGTCCGGGGTCCGCCGGGTCGGCTCGCGGCCCTGCTTTGCCTCCACGCCACCCGGCACCAGCTGTGCCTGGGGCTGGCGCTTCGGCAGACCAGAGCGGGTGGTGCCGGCGGTCGCCGGCTCAGCTGCCTGGCTGGCCCGGGCCCAGCCCTCGTCAGCGGCGGTACGCCAACTGCCGGAGTCGCCCGTCCGTTGCCGGGGGATGGCACCCAGCGCCGACGTCGCCGCGCCGGCCGGAGTGGACGGTGCGGGCGCCGGTGGCGCGGCCGGGGGTGGTGGTGCGGCGTTCGGCTGCACCGGGGCAGAGTACGCCGTCGGCTGTGGAGTCGACTGTCCCGGGTTGCGGGCCGGCAGCGGTGTCCTGGTCGGAGCGGGTGCCGGCGGGTACGCCGGTGCGGGCGCACCGGCAGCAGGCGGACGACCGGCGGTCGGCAGCGGCAGGACGGTGGTCTCGGCCGAGCCGTGTGACCGGAACCAGACCGCCTCCATCTCCCGGAAGATGGGCATCTCGGCGGCGTCCTCGGGCCGGGCACCGGGCTTGGCGGCCGCTGCGGAGTTGGCGGCCGCTGCGGGCGCTCCGCCGCCGGCGGAGCCGCCAGCCATCGGGCCATGCGGCAGCTGGCCGCCGGTGCGTACCGCCGGCGCCATCGGGTGCATGGTGGCCGGGATGACCGACTGGTCCGGGTAGCCGACGGTGCCCGTCGGTCGCACCGTCGGGTAGGCCACCGTCGGCGTACCGACGTTGGCCACCGGCGGTGCCGCGGCGGGCGGGGCGGCGGATGCCGCCGGACGGTACGCCGGCAGCCCCGGGTTGTACGTCGGCGCGGCCGGGCCGACGGCCGGAGCCGCTGGCGGCCCGGACATCGGAGAGCCGGACATCGGAGAGCCGGACATCGGAGAGCCGGACATCGGCGACGCTGAGATCGGGGCGGCGGAGACCGGCGTCGACTGCCCACCGGTGGTCACCGGGAAGGCGGCGGTAGGAGCACCGGCCACCGCGTTCCACTGTGACGACCGGGCGTTCTGCCACTGGTCGGTGAGGGTCGCCGTACGGCCGGGCGCCGCAGCCGGCGGACTCGAGATCGGCGACCAGGTCCCGCCCGACGTGGGCGCGGCGGAGATCGGCTCGGCCGCCATGGCCGGGCGTCCCCGCGTCACCACCGGCTCCCGGGTGCGCTGCGGCAGTACCAGGATGCTGCTCGGCAGCGTGGCCTGGGCGATGGTGCCGCCCTCCGGGTTGGGCCGCAGCTCGACCCGGATGCCGTACCGGCCGGCCAGCCGGCTGACCACGGCGAGACCCATCAGCCGGAAGGCTGAGACGTCGACCGCGGACGACTCGGCGAGCCTGCGGTTGAGATTGTCCAACTGCTCCTCGGACAGACCCAGGCCGCGGTCCTCCACCTGGACCAGCACGTAGTCGCGCAGCCGCCGAGCGTCGGCGACGACAGTCGTGGTCGGCGGCGAGAACCGGGTCGCGTTGTCGAGCAACTCGGCGACGAGACGTACCACGTCGTTGACCGCATGCGCGGAGATCAGGATGTCGGTGTCGACGGTGCCGAACTCGATCCGGTTGTAGAGCTCGACCTCGGACTGCGCGGCCCGCATCGCGTCAACCAGCAACGCGTCCTCGCGGCGTGGCGCCGTCGAGTCGGCACCGGCCAGGACCAGCAGGTTCTCGTCGTTGCGGCGCATCCGGGTGGCGAGGTGGTCGAGCTGGAACAGCTGGGCGAGCCGCTTCGGGTCCTCCTCGCCGCGCTCGATCGCGTCAAGCTCGCCGATCATCCGGTCGACCAGCGTCTGGCTCCGACGGGCCAGGGAGAGGAACATCGCCGACACGCTCGCCCGCAGTGCCGCCTGCTCGGCCGCGATCCGGACCGCCTCCCGGTGCACCACGTTGAACGCCTGTCCGACCTGGCCGACCTCGTCGCGGTTGGGCAGGCGGATCGGGTCACGTAGGTTGCGGACAATCTCCTCCGGACCCCGGTCGTTGAGGTCGTTGACGTCGCGGAGCTTGGCCACCGCCTCCGGCAGGTCCCGGCTGGCCACCGACATGGCGCCTTCCCGCAGCCGTCGCAGCGAGTCGTTCAACGAGCGGGCCAGGACCACCGCGAGGGCGATTGCCAGCACCAGGGCGATCAGGACCGCGATCGACTCGATGATCGCCTGCCGGGTGACGTTGGTGCTGACCTGGGTGGCCCGTTCGAGCAGCCGGCTCTCCAGCTGGATCTCTGCCCACCGCATCAGGTCGTTGACCGCGCCCATGGCCCGGGCGGCCTCCGCCGCGCTCAGCGGAGCCTGCTGGCCGACCGAGCGGGTGATCTCGGTGGCGACCCGGTCGGCTAGGAAGACGGCGTCACCGGTGACGCTGCTGTCGACCAGCTCCTGCTCCCACGGCGACGCAGCCAGCGAGAACGACAGCAGAGCCTCCTGCTGGCTGGTCAACGTCGCCAGGTACGACGAGAACTGCTCCTCGTCGAGCCGGCCGGTGGACAGCGCCGCGAAGACGATCGCCTCCTCCTCGGCCGTGGCCAGCTTGGCCCGGGCGAAGGCGGAGACGGCACGCAGACTGTCCGGCACCTCGCCGTCGCCGGAGACCTGACCGAGCACCTCACCGTAGGAGGCCAGGTCAGACAGGATGACGCCGTACCGCAGCACCGCCTCCGGCACCGGCATCTGCCGCCGGTCGAGCACCTCCTGACGGGTGGCGTTCAAGGTGTCCAGGTGGTCGTCGATGGCGACCAGCTGCCGCTCGACCGCCTCCGGCACGTTCCCGACCCGGTCGCGTTCGGCGGCGTACGCCGCGATCCGCTCGTCGGTGCTGCGCACCCTGATGTTGTAGGCCTCGGCGTCGGCGTCGCGGGCGGCGAGGAAGGTCACCGCAGCCATCCGCTCCTTGTGGACGTCCTGAGCCAGGGCCGAGACGTCGACGGAGAGTTCGGCCATCGACCGCACCATCCGTGCGTCGATTGCGCCCTGTCCCACGTCGACCAGCCGTACCGTGGCCAGAGCGGCGACCGCGGCCAGCGGAACGACCAGGATCAGGGCCAGTTTGGACCTGATCCGCGCATCCCTCAGTCGCGGCACCCAACGCAATGGCGCGCGGCGCTTCCGCGGGCCGTTGTCGGGCAGGGTCGTCGGTCCGGTCCTCACGACATCGCCTCCGTCGCTATCTCCACACGCGGACTGCCGACCGATGCCTGCTGCAGCGGTGAGCGCCGCATGCGGCACGGCCGCGATTTCATCAGAAGTGGACCCGCTTGGGAAGCCTCAGTGGGGCAGGAATCGGTCGGACGACCTGTAATCACCCTAGTACTACCGGAGAGTATCTTCATCACACCGCCCTGATCAGCGCGGATAGAACTTCCACCGTCAGTTGTCCCGCCAAAGTCAACGCTCGCAACATGTACTCGTTGCCAACATGTGGGACGACAGTCCCGGAGACGCCCCGACCGGCGCGCTTGACCAGAACGCCGCCCATTGGCATGGTTTCCCAAGTTTGCAGGCTCCGCGCACACCGTACGGCATGCCGCCGGCGCGACTTCTACTGAGGACGTGCTCAGCCGCGCCGCCGCCCACCGACCGGGTGCGCATCCGCCGCGTACCTGGAGGACTGACTTGAGGCCCACCCGTTCCGCCCTACTCACGGCGCTCGCATCCACATTGCTGGCCTCTTCGCTCACCGGCTGCCAGTTCGCCAGCGACTCGGCCGCCGAGGACGGCGGCGAGATCGTCATCGCCGCCGACCTGGAACTGTCCGGTGCCGCCGCGACCGTCGGCAAGGGCTTCCAACGAGCCCTCGAGCTGAAGGTCGAGCAGATCAACGAATCGGGTCTGCTGGGCAACCGGACGATCCGGCTGGACGTCCGGGACAACCGTTCCGACCCGAGCGAGTCGCTGCGCAACATCGGCGACTTCACCGGCGACTCCGCGGTGACCGCGATCGTCATGGGCAGTTGCAGTGACTGCGCGGTCGGCGCCGCCCGGACGATCAACGACAAGCGGGTGCCGACGATCTCGCTGGCCCCGGCCACCGCGGTCGCCACCCCGGTCACTGAGCGTCGCTATCTGTTCAAGCTCGGCCCAAACGCGGCGGACAGCGCCGCCGCAGTCGCCAACGAGCTGCGCCGCCGCAACATCAGGCGGGCCAGTCTGCTGCACACCGACGACGAGTACGGCCGGGACGGTCTGCGGGTGATCACCGCCGAACTGGACAAGCTTGGTATCAACCTGGTCGGCACCGAGCAGGTGCGTACCACGGACACCGACGTGAGCCAGGCCGTCGCCACCCTGGCGCAGCCGGTGACCGGCGAGAATCCGGGCGCGCTGCTGGTCTGGACCTCGGCCGAGCAGGCGGCGCTGGCGGCGGACAGCGCCGCGCAGGCCGACTACCCGGGCCCCCTGTTCTTCGACGCCGCCGCTGCCGGGGACCTGTTCCTGTCCGGTGGCTCGGCCACCGGCACCAAGGGCGTCAATCTGGTCTTCACCCAGACCATGGTGATCGACGACGTGATCGCCAACACCCCGGCGAAGGCAGCCCGCAAGCAGTGGTTCCGCGACTACACGGCCAGGTTCGGCAGCTACTACGGGTTCTCTTCGTTCGCGGCCGACGCGGTCCAGCTGATCGCCGACGCGGTGGCCAGGTCGACCGGCGACGGCGACGTCGACCGGGAGGCCATCCGTGAGGTGCTGGAAACCACCCAGTTCGACGGGCTGTCCGGGCCGATCCGGATGACTCCGGACAACCACTCTGGACTGATGCCCCAGGCACTGACCATGCTGGTCTCCCGGGGTGGCCGCTGGCGACTGGCCAGCTGACGACCCCGGCACGGTCCGGTCTCGTGCGCCCGCCAGGAACAACTCCTGGCGGGCGCACGACGTCCGGGGCGGGCGCGACATGGTGGTGACGTCAGCGGGCCGACGTCGTCTCCCGCACCCACGGCAGCAGCAACCGTTCGAAGGCGACCAGCGCGAAGTAGAGCAGGATGCTCATCAGCCCGATCAACACGATCGCCGCCCAGGCGGCGGAGTTCTCGCCCATCCCGCTGAACTGCAGGGTCATGTAGCCCAGCCCTTCCTCACCGGCCTGGAACTCGCCGATCACGGCACCGATCGCCGCCAACGGCATCGCGACCTTCAGGCCGACGAAGATCTGCGGCAACGCCGCCGGGAAGCGGATCTTGCGGAAGGTCTGCCAGCGGGACGCGTCCAGTGACCGGGCCAGCTCGGCCAGGTCGGCCGGGGTCGAGGTCAGACCGGTCACCGTGGAGAGCACGATCGGAAAGAAGCAGAGCAGGAAGACCATGGTGAGAATCGACTGCTGACCCCAGCCGAGGGTGACCACGAGCAGTGGGGCAAGCACGATCTTCGGTACGGCGTTGAGCGCCACCAGCAGCGGAGCGAACATCCGCTCGGCCACCTGGGAGCCGGCCAGCGCCAGTCCGATCAGCACCCCGATGACGGTGGAGATCGCAAACCCGACGACGGTCGAGGTGGTGGTCGCCAGGGAATGTTCCAGCAGTCGTGGCATCCGCAGGGAGAACGCCGCGTACACGTCCTGCGGGGGTGGCAGCACCACCGAGTGCACCAGGTTGAACACGCTGGTGGCGAGCCACCACGCGGTCACCGTCACCGCCACGCCGAGCAGCGGTAGTCCGACTGCGGCGACCCGGCCGCCGGCGGGGCGGCGGACCGGAGCGGTGGTCGCGGCGCGTACCGGTGGCGCCTGCGCCGGTTTGAGTACGGTCATCAGATGCCTTCCGTGGATACTCCGGCCTTCCGGCCGGGAAGGAAACGGACACCTGCGGAGCACGGCAGGGAAGGTCGACTCGCCGCCGAGGCGGATCGACGTCCACTACTCACACACCGGGAGATCCGGCGTGCGAACAGGTGTGCCAACGTGGCGTAGTCCTTCCGGTGACAGCCAGGCTGGTCGGGCCTACCGCCGGGCTGGTGGGAAGTGACGTCTGTGGAGACCGTGTAGGACCGATGGGCGGTACTCCGTCCCTCGCCGTTGATTCGGGTCGGCAGTGGTCGGTCAAGCAGAAAGCTCGACCCGTGAGGGTCGAATCTCCCTACTTCAGCAGGGGGAGATGTCAACGACACTCCTCAGGCTCGCCGAGCCGCCGGGTGCGGGCGGGTGGGTCACCGGACGGTGGCCCACCCACCCGCACCCGGGTCGGTCAGGATTCGGCGTTCGGGGCCAGGTCGAAGTTGACGACCTGCTCCGGCTCCAGGCCCGGCGGGATCGCTCCGGCGCCCTGCAGGATCGCGATGCTGCGGGCGATCCGCTGGCTGTCCAGCGCACCGACCGGCACACCGGAGCTGGTCGACTTCACGAAGGCGGCCATCAGTTCCAGTTCGGCGGCGGCGGCGGCCGGGTTGGCCTCCTCCACGTTCTCGGCCAGGATCTCGCCGGCCTCCTCCGGGTTGGTGATGCTGTACTCCAGGCCCTTGAGCAGTGCCGCGCTGAAGCGCTTCACCATCTCCGGGTCCTCCTCGGCGATCGCCGTCGAGGTGATCAGCACGTTGCCGTACAGGTCGGTCATGATGTCGCTGTACGGCAGCACCACGGCGGTCTTGCCCTGCGCGACGGTCTCCACAGTGGGCTTACCGACCACGAACTGGCCGATGCCGTCCACCGACCCGGAGGCCAGGGTGCCCATCAGGGTCTGCGGAGCGCCGTTGACCCACTCGACCTTGGTCTCGTCGATGCCGGCCAGCGAGGCGTACGTCGGGAACAGGTTGCGCACCACCGAGCCGGGGGCGTCGGCGAGCGTCTTGCCCTCCAGGTCCTTGGGGGTGGTGATGCCGCTGCCGTCGAGCGCGATGATCGCCGCCATGGTGCGCTGCTGGATGCCGGCGACCACGACGAAGTCCTTCGCCTCGCCGTTGCCGTACTGCAGCAGCCCGCCGGTCATGTCGATCGGGGTGAAGTGCGCCTGTCCAGCGACGACGGTCTTGATGTTGTCGCCGGTGCCGGCACCTGCTTTGACCTCTACGTCGAACCCGGCCTCCTCGAAGAAGCCCTTGTCCTTGGCGACCCAGGCGTAGGAGTCCCGGCCGAAGTTACCGAAGGAAGTGAGATACGTCACTTTCTTCAATTCCTCGGTGCCACCGGCATTCGCCTCGCCACCGTCGTCCGCGCTGCAGCCGGCAGTGACCGCGAGCGCCGCCGCGAGGGCCGTGGCGGCGATCGTACGGGTGAGCCTTGTCATGAACGTGTGTCCTTTCCAACCCGACGGCCCCTCGACGAACCCGCAGGTCGTCGAGGCGACCGGAGGGGGTAGTTGGTCCGGCGCGGCAGCCGCTCGGTGGGGGCCGGACCGGTGCCGCGGTCGCGTTGGGAAACTTCGCGGGCAACAGAGTACGAGGGAAACCTGACCAATGCGACAGCCGGGCATCGTGGACCCTGCATCGCAATCAAAAGTGTTTACCGCGCGGGTGGTGCGTGGCCGGCACGATCCGGATACTCTGTCCCCCGCTTGTTGATCGACTCAGGACGAGGGAACTGTCGGCCCCATGATCCAGCTCAGCGGAGTCGGACGGACGTTCGCCGGTCGCTCCGGCACAGTAGAGGCACTGCGCGGCATCGACCTCTCGGTGACCGCCGGTGAGTTCGTCGCGGTCGTCGGTCGTTCCGGCTGTGGCAAGTCCACCCTGCTCAGGCTCATCGCCGGACTGCTTCCGACGACGGCCGGCGAGATCACTGTCGGTGGTCAGCAGGTGGTCAAACCACGTCGGGACATTGCGATGCTCTTCCAACGCCCGGCCCTGCTGCCCTGGCGGTCAGTGCTGGACAATGTTCTGCTGCCGGCGGAGATCTTCGGGTTGCGCCGCAGGCAGCACCGGGCAAAGGCCTTGGAACTGCTGGAGATGGTCGGGCTGGCCGGCTTCGACAAGCGGCTGCCGCACGAGCTGTCCGGCGGCATGCAGCAGCGGGTGTCGCTGTGCCGCTCGTTGCTCGCCGAACCACAGGTGCTGCTGATGGACGAGCCGTTCTCGGCGCTGGACGCGCTGACCCGGGAGGAGCTCTCCGTCGAGCTGCAACGGATCCACATGGAGCGCGCGGCGACCATCGTCTTCGTCACCCACTCGATCGACGAAGCCGTCCTGCTCGCCGACCGGGTCGTGGTGCTGAGCCCTCGACCAGGGCGAATCCGCAAGATCGTACCGATCGACATTCCCCGCCCCCGCAGCCTGGGGCGCAACGCGCACACCGAGGACGTAGCCCGGTGCAGTGCGGAGCTGCACGAGGTGCTGATGGAACGCGACGCACCGGCGACGGCCGGGATCGGAGGGTACTGACCATGCGGGTCAGCGTGTTCACCGAGCCGCACCGCGGCGCCAGCTACGACGACCAGCTCCGGCTGGCCCGGCTCGCCGAGGAGTCCGGGTTCGAGGGCTACCTGCGGGCCGACCACTACCAGTCGATGGGCGAGGAACTGGCGCTGCCGGGGCCGACCGACGCCTGGCTGACCCTGGCCGCGCTGGCCCGGGAGACCTCCCGGATCCGGCTCGGCACGCTGGTCACCTCGGCGACCTTCCGGCTGCCCGGGCCACTCGCCGTGATGGTCGCTCAGGTCGACCAGATGAGCGGCGGCCGGGTCGACCTCGGCATCGGGGCCGGCTGGTACGCCCGGGAGCACACCGCCTACGGGCTGCCGTTCCCGTCCGTCGGGGAACGCTTCGACCGGTTGGCCGAGCAGCTCGAGGTGATCACCGGGCTGTGGCGTACTCCGGTCGGTGACAGGTTCAGCTTCCACGGCGACCACTACCAGCTGGTCGACGCTCCGGCGCTACCGAAGCCGGCGCAGCCGGCCGGCCCGCCGATCATCATCGGCGGACGAGGGCCGAAGCGGACCCCGGAGCTCGCTGCCCAGTTTGCCGACGAGTTCAACATGCCGTTCAAGTCGGTCGCCGAGACCGCGGCGGCTTACGAGCGGGTGACCGAGGCCTGTCACCGGACCGGGCGCACCGAGCAGGGCCGACCGCCGCTGACCATGTCGGCCGGCATCGTCATCGCGATCGGGCGTACCGACGCCGAGGCGCAGCGCCGCGCCGCGCCGCTGCACGAGAAGAGCGCCCTGCCGCCGGAGGACCCGGTGATCGGTTCGCCGGCCCAACTGGTGGACCGGATCGGGGAGTTCTCGGCGGTCGGTACCAGCCGGGTACACCTGCGGTTCATCGACCTCGCCGATTTGGACCACCTGGAGCTGGTCGCTGCCGAGGTGCTGCCTCAGCTGGGCTGACCCACCGGCCCGGCGGCGGTCGCCCGGTCCAGGTCGACAGTGCGGGCGGCCGGCCGTAACCTCCCGGCATGGCCTTGCGGACCTGGCTCAGAGCGATCACAACGGCATTCGGTGTGGCGGCGTTCGCCGGTGCCGTCCAGCTTGGTGCCGCTTACGGTCTCCAACTGGTACGCCTGCGCCGCGACTTCGCCGGGCCGACCGCTGATCTCTGGCCGACGCAGCTGACCTGGCTCGCCTGGTTCGCGATCGTCGCTGCCGTCGTCGGCGCGTGCGTGGCGCAACGGGTCGCCGAGCAGCGTCGGGCCCGGCACCTGCGCGTGTCGGCGGTCCGTACGGCGGTCCGCCGGGTCGTCCTGGCGCTGATCGCCACGATCGGTGCGGCGCTCGCCGTGGTCGGGTTGTCGGTGCTGCCGGCGCAGGCGTCGACCGGGGTCGCCGATCCGGTGACGGTCGCCGCCCTGATCGGCGGGATCGGGGCGGTGGTAGGTCTGCCTGCGGCACTGGCCGCGCTGGCCCATCCGGCGATGCGCTGGAACTTGCTGGTGTTCAGCGGTGCGCTCTGGCTGCTGGCGGTCGGGTCCGCTGCCCCAGACCTGTGGGCGGGTGACGCCGTCGGCGGGATCCGACCCGGGGTACTCGAACCGGTCGCGCTCGACCCGGGTGACCCCGGCTGGCAACTGTTCGTGCTGCTACCGGCGCTGGCGCTGGTGCTCGGCGCGGCGGTGAGCGGGCTGGCCCGGAGGCGGGCGGTGCCGACGGTTGCGACGGCGGTGTCCGGAATGGCCGGACCGGCGGTCCTCAACGCCGCGTACCTGGTCGCCGGGGCCGGCCGGGCTGGGTCCTACCAGGACGACCCCTACCGGGCGGCGCTGCTGGCGGTGGCCGCCGGAGTCGTCGGTTCGATCACTGTGGCTGCCGTGCGCCAGCCCGGTCGGCCGGCCGGAACCGCAACCGGAAGGCCCGCAACCGCTGTCGGAACCCCCGCCGGACCCGCCGACGGCTCGACCGGGAGCCGCGAATCGGTAGCGGAAACTGCCCTATCTGAAAAGACCTCCGCCGATCCGGCACCCCTCGGGCGGGTGTCACCCGGTCCTGCAGCGCCGCCGGTACCTGGCCCGCCGATGCCCACCCGACCCGCGCCCGGCCGACCCGCACCGGACCCGACCGGGACAGACCCGACCGCAGCATCACCAGCGCCGATCGCCGCTCAGGCGCACCCGGGTGATCGTCCGCCGCCGACACCCGCGGCGGTCATCCCCCGTGTCGACCCGACGCCGATCTCGCCAGAGGGACCGCCGACTCCGGCTCCGGTGCCGGTGACCGGTGCCGTCGACCGGCCGACGCCGCAACCGGTCGCCCCACCGCCGGTCGCGCCGCAACCGGTCGCCCCACCACCCACCGCGCCGACCGCCGCACCTGCGGCCGGCCGAATCCCCCGGCCACGGTTCATGCGGCAGCGGCGGCCGGCACCCACCCCGACACTGACCGACGAGGACGCCGAACATGTCGACTGGGTCAGCGAGCTGCGCCGGCAACCCCGCCGCGCCGACGGGCGGAGCCGTAGTGGCGCCGACGATCAGGCCAACGGCAGGTAGACCCGACCACCGGATGCGACGAATTCATCTGATTTGTCCTTCATACCCTGTTGGGCGTACTCCTTCAGATCCTGCGTGATTTTCATCGAGCAGAACTTCGGGCCGCACATCGAGCAGAAGTGGGCCGACTTCGCCGGCTCGGCCGGCAGCGTCGCGTCGTGGTAGGACCGTGCCGTCTCCGGATCCAGCGACAGGTTGAACTGGTCCTCCCAGCGGAACTCGAACCGCGCCTTGGACAACGCGTCGTCCCAGGCCTGCGCTCCCGGATGTCCCTTGGCCAGGTCGGCCGCGTGCGCCGCGATCTTGTACGCGATCACCCCGGCCTTGACGTCGTCGCGGTCCGGCAGCCCCAGGTGCTCCTTCGGGGTGACGTAACAGAGCATCGCGGTGCCGAACATGCCGATCATGGCAGCCCCGATCGCCGAGGTGATGTGGTCGTACGCTGGGGCGATGTCGGTGGTCAGCGGGCCGAGGGTGTAGAACGGCGCCTGGTGGCACAGCTCCTGCTGCAGGTCCACGTTCTCCTTGATCTTGTGCATCGGCACGTGGCCGGGGCCCTCGATCATCACCTGCACGTCGTGCTCCCACGCGATGCTGGTCAACTCGCCCAACGTCCGCAGCTCGGCGAACTGGGCGGCGTCGTTGGCGTCGGCGATCGACCCCGGCCGCAGCCCGTCGCCCAGTGAGAAGGTCACGTCGTAGCGGGCCAGGATCTCGCACAACTCGGCGAAGTTCGTGTAGAGGAAGTTCTCCTGGTGGTGCGCCAGGCACCAGGCAGCCATGATCGACCCGCCCCGGGAGACGATCCCGGTGACCCGGTCGACCGCCAACGGCACGTACGGCAGCAGCACCCCGGCATGCACCGTCATGTAGTCGACGCCCTGCTCGGCCTGCTCGATCACGGTCTCCCGGAACACGTCCCAGCTCAGCTTGACCGGATCCCCACCGACCTTCTCCAACGCCTGGTAGATCGGGACCGTACCGATCGGCACCGCCGAGTTGCGCACGATCGCCTCGCGGGTCTCGTGGATCCGCTTGCCGGTGGACAGGTCCATCACCGTGTCCGCACCCCACCGGGTGGCCCAGGTCAGCTTCTCCACCTCCTCGGCCACCGACGACGAGACCGCCGAGGTGCCGATGTTGGCGTTCACCTTCACCAGGAACCGACCACCGATGATCATCGGCTCGGACTCCGGGTGGTTGACGTTGGCCGGCAGCACCGCACGTCCGGCGGCGATCTCCTCCCGTACCACCTCGGCCGGCAGGTTCTCCCGCAACGCGACGAACTCCATCTCCGGGGTGACGGTCCCGGCCCGGGCGTACGCCAACTGGGTCGGCCGACGCCCGTGGGCCCCAGCCAGCGGGGTGCCCGCACCGCGCACCGGGGCGACATCGCCACGCTCGGCGATCCACCGCCCGCGCAGCGCGGCCAGCCCGACCTGCGGGTCCGACCCCGGACCCGACGTGTCGTAGAGGCGCACCGGCGGATTGTCGCCGGTCAGCGTCACCTCGGCGAACGGCACCTGGATGTCCGGTCGCGGTCCTTGCACGTACACCTTGCGCCGAGCCTGCATCAGTGGGCCTCCTTCAGGTAGTTGCCGAACAACCGGTGCTGAGCCACCTGGTGCGACCATCCAAAGTGGTCGATCGGGCCGTGGCCGGAGCCCAACCGCCAGTGCCGGGCACCAGCGAGCGCCCGCGCGACGTACTCCTTGGCGAAGACCAACGCCGCCGGCACGTCGTCGCCGAGCGCCAACCGGGCTGCCACCGCCGCCGCGAAGCTGCACCCGGTGCCGTGTGTGTTGCGGGTGTCCATCCGTTCGCCGGCCAGCCGCCAGCCGGCGACAGCGGTTCCGGCGACGTCGACCGCCGGGTTCGCGGTCGCGACCACGTCGACCGCCGCCGGGTCGGTCGACGTACCGTCCGGGTCGCCACCGGTCACCACCACGAACCTCGGTCCGCCGGCGGCCAGCTCGACGGCGGCTCGGGCCATCTCGTCGACGGTCCGCACCGGCCAGCCGACCAACGCCGAGGCCTCCGCCCGATTCGGCGTCGCGACCAGCGCGTACGGCAGCAGCCGCTCGACCGCGCCGACCACACCGAGCCGGTGCCCGCTGGTCGAGACCAGCACCGGATCGACCACCAGGTTCGGCAGCTCCCCGGCCCGGGCCAGCGCGGCGACCGCCCCGGCGATCCGGGCCGTACCGAGCATGCCGGTTTTCACCGCGCGCACCGGAAGGTCGGCGCGGACCGCCTCGATCTGGGCCCGTACCTGACCGGCCGGCAGCTGATGGACGCTGGTGACGCCGGTGGTGTTCTGCGCGGTCACCGCAGTGATCGCGCTGGTGCCGTAGACGCCGAGCGCGGCGAAGACCTTCAGGTCCGCCTGGATGCCGGCCCCGCCGCCGGAATCGGAGCCGGCGATCGTCATCGCCACCACCGGAGTGGTTCGGTCGCCGGCCATCAGCAGCTCACCTCGGTCGCTGGCCATCAACTGCTCACCTCGGCCGGTGACGCAGCCGCGACCAGCTCCGCCGCGACCGCCGCCGGGTCGGCGGCGCGCATCACCGCGCCCATCACCGCCGCCCCGACGGCACCGGCCGCCCGACAGGTGGCGACCTGCTCCGCTGTGGTCACCCCGGCGAGCGCGACCACCGGCCGGCCGGCGGCCACTCGGACCAGACGGGCCAGCCCGGCCGGCCCCAGCGGCGGACCGTACCCGGGTTTGGACGCGGTCGCGAAGACCGGCGACACCGTCACGTAGTCCTCCGTGGTCAGTCGACCGAGCTCGGTCTCGTCGTGACAGGAGCGGCCGACCAGTCCGAACACCGGTGGCGGGTACGGCCCGGCGGCGCGCAGGTGCACCGCGTCACCGCCCAGCGGGTCCGGCCCGGCGACGATCAGCGTCCCGCCGACCGGGGCGAGGATGCCGCGCAACCGGTCGGCCAACGCGGCACGTTGTGCCCGGGGCAGGTCCCGTTCCCGCAGCACCACCTGCCGGAGCCCGCCGGCCACCGCCGCCGCGACCACCTCCGGCAGCGGCCGGGCGGTCTGCCGGCGGTCGGTGAGCAGGATGATCCCGTTCACAGCTCGGGCCGCCCATCGTCGGGAGTGGATGCCAGGGCGTGGTAGCGACGGGGGATCCGCCCGGCCCGGCCGGCCAACCGGCCCGCTTCGATGGCGTGCCGCATGGCGGTGGCCATCGCGACCGGGTCGGCGGCCCGGGTCACCGCGCTGGCCAGCAGCACCGCGTCGCAGCCGAGTTCCATCGCGAGCGCGGCGTCGGAGGCAGTGCCGACCCCCGCGTCCAGCACCACGGGAATGTCCACCGACTGTCGGATCAGTCGGATGTGGTGCGGGTTGAGGATGCCAAGCCCGGAGCCGATCGGTGCACCGGCCGGCATCACCGCCGCGCAGCCGGCGTCGGCCAGCCGGCGGGCCAGCACCGGATCGTCGGTGGTGTACGGCAGCACGGTGAAACCGTCGTCGACCAGCTGCTCGGCGGCGCGCAGCAGCTCGGCGCCGTCCGGCAGCAGGGTCCGTTCGTCGCCGACGACCTCCAGCTTCACCCAGTCGGTGTCGAACGCCTCGCGGGCCAGGTGGGCCACCTTGACCGCCTCGGTGGCGGTGTAGCAGCCGGCGGTGTTCGGCAGCAGCCGTACGCCGCAGCGCTCCAGCAGGTCGAGCAGGCCGCCGTGCATCGTGGCGGCGCTGTCCACCCGGCGCAGCGCGACCGTGACCAGACCGGTGCCACTGGCCGCAATCGCCTGCTCCAGGATGTGCAGGTTGGCGGCGCCGCCGGTGCCGAGGATCAGCCGGGAGTCGAAGCTGTGCCCGGCGACGGTGAACGGCATCCGGCTCACCCGCCCTGCGCCGCGATCAGCACTTCGACCCGGTCACCGTCGCACAGCTGCTCGGCCGACCAGCCGCTGCGCGGCACCACTTCACCGTTGACGGCGACGGCGACGCCGCGTGCCCGGTCGGTGACCGCCCGGACGACGTCGACCAGCAAGGTCCCGGTCGGCGCGGTCATCGGTGCCCCGTTGACGATCAACTCCACGGCTGCTCCTCCCCTGCGAGTTCCCTGTTCGCGGCGGTGAACCGGCCGGGCCGAAACGGTGCCAGCGCCGGATCCGGATCGTCCCCGGCCGCCATGTCGGCGATCAGGTCGGCGGTCACCGGGGTCAGCACGATGCCGTGCCGGTGATGCCCGGTCGCCACCAGCACTTCCCGGCCTGCGGTGCCGCCGCCGCCTCTGCCTGCGGAGCCGACGCCGGGCTGCTGGTGCCAGCCGAGCAGCGGCGCGTTGTCCGGCGTGCCGGGCCGGGCCGCCGCCTGCGCCTCGACCAGCTCGTGCTCGGCGATCTCCGGCAGCAGGTCGGCGGCGGCGCGCAGCAGTTCCAGCACCGCTCCGGCGGTGACGATGGTGTCGCCCCGTTCCTCGACGGTGGCGCCGACGACAACCTCACCGTCGGCGCGGGGCACCAGGTAGACGTGCCGGCCGTCGGCGTACCCCCGGATCACGTGCCGGAACCCGACGGCGCCGCCGGGGGCCCGCAGCCGCAGGATCTGGCCTTTTACCGGGCGGACCGGCAGCCCGGTCAGCGCCGCCGATCCGCAGCCGGCGGCGACCACGACGACCCGCGCGTCCAGTGCGGAAACATCGGTGACCGGCTGCGGGACGACGGTCACCCCGGCCCGGTCCAGCGCGGTGTCCAACGCCCCGACCAGCCGACGCGGGTCGACCTGGTGGTCGTCGGGCATCAGCGCACCGCCGCGCACCCTCGGCGCCAACGCCGGTTCGCGCTCGCGCAGCGCCGTGCCGCGCAGCAGCGTGATCGGCAGGTCCAGACTCCGCTGGTACGCCCAGAGCCGCTCCGCCTCGCGCCGGTCGTCGCCGGTGAGCGTGACGACCAGCGTGCCGTCGGTGCGGTAGCCGATGTCCTGGCCGGTGACGGCGGTCAGCTCGGCGGCGAACGCCGGCCAGCGGGCCGCCGAGTCGACCAGCAGCCGGGTCAGCTCGGCCTCGCCGAAGTGCGACTCGGCGACCGGGGCGAGCATCCCGGCGGCCACCGAGGACGCCCCGGACCCGGGTGCCGGGTCGTGGAGCGCGGTACGCAGCCCGCGCCGGGCGCACCGCCAGGCGATACTCATCCCGATCGGCCCGCCGCCGACCACCGCCACATCCGCGCCCTCGGCCGGCCCGGTCATCGTGTCGCGCCCGTCCCGGCGGCGGGCCGCTGCCGTACCGCGGTCAGCAGGTCAGCAGTGGCCCGGCCCGGATCGGCGGCTCCGGCGATCGCGCCGACCACCGCGACCCCGTGCGCCCCGGCGGCCAGCAGCTGCACAACCCGGTCCACAGTGACCCCGGCGATCGCGATCACCGGCACGTCGACCGTAGCGGCGACGGCGGCCAGCCCGGCCGGCCCGATCGGGTCGGGCAGCCCGGTCTTCGTGCCGGTGGCGTAGCACGGCCCGACCCCCAGGTACGTCGCCCCGGCCGCGACCGCCGCCCGCCCGGTGGCCGGCTCGCGGGCGGTGGCACCGAGGATCGCGGCCGGCCCGAGCACCCGGCGGGCGGCGTCGACCGGGAGGTCCAGCGCGCCGACGTGCGCGCCGGCCGCACCGGTCGCGAGCGCGACGTGCAACCGGTCGTTGACCAGGCAGGTCACCTGGTACGCGGCACATTCGGCGACCGCGCGCACGGTCAGGTCGTACGCGTCCCGGTCGGACATGTCGTCCTCGACGCGGACCTGCACGACCAGGTCGGCGGCGGCGCCGGCGGCGCGGGCGGCGGCCAGCGCGGCCCGCAGTACGCCGAGCGGGTCGCACCCGGGTCGGGTGTCGGTGATCAGATGCAGTCGCCCAAGGGACGGCACGGCAACGCTCCTCCCTGCGCCGGCATTACCCGGATCAGGTTCGACGGTCGGAGGCCGCGTCAGCCTCCCTCTCAGCCCGGTGCACCGGGCTCCCGTGGGTTACTTGCCTGTTACCGTACGACGGTCTCGTCGATCCGCCAAGGGCCGATCCGAGGCAACCTTCGGTCGCTGCCCACCCCGCCGCTGTCGGCCGTGACCAGGCTCACCATCAGCTGGGCGAACAAAGATCACGCGCAGACCGGATGCGACATTGGCGCAGGTGACTGCCGGTAGTCATGCTGTCCGCGGTAGCGCAGGTGGCCCTTCGGGGTTCCCGCAGCCGCCCTACGCGACCCTCTGGTCGGCCGGACCCAGAAGCGTCAGCTGGTGAAGGTGCCAGCCCTCGCGGCGGCGACGAAACTCGACCAGCTCGCTGGGGCGACTACCAGCACCGGACCAGCCGGATCCTTCGAGTCCCGCACCCCGACAACGCCACCCGGCCCGTCCGCCATCTCGACACACTCGCCCTGGTTGTTCGACCGGCTGCTCTTCCGCCAGTTGGTGGAACCAAAGTCGATCATCGCCGTACTCCCTTACGGATCGGATCACGCCTCGGCGGTCGAAGTCACGAGGCGGCGTCGCGGCGGAACTCCACCGACCGCCAATCAACTCGTGAGGGTGCTGTTCTTCGTAGCGGCGACGAAGCGTGACCAGCTTGCCGGGGCGACCACCAGCACCGGACCAGCCGGATCCTTCGAGTCCCGCACCCCGACGACCCCACCCAGTCCGTCCGCCACCTCGACGCACTGACCCTGGTTGTTTGATCGGCTGCTCTTGCGCCAGCTAGCTCCGGAAAGATCGATCATGACTCGCACTCCTTCGCGGTCCGCCAGAAGAGGTCACGACTGGCCTGCTCGCTCAGCGCCCGGCCAGCGATGTCGGTGAAGGTCCAAGCGTACCGCTCAGCCTCATCCGGCCGATCGAGGAACAGAGCTCCTGTCAGCTCCTCCACGTAGAATAGACAGTCGTCGGCTCGTTCCCTTCTGGAAAATCAAGAAGAGTGAACGAACCGTGCGCCATCAGGCCGGCGTGCAGCCCGGCGCTGAAGGGCAGCACCCGGATCGAGACATTCGGCTGCTCCCCGGCCTGAGCCAGCCGACGCAACTGTCCGGCCATGGTCTGACCGCTGCCGATCGGTCGACGCAGGATCGCTTCGTCGAGCACGATGTCGAACCTGGGCAGGTAGGGCTCCATTCGGGTCAGCAACCGCGCGCGACGCATCCGCATCTCGACCCTGCGCTCGATCTCCTCCGCCGGCACTTCGTACTGGTTCACGCTGAACACGGCAGTTGCGTACGGGCGGGTCTGCAGCACGCCGGAGACGAGCTCCGTATGGAATTCGCGGAGGTGGGCGGCGGCCTCCTCCAGACCGATGAACAGCTCGAACCAGGACGGGATGCTGGCGTAGTCGTGCCACCAGCCCTTCTCCTTGGTCTTCGGAGCCAGCGCGGCCAGCGCCTCGATGGTCTTCAGGTCAGCGCCGTACAGCTCGCAGAGCAGCACCACGTCCTCGGTGCGGATCGGCACCTCACCCCGCTCCATCCGCAGCAGCTTGGTCGCCGGCCACTCCAACTCCCGGGCCGCCGTGGTCTGCGGCACCCCGGCCAACCGCTCACGCAGCCGACGCAGCTCCCGACCGAGCTGCCGCCGGGGCACCGACGAGTTCAACAATGCTGCGGGCACGTTGCCACCTCCAGATATGCCACTCAACGACGACATGAAGATCGACAGGCGACAGTCACTCGACAGTTGACATATCTCTACCACGAGACCACGACAGCGTTGTCGACCGCCAATTGATCATCGACTGACGGCTGGCCTGCGAATCGGCATGAAGCACCACGATCCGCAGCCGGTCTCCACTCCACGCAATGCAGTTACCTGATCATCGGCGGAAGTCCAGCCGAGTAGACAAGATCATGTGAGGCTCAGATACCTTACGGGCGCGACGTAGGGTATCTGAGCCTCACATGATCTTGTAAATGCAGTTCCGGTCAGCTCAGCGAGCCGCCGGGGCCGGCGGGCTCCGGCAGGATCGACCGCAGTTCGGCGAGGTCGGCGGCGTCCGGCTGCCACGACCCGGCGGCGGCGTTCGCCCGTACCTGCTCGGGGGTGGTCGCCCCGGCGATCACCGACGCCACGGCCGGCTGCGCGGCCAGGCCGCCGATCGCGACCGCGAGCAGCGGCAGGTCCCGCTTCGCGGCGTACGCGTCGAGGGCCTCGATGACGTCCCACGGCGCTCCGGCGAGCCGGGCGGCGTACCGGCTGCTCTCGCCGGCCAGCCGGCTACCCGGCGGCGGCGCCTCGCTCCGGCGGTACTTGCCGGTCAGCAGCCCGTCGGCGAGCGGGAAGTACGGCAGCAGCCCCAGGCCGAAGCGCTGGCAGGCCGGCACCACTTCCCGCTCCACCCGCCGGTCCAGCAGGTTGTACTCGTTCTGGGCGCTGACGAACGGCGACAACCCGGCGGTACGCGCGGTCCACGCGGCGTCCGCGATCTGCCAGCCGGCGAAGTTCGAGCAACCCACATAGCGGACCTTGCCGGCGCGTACCAGGTCGTCCAGGGCCCGCAGGGTCTCCTCAACCGGGGTGACCGGGTCCGGCTCGTGGAACTGATACAGGTCGATGTGATCGGTGCCGAGTCGGCGCAGCGACGCCTCGACGGCCCGCACGATGTACCGCCGGGAGCCGCGTACCCCGTGGTCGACGCCGTTCATGCCGGACATGTCCATGCCGAACTTGGTGGCCAGCACCACGTCGTCGCGGCGGCCGCGCAGCGCCGCCCCGAGCTGTTCCTCGGAACCACCCGAAGGCGTGCCGTAGATGTCGGCGGTGTCGAACAGGGTGATCCCGGCGTCGAGTGCGGCGTCGACCACCGCCCGGGTGCCGGCCGCGTCCAGCTTGCGGCCGAAGTTGTTGCAGCCGACCCCGACCGCCGACACCATCAACCCGGAGTTGCCCAACCGGCGGTAGATCATCTCAGCCATGTCGGTCAGCGTACGTCCCAGACCGGCTCGGGGACCTCGACCACCTCGCCGTCGCCCTGGAACAGCACGAACCGGTCGAATGACCGGCTGAACCAACGGTCGTGGGTGACCGCGATCACCGTACCCTCGAAGGCCTTCAGCC
This sequence comes from Solwaraspora sp. WMMA2065, assembly GCF_030345075.1. NCBI lineage: Bacteria > Bacillati > Actinomycetota > Actinomycetes > Micromonosporales > Micromonosporaceae > Solwaraspora > Solwaraspora sp. WMMA2065. The sequence continues at coordinate 3,967,724 of NZ_CP128361.1, forward strand.
CTTCCTCCAGCGCCTCGGCCGAGGCCAGGTCCAGGTTGTCGGTCGGCTCGTCGAGCAGCAGCAGGGTGGCACCGGACAGCTCCAGCAGCAGCACCAGGAACCGGGCCTGCTGGCCGCCGGAGAGGGTGCCGAACCGCTGGTCGCCCTGGCCGGCCAGGTCGTAACGGGACAGTACGGCCATCGCCGCGTGCCGGTCCATCCCGTCACGGTGGTCGTCGCCGCGCCACAGCACGTCGGCGAGGGTCTGGTCGAGCAGCTCCGGCCGGTCGTGGGTCTGCGAGAAGTGGCCGGGACGCACCCGGGCACCGAGCCGGACCATCCCGTCGTGGGCCACCGGGGTGAGCGCCGCGCCGGCGACCGGGCCGGCCGCCGGGTCCGGGTCGGTTCCGCCCCGGGCCAGCAGCCGCAGGAAGTGCGACTTGCCGGTGCCGTTGGCCCCGAGCACCGCGACCCGGTCGCCGTACCAGATCTCCAGGTCGAACGGGTAGGTCAGCCCATCCAGCTCCAGTTGCTCACAGATCACCGCCCGCTTGCCGGTGCGGCCGCCGGACAGCCGCATCCGCAGCGACTGGTCCTTCGGTGGCAGCGGCGGCGGGCCGGCCTCCTCGAACTTGCGCAGCCGGGTCTGCGCGGCCTGGTACCGCGAGGCCAACCCGTCGTTGTACGCCGCCTTCTGCTTGTACATCAGCATCAGTTCGCGCAGTTTCTCGTGCTCCTCGTCCCAACGGCGGCGCTGCTCCTCCAGCCGGGCGTGCCGGGCGACCCGCGCGGAGTGCCAGCTGGCGAAGCCGCCCGGATGGGTCCAGGCGGAGCCGCCTTCGACGGCGACCACCCGGTCGGCGGTCTGGGCCAGCAACTCCCGGTCGTGCGAGACGTAGAGCACCGACTTGGTCGACTCGCGCAGCCGCTGCTCCAGCCACCGTTTCCCGGGTACGTCGAGGAAGTTGTCCGGCTCGTCGAGCAGCAGCACCTCGTCGGTGCCGCGCAGCAGCAGCTCCAACGCGAACCGTTTCTGTTGTCCACCCGAGAGGGTCCGGACCGGACGGTCCCGGACCCGGTCCCACGGCAGGTCCAGCACTGCGGTGGCCACCGTGTCGAAGACGACCTCGGCCTCGTAGCCGCCGGCTTCGCCCCAGGCGGCGAGGGCGTTGGCGTACCCGATCTGGGTTTTTTCGGCGGCGGCCGGGGTGGTGCCGGCGGCCTCAGCGGCGTGCACGGCCCGTTCGGCGGCGGCGAGCCGTTCTCCTGCGGCCCGCAGCGGCGGCGGGGCGAGCGACAGTGCCAGGTCGGCGAGTGTACGGTCGTCGCCGATCATGCCGATGAACTGCCGCATCACGCCGAGCCCGCCGGCGCGGGCGACTGCTCCGGTGGCCACCGGCAGGTCACCGGCGACCATCCGCAGCAGCGTCGTCTTGCCGGCGCCGTTCGGGCCGACCAGCGCCACTTTGGCGCCCTCGCCGACCCGGAACGACACGTCGGCAAAGAGCTCCCGACCATCCGGCAGGGTGTGCCCTACCGCGGCCACGTCCACGTATCCCACCCCGGCATGGTGCCTGATCACCCTGGCTGTCGGCAGCTGAGATTCGCGCCACCGGGTGAGCGACTGGCACTGGCACTGGCGAACCGGGGTGGCGGTCAGTCGGCGTGGTGAGTGACCCGCAGCACCCGGTAGCCCTTCTGGCTGGCGTGCCGGTCCACCTGCCAGCCCTGGTCGCGCAGCCACTGCTGCACCGAATCGCCGCCCAGGTAGCGGGCGATGACCAGCCAGCCGACGCCGCCCGGGGCGAGGCGGGGCAGCCAGCGGGTGAGCAGGGCGTGCAGTTCCGCCTTGCCGACCCGGATCGGCGGGTTGGACCACAGCTGGGTGAAGGTGAGCTCCGGCGGCACGCGGTCCGGATCGGCAACCCGGACCCGGTCGGCGACGCCGAGCCGGTCGGCGTTGAGCAGGGTGAGCTCGCGGGCGCGGGCGTTCACGTCCACCGCGTGGACCGTTGCGGCTGGCGCCTGGTCGGCCAGCACACAGGTGATCGGGCCGTACCCGCAGCCGAGGTCGAGGAAGGGGCCGGGGTCGGTCGGTGCGGGCAGGTCGGCCTTGCGCAGCAGTACGGCGGTGCCCGGGTCGAGCCGGCCGGCGGAGAACACTCCGGCGGCGACGGTCAGGGTGTAGTCGCGGCCGGCGACCGCGAAGTCGATCTCCGACCGTACGTCCGCGGTGCCGGGCTGCGGGCTGAAGTAGTGGTCGCCGGTCACCGGGGCATTGTCGCCCAACCCGGGGTACGGCGTTGACGGCGGTCACCACGATCGATAGGGCTTATGCCCGATCTTCAATTGATGCAAGTCTTGACCGGCAGCTCTCCCCCCAATCCGTCCGTTACTCTGTGCGATATGACGTACGGGTACGAATCCGGCGCGGACCGCCGGCAGATTCGACCCGATCAATCGGCTCGGCCTCCGAGGTCCGCCGGTGTACCGCCGACGCCACCGCGCCCCCGGCCCCAGCCGACACCCCGAGCACACCCGGGTGGACAGCCGTCACCGCGACCGCGTCTCGGGGCCCAGCCGCCGCCGGGAGCACATCCCCGCGCTCAGCCCCAACCGCGTCCCCGCGCTCAGCCCCAACCGCATCCTGGGTTGGCGAGTCGACCGCCGCCTGCCGCACCGCCGCTGAGCGCCGGGCCCGCGCACCACGCCATGCCGCCTGGCACCGGGCCGGCGCACTACGCCGTACCGCCGCCAGGCGTCGCGCCGCCGCAGCGTGGTGCCGGCCCGGCACACTACGCTGTGCCACCGCCGCAGGCGTTCCGGCCGCCGCCCCAGGCGTTCCGGCCGCCGGCCCAGGCATACCGGCCGCCGCCCCAGGCGTTCCGGCCGCCGGCCCAGGCATACCGGCCGCCGCCCCCACCGGGACCGGCGGGCGGCGCGCCGCCGGGCAGCGGACCTGCTGCGGTCGGATCGTCCCGGAGCCCCGGGGCACGTCGTCAGACCGGACGCCGGCGACCGGGCACCGCCCCGCCGCCGGGCAGGACCCCCCGACCGAGTCGACACCCGACCGACCGTCCCACTGACCCTCAGGGCCGGCGACCGGCCGGGCCGGCCACGGCAGTGTGGTCGTCGACGAAGCTGTGGCAGGTCGTGATCAGCGGTGTCGCCGTCCTGCTGATGCTCGGCGTCTGCGGGCTGAGCTCGTACTTCATCGTCGTCGACGAACGTAACGGACGTGCGGCGGCGGGTGCCCCGGTGGCGGCACCGACGGTGGTCCCCCGGGACGTCAGCTCCCGGGAGGCCGATCCGCAGCCGCTCACCGTCGAGGAGGTCTTCCCGACCGGTGACATCGTGATCGACCCGGCCGAGCCGCCCTACCGGCTGCTGAAAACCCAGATCGAGGAGCGCTGCCGGGCGGCGGTCGCCGGCGATATCGGCACCCTGCTCGACGAACTCGGCTGCAACCAGGTGGTCCGCGGCACGCTACGGTCACCGACCGGCGAGTACCTGATCACCACCGGGGTGTTCAACCTGGCCGACGCCTCCGCCGCGGAATGGGCACACACCCGGATCAAGCCGATGGTCGATGAGGAGAAGGGCCGCTTTCAGGGCATGATCGCCGACGAGGGGACCGAGGCGATCGCGCTCTCCTCCGCCCAGGTCGGCTGGCACTCGCTCGGCCACTTCCTGATGTACTGCGTGATCGCCCGCGCCGACAGCGAACCGGTGCCCGCCGACGACCCGTATGCCCGGCAGATCCTCTTCGACATGCTGCAACTACACCTGCAGGCGAACGTGCTGGAGAAGCGGGCAGTGCAACCGGCGTCGACCGAGGCGGCGCCGGCCGAGGCGGCTGCGCCGTGACCGACGGTCAGCCGACGACCGGTAGCCGCAGCCGGCGGGTGACGCTGGCGCGGGCCGCGTAACCTGCCGGGTCGGTGGGGTAGCCGACCTCGACCAGGGTAAGTCCGTGTGGCGGGGCGACGGTGACCTCACTGGACCGTTCCCGCCGGGTCAGCAGGCTGCCCGGCCAGTCGACCGGCCGGCGGCCGTCACCGACGAACAGCATCGCCCCGACCAGGCTACGCACCATCGCCTGGCAGAACGCGTCCGCCTGTACGGTGCCGATGAGTGTCCCGTCCGCGTCCCGGTGCCAGTCCAGCCGGGTGATCTGCCGGATCGTGGTGGCGTGCTCCTTGCGCCGGCAGTACGCGGCGAAGTCGTGCTCGCCGACCAGCTCGGCGGCGGCGGCGTTCAGCGCGGCCAGGTCGAGCGGACGCGGCCAGGCGAGCGTGTCGTGCCGGCGCAGCGGCTCCGCACCGTACGGGGCGTCGGTGACCCGGTACGCGTACCGCCGGTAGGTGGCCGCGAACCGGGCATCGAAGTCGACCGGCACCTCGGTGACCGCCCGCACCCGGACGTCGCGGGGCAGCGTACCGGCGAACCGGCGCAGTAGCGTCGCGGCCCGTTCGCTCCACACCTCGGCCGGCACGTCGAGGTGGCACACCTGGCCGGTGGCGTGCACCCCCGCGTCGGTACGCCCGGCCACGGTCAGCCCGAGCGCGACGCCCGGCCCGAACGCCCGGTCCAGGGCCTCGATCAGCACCCCGGCGACGGTCCGCCGCTGCGGTTGCACCGCCCAGCCGGAAAAGTCGGTGCCGTCGTACGCGACATCGAGCCGCAGCCGGACGTCCCCCTGCCGCACCTGATCCTCCTGCGTCGCGTGGTTGCCGGAAAGGTCGCGTGGTTGCCGGAAAGACGGTGGGACCCGGCGCTGCTGTCGCAGCGCCGGGTCCCACCGGTTGTGGTCGTCGCCGACTCAGGCCTTGTTCTCGCCGTCGCCGGCCGGGGCGGCCTGGGTGGCAGCGGTGTCGGTGTCACCGGAGGCCGACACCGGCGGCTCGGCGTCCTGGTCGGCCGCGGCGTCCGCGTCGGTACGCGCGGCCGGCGCCTCGTCGGCACCGGCGAGCGCCTCAACCTTGTCCTGCTGGGCGGCTGCCCGACGGTCGGCCTTGGCCGGCGCCGGGGTGGTCATCACCAGCTCCTCGACCAGTTCGATGATCGCCATGGGGGCGTTGTCCCCCTTGCGCGGGCCGGTCTTCACGATCCGGGTGTAGCCACCCGGACGGTTGGCGAACCGGGGCGCGATCTGGTCGAACAGCTCGAAGACCACGTCCTTGTCCCGCACGACGGTCAGCACCCGACGGCGCGAGTGCAGGTCGCCCCGCTTGGCCTTGGTGATCAGCTGCTCCGCGAGGGGACGCAGCCGCTTCGCCTTGGTCTCGGTGGTCTTGATCTTGCCGTACCGGAACAGCGAGGTGGCCAGGTTGGCCAGCATCATCCGCTCGTGCGCGGGGCTGCCGCCGAGGCGGGGGCCCTTGGTGGGCGTGGGCATGGTTGGTGCTCCTCAGTGGTGGCGGCAGCCGGCGTTACAGCTGCTCGGTCTCGCGGTAGTCGTCGGTGTCGTAGTCGGCTTCGCTGAAGGAGTCCACGACGTGTGCCGGGTCGAAGTTGGGCGCCGAATCCTTCAGGCCCAGCCCCATCCCGGCGAGCTTCATCTTGACCTCGTCGATCGACTTCTGACCGAAATTCCTTATATCGAGGAGGTCCGCCTCGGTCCGCCCGATCAGCTCGCCGACGCTGTTGATGCCCTCGCGCTTGAGGCAGTTGTACGACCGTACGGTCAGGTCCAGCTCCTCGATCGGCAGCGCCAGGTCGGCGGCCAGCTGGGCGTCCTGCGGCGACGGCCCGATGTCGATGCCCTCAGCGGTCTCGTCCAGCTCGCGGGCCAGGCCGAACAGCTCGACCAGGGTGGAGCCGGCCGAGGCCAGCGCGGTACGCGGCCCGATCGACGCCTTGGTCTCGACGTCGATGATCAGCCGGTCGAAGTCGGTCCGCTGCTCGACCCGGGTCGCCTCCACCCGGTAGGTGACCTTGAGCACCGGCGAGTAGATCGAGTCGACCGGGATCCGGCCGATCTCGGCGCCCGCCTGCTTGTTCTGCGCGGCGGTGACGTACCCGCGGCCCCGCTCGACGGTGAGCTCCATGTCGAGGCGGCCCTTGCCGTTGAGGGTGGCCAGTTTGAGGTCCGGGTTGTGTACCGAGACCCCGGCCGGCGGCTGGATGTCACCGGCGGTCACGTCACCGGGGCCCTGCTTGCGCAGGTACATGCTGACCGGCTCGTCGTGCTCGGAGCTGACGCACAGCTCCTTGACGTTCATGACCAGCTCGACCACGTCCTCTTTGACGCCGGGGATCGTGGTGAACTCGTGCAGCACGCCGTCGATCTTGATGCTGGTGACCGCCGCGCCCGGAATGGAGCTGAGCAGCGTACGCCGCAGCGAGTTGCCGAGCGTGTAGCCGAAACCCGGCTCCAACGGCTCGATGGTGAACAGGGACCTCGTGTCGCTGATCGACTCCTCGGACAGAGTCGGCCGCTGGCTGATGAGCACGTACTTCTCCTTGGGTCGGGGCGACCGCTATATGACGCCCGTCGGTCGTGCGCCCGTCGACGGGGGCCGGGCCGGTGCCGTACGTCGGTGACGCCGGTCGACCGCGACCCCCGTCGACGGGGGTGGCTCACTTCGAGTAGAGCTCGACGATCAGCTGCTCCTGAACCTGCGTGTCGATCGTCTGACGCGCCGGCATGGAGTGCACGAGGATCTTCATCTGGCTGGGGATCGCCTCCAGCCAGGCCGGGACGGTCTTGGAACCGGCCTCGCCCTGGGCGACCAGGAACGGGGTCAGCTCCTTCGACTTCGTCCGCACCTCGACGATGTCGTGCTCCTTGACGCGGAACGAGGGGATGTCGACCTTCTTGCCGTTGACCATGAAGTGCCCGTGCTTGACCAGCTGGCGCGCCATGTCCCGGGACTTGGCGTAGCCAGCCCGGTACACGACGTTGTCCAGCCGGGACTCCAGGATCTGCAGCAGCACCTCACCGGTCTTCGCCTGCTTGGCCACTGCTTCCTCGTAGTAGCCGCGGAACTGCTTCTCCAGCACGCCGTACACCCGGCGGGCCTTCTGCTTCTCCCGCAGCTGGAGGAGGTACTCGGTCTCCTTGGTCCGGCCGCGGCCGTGCTGGCCGGGTGGGAAGGGCCGGGATTCGAACGGGCACTTCGGCCCATCGCACTTGCTGCCCTTGAGGAACAGCTTCATCTTCTCCCGCCGGCAACGGCGGCAGTCAGCACCCGTGTAACGAGCCATCTCTTCCTAACCTCTCAGACCCGGCGACGCTTCGGCGGACGGCACCCGTTGTGCGGCTGCGGCGTGACATCGGAGATCTGCCCGACCTCCAGGCCGACGGCCTGCAACGAACGGATGGCGGTCTCCCGGCCGGAGCCGGGGCCCTTGACGAAGACGTCGACCTTGCGCATGCCGTGCTCCATCGCCCGCCGGGCGGCGGCCTCGGCGGCCAACTGCGCGGCGAACGGCGTCGACTTGCGGGAGCCCTTGAAACCGACCTGGCCGGCGGAGGCCCAGGAGATCACCGCACCGGTCGGGTCGGTGATCGAGACGATGGTGTTGTTGAAGGTGCTCTTGATGTGCGCCTGCCCGTGGGCGACGTTCTTGCGTTCCTTGCGCCGGACCTTCTTGACAGCGGCTCCAGCGCGAGCCTTCGGTGGCATAAGTTTTCTGCGCTCCTATTGAACGATCGAGGTATCCGGGCGAGCCCGGCGGCGGCCAGGACTACTTCTTGCCCGGCTTCTTCTTGCCGGCGACGGTCCGCTTCGGGCCCTTGCGGGTCCGGGCGTTGGTCCGGGTGCGCTGGCCGTGCACGGGCAACCCGCGGCGGTGCCGGATGCCCTCGTAGCAGCCGATCTCCACCTTGCGGCGGATGTCTGCGGCAACCTCCCGACGCAGATCACCCTCGACCTTGAAGCTGGCCTCGATGTGATCCCGGAGCTGGACCAGCTCCTCGTCGGTGAGGTCCCGGACCCGCTTGTTCGGGTCGATGCCAGTCGCGGCAAGCGTGGCGATCGAACGGGTCCGGCCGATCCCGAAGATGTAGGTGAGCGCGATCTCCATCCGCTTCTCGCGGGGCAGATCCACGCCGACTAGACGTGCCATGTGCGGGCGTACTCCTCAAGTGGTGTGCACGGAGGTCTGAGCCCGCCCCACCCCGGCTGCCCTCGCCGACCACCCAGCTGGGTGGGCCGGCATGCCGGGCCCCGGCCTCCGACCGGGGGTTGCGCCACGGACACGGCGACATGGTCACCGGGTGCTCGCGGCTGGGACGAGCATGTGCTGTTGTGCGATCGGCCGCCTGAACCGCCCCGTCGCCGGCCCGGCTCCTGCCGGTCGGCTCGGGGTCAGCCCTGGCGCTGCTTGTGCCGCGGGTCGGTGCAGATCACCATCACCCGGCCGTGCCGGCGGATCACCCGGCACTTGTTGCAGATCCTCTTGACGCTCGGCTTGACCTTCACGGTTTGCCTTACTTCCGTTGACGCCCGGCCGCGTACACGGTGCGGGCTTGAGGACGGACACGGGACGCCCCGGCCGCCGTCAGGCGGTTACTTGTAGCGATAGACGATGCGCCCGCGGGTCAGGTCGTACGGCGAAAGCTCGACGACGACCCGGTCCTCGGGCAGGATGCGGATGTAGTGCTGCCGCATCTTGCCGCTGATGTGAGCCAGCACCTTGTGGCCGTTGGCGAGCTCCACCCGGAACATTGCGTTCGGTAGTGGCTCGATCACTCGACCTTCGATCTCGATGGCCCCGTCTTTTTTCGGCATGTCCTCCGCTGTCCTGACGTCGGTTGCTCGGGATCGGCTCACAACACCATTCGCGGACGGACCCGTCCGGCCTGCCGACCGTACCGATTCGACCGCGCCAGCCGCGGCTCCAGACGTCTGACGACGGGCTCGGCCCGGGTTACCGAAACCCAGGCGACACCCGATCAGACACGGCCTGCCGAAGCGCAGAGCAGGCACGCTGGAGTGGACGCTGTGCGCCGACCTATCAGTGTACGCGGGTTGTCACGCGGACAGCAAACCACGCGCTGCTGCGGGTCAGCATACCCGACAAAGCAGCAGGATCAGGGAGTTTACCGGCGACCCGCCGGGCGTCGGTCAGGCCTTCAGCCGCCGGGCGCCGGGCGCCGGTCAGGCCTTCGGTCGCCGGCCGACCGCTTGGCCTCCGGTGTGCGGCCGGGTGGCTACCCCTGGCCCGGGGCCGGACCGTCGGCCCCGCCGGACTCCTGCTCAAGCCGCTTGCGTTCCGCCTTCTCCTGCTTGGCCAGGTGCCGCCGGGCCTGCTTGACCGCACACTGTTGCGGCTCGCCCTTGATCAGACCCAGCACGGTGGTCACCAGCAGCACCGCGCCCCACGGGCCGGCCACCCAGCCCGGCCAGAAGTACCGCAGGTCCTGACTCATGACGCAGGTCACCGCCCAGATCGCGATGGTGATCCCGACCGCCGTCCCGTACCCGTCCCACTCGTTGACCAGCCACCGGCGGGTCGCACCGGGGTAGCGGCCGTCCGGGCCGGGAGTCAACTCGGCCGGCAACCCGTCGGCGACGACCGGCACCAACTGGGAGCGTCCGGCGGCGGTCACCGGTGGCAGATCGTCGAGCAGTCCGTCCAGATCACCGTACGTCTTCGCCGCGTAGGCCAGCTGCAACCGCTCGTCGAACTCGGCAAGATCCAGTCGACCCTCGCTCAGCGCGTTGCGCAACCGTTCGGCCACTGCCTCCCGGTCGGCGTCGGCCGCCCGCATCCCGTCCCGCCGATCCATGGCTACCAGCTTGACACCCCGGTGCCAGCCCGACCAGACCGGCACCTGACCAGGGGGCGGCCGGAGCCGGGGCAGGCCCCGGGTCAGCGTCGGGAATCGGCCGGCTGACGGGCGGTCACCAGATCGCCGAGCCGGGAACGCCCGCCGTCCGGCTCGGTCAACACCCAGACGCCGTCCGGCAGCAGCGCCATCGAATGCTCGACGTGCACCGCCATCGACCCGTCCCGGGTCACCACCGTCCAGCCGTCGGCCAGCTCGTCGGTGCGGGCCGACCCCTCGGTGATCATCGGCTCGATGGCCAGCGCCATCCCCGGGACCAGGCGCGGGCCCTTACCCGGCCGGCCGTAGTTGAGCACGTGCGGGTCCTGGTGCATCTCGGTGCCGATCCCGTGGCCGCCGTAGCCCTCGACGATGCCGTACCGGCCGCCCGCCCGGATCGCCCGCTCCACCGCGTACGAGATGTCGGTGAGCCGGCCACGGCCGCTGACCGCACCGCGCGCCGCAGCGGCGATTCCGGCCCACAGCGCGTCCTCGGCGACCGTGATCATCCGCAGCAGTTCCGGACGCACCTCCCCGACCGGCGCGGTGAAGGCCGCGTCGCCGTGCCAGCCATCCAGCACCGCACCGCAGTCGACCGAGATGACGTCGCCGTCGCGCAGCACCTGCCCGGCGGCCGGGATCGCGTGCACCACCTGCTCGTTGACCGAGGAGCAGATGGTCGCCGGGTAGCCGTGGTAGCCCTTGAACGACGGAACCGCACCGGCGTCGCGGATCGTCGCAGCGGCGATGGCGTCCAGATCGGCGGTGGAGACGCCGGGGGCGATCGCCGCCCGCATCCGGGCCAGTGCGTCAGCGACCACCAGACCGGCGGCCCGCATCCGGTCGATCTGCTCCGGAGTCTTCAGCTGGATGTCCAGCTGCTGGCGGCGCATCGGGCGCTACCCGCCGTACGAACGCAGGGCGTCGATCGCGCGTACGGTGACGTCCTCGACCGGCCCGGTGGCGTCGATCCCGACCAGCTTGCCCTGGGCCCCGTAGAAGTCGACCAGCGGCGCGGTCTTGTCGGCGTACTCCACCAGGCGCTGGGCAATGGTCTCCGGCTTGTCGTCGTCGCGCTGGAACAGCTCGGCACCGCACCGGTCACAGCGGCCCTCGGTCGCCGGCGCGTCGAACTCGACGTGCCAGATCTTGCCACAGCCCCGACAGGTACGCCGGCCGGACAGCCGCCGGATCACCTCGTCGTCGTCGACGACCAGCTCCAGCACCAGATCAAGCGCGGTGCCGAGGTCGGCCAGCAGCTTGTCCAGCGCGGCTGCCTGCGGAGTGGTTCGCGGGAAGCCGTCGAGCAGGAAGCCTTCGGCGGCGTCCGGCTCGGCCAGCCGGTCCCGGACCATGTTGATGGTCACCTCGTCCGGAACCAGCTTGCCGGCGTCCATGTATCGCCTGGCCTCGACACCCAGTGGCGTGCCCTGGGAGACGTTGGCCCGGAAGATGTCCCCGGTCGAGATTTTGGGCACGACCAGGTGAGCGGCGATGAACTCGGCCTGGGTCCCCTTCCCCGCCCCGGGGGGACCGACCAGTACCAGCCTCATCTACCGGAGGAACCCTTCGTAGTTGCGCTGCATGAGTTGGCTCTCGATCTGCTTCACGGTTTCCAGACCGACACCGACCATGATGAGCACGGCGGTGCCACCGAACGGGAAGTTCACGTACTGGTCGCTGTCCAGCCAGATGAAGAAGAAGTTCGGCAGGACGGAGATGAGGCCGAGGTAGAGCGCACCGGGGAGGGTGATCCGGCTGAGGATGAAGTCGAGGTACTCGGCCGTGGGCCGGCCCGGCCGGATGCCGGGCACGAAGCCACCGTACTTCTTCATGTTCTCCGCGACCTCGGTCGGGTTGAACGTGATCGACACGTAGAAGTACGTGAAGAAGATGATCATAAAGAAGTACGTGACGATGTAGATCGGGCTGGTCGGGTTCGCCAGGTTGTTCTGGATCCACGCCTGGACCTGACCAGGGTCGTTCGGATCGAAGAACTGCAGCCCGAGCTGCGGCAGGTAGAGCACCGACGAGGCGAAGATCACCGGGATGACACCGGCCTGGTTGACCTTCAACGGGATGTAGGTCGAGGTGCCGCCGTACATCCGCCGGCCGATCATCCGCTTGGCGTACTGCACCGGGATCCGGCGCTGCGCCTGCTCGATGAAGACCACCGCGGTGATGACCACCAGGACCAGCACGATCACCAGGCCGAACATGCCCCAGCCGTGGGTGTTCTTGATCGCCCACCCCTCGCTGGGCAGTCGCGCCGCGATCGAGGTGAAGATCAGCACCGACATGCCGTTGCCGACGCCCCGGTCGGTGATCAGCTCGCCGAGCCACATCACCATGCCGGTGCCGGCGGTCATCGTGATGACCAGCACGCTGAGCGTCAGCCAGGTCGGTAGGCCGGTCCCGTCGGGGATGATCGGCCACTGGTCGCACATGTTGTTGAACAGCTGCCCGGATCGGGCCAGCGCAACGAACGCCGAGGCCTGCAGGATGCCCAGGCCCAGGGTCAGGTAACGGGTGTACTGGGTGATCTTGGCCTGGCCGGACTGCCCCTCCTTGCGGAGCTGCTCCAACCGTGGAATCACCACGGTGAGCAGCTGCAGGATGATCGACGCGGTGATGTAGGGCATGATGCCCAGCGCGAAGACGGACAGGGACAGCAACGCACCGCCGGAGAAGAGGTTCAGCAGGGTGAAGACCCCGCTGGAGTCCCCGGACTCCATGGCGGTGATGCACTGCTGCACGTTGCCGTACGACACGCCTGGGCTCGGCAGCGTGGCGCCGAGCCGGTAGATCGCGACGATGAAGACCGTGAACAGCAGCTTCTTGCGCAGGTCAGGCGTGCGGAACGCACTGAGAAAGGCGGAGAGCAACTTCTTCCTCCTGCGCGAGGCGGCCGCCGGATGTTCTGGCGGGTCGGGTGGGTGCGGAGCGCCCGATATCCATGGCTGGCATCGGACTCTAACAGTCCGGCGTCGGTCTGGGCAGGCGTGCCCTAGAACATACACCGGTCCCGATATTAACGGGACGGAGGCTTCACCAGTAGGCCGTGGCGCCCGTCAGTCGCGGACAACTGAGCGAGCGCCACGTCCAAGCTGGGTGTTCAGAGCTCGGTGACCGAGCCGCCAGCTGCGGTGATCTTCTCCTTGGCCGACCCGCTGAACGCGTGCGCCGACACCTGGAGAGACACACCACCGAGGTCGCCGCTGCCCAGCACCTTGACCGGCTGGCCCTTACGGACCGCGCCGGACTCGGCCAACTGCTGCGGACCGACCTCACCACCGTTCGGGAAGAGCTCCGCCAACCGGTCCAGGTTGACCACCTGGTAGACGACCTTGAACCGGTTCTTGAAGCCCTTCAGCTTCGGCAGACGCATGTGGATGGGCATCTGCCCACCCTCGAACGCCGCCGGGATGTTCTTGCGGGCCTTGGAGCCCTTGGTGCCCCGACCGGCGGTCTTGCCCTTGGAGCCCTCACCGCGGCCCACCCGGGTCTTCGCGGTCTTGGCCCCCGGCGCCGGCCGGAGGTGGTGGACCTTGATCGCCATTACTCGACCTCCTCGACCTTCACGAGGTGGTTCACGGTGAAGATCATGCCCCGAATCTCGGGCCGGTCCTCCTTGACCACCACGTCGTTGATCCGCTTGAGACCGAGCGACCGCAGCGACTCCCGCTGGTTGCGCTTGGTCCCGATCCCGGACCGGACCTGGGTCACCTTCAGACGTGCCATCACAGCCGCCCTCCGTTCATCTTCGCTGTCACGCCCCTGCGCCCGCGCGGGACGCGAGCATCGCGGCTGGGGCCACGTCCTCGACCGGCAGGCCACGCCGGGTGGCGACCGCCTCCGGCGACTCCAGGCTCTTCAGCGCGGCGACCGTGGCGTGCACGATGTTGATCGGGTTCGACGAGCCGAGGCTCTTGGAGAGCACGTCGTGGATGCCCGCGCACTCCAGCACCGCACGCACCGGGCCACCGGCGATCACACCCGTACCGGCACTCGCCGGCTTCAACAGGACCACGCCGGCGGCGTCCTCGCCCTGCACCGGGTGCGGGATCGACGCGGCGATCCGGGGCACCTTGAAGAAGTGCTTCTTGGCCTCCTCGACGCCCTTGGCGATCGCCGCCGGCACCTCCTTGGCCTTGCCGTAACCCACGCCGACCGTGCCGTCGCCGTCGCCCACGATCACCAGGGCGGTGAAGCTGAAACGCCGACCGCCCTTCACGACCTTGGCGACCCGGTTGATCGCGACGACGCGCTCCAGGTGTGGGGTCTTCTCGACGGGCGCGTTGCCGCGACCGCCCTCACGGCGGTTGTCGCGGCGACCACCTTCGTTGCCACCGGACCCGCCGCCACGACGCTGTTGACCTGGCATCAGCAGCCTTCCTTCCTACTCGTGACGGGGTTTGCTTCGATTTGCGTCTGGACAGGCATCAGACGGCCGCTAGAACTCGAGTCCGGCTTCGCGGGCAGCGTCGGCCAGCGCGGCGATCCGCCCCGCGTACCGGTTGCCCCCACGGTCGAACACGACCTTGGAGATACCTGCCGCCTTGGCCCGCTCGGCGAGCAGCTCGCCCACCTTGCCGGCCAGTTCGCTCTTGGCACCCGCGGTACCCCGCAGCGACGCGTCCATGGTCGACGCGGACGCCAGGGTGTGACCCTTGGTGTCGTCGACGATCTGGGCGACCATGTGCTTCAGGGAACGGGTGACCACCAGGCGCGGCCGCTGCGCGGTCCCACTGAGGTTCTTGCGCACCCGGAAGTGCCGGCGCGCCCGCCCGATGGCACGCCGCGCGGAGACGCTGCCGCCCGCCCGACGCTTCAACAGTGTGGCGCTCATCGGAACCCGCCTCCGTTCGCGACTGCGGGGCTCGCAAGCTCGCTCCTCGCGCTCACTTCTTACCTGCCTTTCCGGCCTTGCGGCGGATGACCTCGCCCTGGTATTTCACGCCCTTGCCCTTGTACGGCTCCGGCGGGCGGATCTTCCGGATGTTGGCGGCGACCTCACCGACCTGCCACTTGTTGATCCCGGCCACGTGGAACAGCGTCGGCCGCTCCACGGTGAAGGTGATCCCCTCCGGGGCCGGCACCAGCACCGGGTGCGAGAACCCGAGAGCGAACTCCAGGTCCTTGCCCTTGGCGGTGACCCGGTAACCCGTACCCGCGATCTCCAGGGTCTTGCGGTAACCGTCGGTCACCCCGATGACCATGTTCGACACCAGGGTACGGCTCAGCCCGTGCAGTTCCTTGGCCTGGCGCTCGTCGTTGGCCCGGTTGATCTGGAGCTGACCGTCCTCGGTCCGCTCAACGGTGATCGACTCGGGCAGGACGTGCGACAGCTCGCCCTTGGGGCCCTTGACCGTGACGGTCTGGCCATCGATCTTGACATCGACGCCGGCCGGTACCGGGATCGACTTACGTCCAATACGCGACATTGTTACCAGTCTCCCGATTACCAGACGAAGGCGAGGACTTCCCCGCCCACGCTCCGCTTACGGGCCTGCCGGTCGGTGAGCAGCCCCTGGGACGTCGAAATGATCGCCACGCCCAGGCCGCCGAGCACTCGGGGCAGCTCATCCGACTTGGCGTACACCCGCAGACCCGGCTTGGACACGCGCTTGATCCCGGCGAGGCTGCGCTCCCGGTTCTGGCCGTACTTCAAATCGACCACCAGCCGCCGGCCGACGGCACCCTCCGCAGGGTCCTCGACCTGCCAGGTCGAGATGTATCCCTCGGCCTTGAGGACCTCGGCGATGTTCGCCTTGACCTTCGAGTACGGCATCGTCACCCGGTCGTGGTACGCCTGGTTGGCGTTGCGCAGACGGGTCAGCATGTCTGCGATCGGGTCGGTCATCGTCATGGGTCTCGTCAACCTTTCTCGCCGGGGTTCCCGGTGGCTGTACCACCGGGCCTACGGCGAAGACCTGTCAAGGTGGGGTTACCAGGAAGCCTTCGACACACCGGGCAGCTCACCGCGGTGCGCCATCTCCCGGATGCAGACCCGGCAGAGGCCGAACTTGCGGTAGACCGCCTTGGGCCGCCCGCACCGCTGGCAACGGGTGTACGCGCGCACCGAGAACTTCGGCTTCGCGGCGGCCTTGATGATCAGCGCCTTCTTGGCCATAGCTCAGTTCTCCTTGAACGGGAAGCCCAGGAGCTTGAGCAGCGCCCGGCCCTCGTCGTCGGTCTTGGCGGTGGTGACCACCGTGATGTCCATGCCCCGGGTGCGGTCGATCCGGTCCTGGTCGATCTCGTGGAACACCGACTGCTCGGTAAGCCCGAACGTGTAGTTGCCGTTGCCGTCGAGCTTGCGACCGTCCAGCCCGCGGAAGTCCCGGATTCGGGGCAGCGCGATGGACAGCAGCCGGTCCAGGAACTCCCACATCCGGTCACCGCGCAGGGTGACCTTCGCGCCGATCGGCATCCCCTCACGGAGCTTGAACTGCGCGATCGACTTGGTTGCCCGCCGCACCTGCGGCTTCTGGCCGGTAATGGTGGCCAGGTCACGCATGGCACCGTCGATCAGCTTGGCGTCCCGAGCGGCCTCGCCGACACCCATGTTCACGACGATCTTGACGAGCCCCGGAACCTGCATCGGGTTCGCGTACTGGAACTGCTCACGCAGTTGCGCGATGGTCTCCTCGCGGTACCGCTGCTTGAGGCGCGGCGCCGGCCTGGTCTGGGTAGCGGTGGTCATCACAGGTCCTTACCGTTGCTACGCGCGATCCGCACCTTCTGGCCGCTGTCGTCGAACCGGTAACCGACCCGGGTCGGCTTGCCGTCGGAGTCGAGCACCTGCACGTTCGAGACGTGGATCGGAGCTTCCTGGGTGACGATGCCACCGGTCTGCCCGCCGCGCTGGGTGGTCTGGATGCGGGTGTGCTTCTTGATCCGGTTCACGCCTTCGACGAGGACCTTGTCCTGCCGCGGGTAGGCCGCGATGACCTTGCCCTTGGCACCCTTGTCCTTACCGGCGATGACGACGACCGTGTCGCCCTTCTTCACCTTCACGGTCACAGCACCTCCGGCGCCAAAGAAATGATCTTCATGAACCGCTTGTCCCGCAGCTCACGCCCGACCGGGCCGAAGATGCGGGTACCGCGCGGGTCCCCACCGTCCTTGATGATGACGGCAGCGTTCT